>JBCCOP010000151.1:0-5282 GCA_039025315.1 Planctomycetota bacterium | reverse complement strand
GGTCGGGGCATCGGACAGGACCAGCTGATCGAGGTGCTGGTCGAGCAGCTGCGTCAGCTCATGCTCGTCGCCGCCTGCGGCCCGGACAGCGAGCTGATCGAGCTGAGCGAAGACGCCAAGCCCGCCGCGGTCGAGCTGGCCAAACGGTTCGACGCCGCGGGTCTGGTGCACATGATCGCCCTTTGCGAGAACCTGCAGCGGCACGCCAAGGCCAGCAGCAACCCGCGGGCGCTGTTCGACGCGACCGTCGTCCGGCTCGCGCTGGCCGAGAAGATGGCCGACGTCGGGGCGGTGCTGTCGGGGGCCGCCGCGGCCCTGCCCGCCGCCGCGGCGAGTTCCGGGGGCGAAAAAAAAAAGTTAGCGGCCGTTGACCCGCCGCCCCCGCCCGCCGATCCGCCGCCGACCCCGCGGGTCGATCCCGCCGACCTTCCGGGGGTCTGGTCCGCCGTGCTCGACACCGTCGGCCGGTCCAACGCTGCCGCCTGGATGGACCACTTCCGTCTGGCCACGCTCGACACCGACGCCGCCCCCGCTGTCGCGCACCTGCGCCCGACCACCGGCTTCGTCGGCGGCGTCCACCACGTCGCCACCGGCCCCCGGCTCCAACGCGTCGGCGACACGCTGACCCAACTCCTCGGCCGACCCGTCCGAGTCGAAGCGGCCGAGGCGAAACCCCCGGAAGCTTCAACACCGCATCCCGACGCCGGCCCCGAACCCGCCCCCGTCAACGGCCGCGCCGACGCGGTCGACCGCCGCGAGGCCTTGGGCCTGCCGCTGGTGCGTGACGTCTTGGAAGTTTTCCCCGACGCGAGCCTGATCGATGCCCGCCGCCGACCCACCCCCCGCGAGGAGTGACCATGTTCGACCAGATGAAAGCGCTCAAGCAGATCGCCGGCCTGATGGGCAACGCCGGCGAGCTGAAGCAGAAGTTCGAGGCCATGCAGGCCGAGCTCGCGCAGAAGACCGTCGAGGCCGATGCCGGGGCCGGCGCGGTGCGGGTGACGGTCAACGGGCAGTTCCGCGTCGTGTCGGTCAAGCTCGACCCCACGCTCGTCGCGGCCCTGGTCGGCGGCGGTGAGGGTGCGCAAGACGCGGATCGGGAAATGGTCGAGGAGCTGATCGCCTCGGCGACCAACGCGGCGCTGGCCTCGGCCCAGGAGATGGTCAAGGACCAGATGGCGTCGCTCACGGGCGGGCTGAACCTGCCGGGTATGGACCAGCTCATGGGCGGCTGACGCGGGACGCTGCGCGTCGCCCGCTAAACGCCGGAACCGCGGCGGACCCGAGACGATGATCAGTCCGATCGCCGACGACCTGCAACGCTTCGGCCCCGACGCCCCCGGAACCTCGGAAACGCTCGGCGAAGCCGAGGCTCGGGGTTACGTCCGCGGGGTGCTGCGCCGTCACCAAGAGAACTTCGCCGTCGCCACGCGGCTACTGCCCCGGCATCTCCGCGACGACTTCGCGGCGGTCTACGCCTTCTGCCGCTGGGCCGACGACCTCGGCGACGACCCGGCGCTGCGGGGCCGACACCTCGACCTGTTGGCGTGGTGGCGCGACGAGCTGCACGCCTGTTTCGCCGGCGAGCCGCGGCACCCGGTGTTCCTCGCGCTACGGCCCACCGTCGAGAAACACGACCTGCCGCGGCGGCCGTTCGACGACCTGATCGACGCGTTTGTGCAGGACCAATCGGTCACGCGGTACGAGACGTGGGACCAGTTGCTGGGCTACTGCCGCCGCAGTGCCGACCCGGTGGGCCGGCTGGTGTTGCGGATGTGGAGCGTCCGCGACGACGAGGCCGACGCCCTGGCCGACGCCACGTGTACGGCCCTGCAGCTCACCAACTTCTGGCAGGACGTGCGCCGCGATATCCTGGAGCGTGACCGCGTCTACCTGCCCCGCGAGATCGCGTCGGCCCACGGGCTGGACCTCGACACGCTGGTCGAACTCACCCGGCGGGACGCCGCGGCGCAAGCCGGCAGCGGCGACGGCTTTCGGGAGCAGTTGCCCCACTTCCGGGGGGCGGTGCGGGAGGCGGTGGGGCGGACGTGGCCGCTGTTTGAACGGGGGCGGGCGTTGTGGGTCCGGGTGCCGCGCCGACAGCGGGTGGACCTGCGGCTGTTCACGCTCGGCGGCGAGGCGGTGCTACGCCGGATCGAGCGGCGGGATTACGACACCTGGACCGCCCGGCCGAGAGTGGGGCGGTGGGCCCGGGCCGGCCTGGTGCTGCGGGCGGTTTCGGGCGTCGCCGCCGGCGGCTGAAGCGGACGCGTCATAAACTGATCGTGTGATCGCCAAGTCTTCTTCCGAGTTGCAGGCTTCGTTCGCGCACTGCCACGCGGTCGCGCGGCGGTCGGCCGGCAGCTTCTACCGCGGCATGCGGCTGACGCCGCAGCCGAAACGCGCGGCGATCTTCGCGGTCTACGCCTGGATGCGGGCGGCCGACGACCTGGCCGACGGCGAGGCCGAAAGCCAGACCCCGCGTGGGGAGCGGCTCCACGACTTCCGCCGGCAGACCGAAGACGCCATCGACCCGGCCCGGCCGATGCCGCGGGGCCCGGTCTGGCCCGCCCTGCGCGACACGGTGCGGCGCTACGGCATCCCCGCCGACTACCTCGAGACGATGATCGACGGGCAGCGCAGCGACCTGGAGCCGGTGGCGTGCCACGACTTCGCGGCGCTCTACGACTACTGCTACCGCGTCGCGTCGGTCGTCGGGCTCACGTGCATCCGGGTCTGGGGCGACGACGGCGACCCGGCGGTGCGGCGGCTGGCCGAATACCGCGGGGTCGCGCTGCAGTTGACCAACATCCTCCGCGACGTGGCCGAGGACGCGCAACGCGGCCGGGTCTATCTGCCCGCCGAGGACCTCGACCGCTTCGGCGTCACCCCCGACGACCTCCGCGACGCGCACGCCACCGAGTCGTTCGGCCGGCTCATGCAGTTCCAGATCGAGCGTGCCCGTAGCTACTACGACATGTCCGCCAGCCTCGAGCGGCACGTCGCGCCCGATTGCCGCGCGACCTGCTGGGCGATCATGCGGACCTACCGCGTCCTGCTCGAACGCATCGCGCAGCGGCCCGACCGGGTGCTACGCCGCCGGCTGAGCCTGCCGCTGCGCACCAAGCTCGCCGTCGTCGGCGGGGCGGTGGTGAAGCGGCGGTTCTGAAGCCATTTTTGATTTTTAATTGAGGATTTTTGATTTTGGAAGCCACGCCGACGCCCGACTCCGACGGCATGTCTTCCGCTCAAAAATCCGCAATCAAAAATCAAAAATTAACCGGCGTTCGTGGCGGCGGCGTCGCCGGCATCGCCGCCGCGGTCCGGCTGGCCGGGCGCGGCGTGGCGGTCACGCTCGTCGAGATGCGGCCCCGCCTCGGCGGCCGAGCAACCAGCCTCGAAGACCCCGAGACCGGCGGGCTGATCGACAACTGCCAGCACGTGACGATGCGCTGCTGCACCGCGCTGACCGAGCTCTAC
The DNA here is from genome assembly GCA_039025315.1 of Planctomycetota bacterium. Taxonomy (GTDB): domain Bacteria; phylum Planctomycetota; class Phycisphaerae; order Phycisphaerales; family Phycisphaeraceae; genus Algisphaera. The sequence continues at coordinate 1,802 of JBCCOP010000151.1, read as the reverse complement.
GAAACCCTCGGCGTCGCCGGCCGCGTCGCGTGGCACGGGCGGTACCACTTCGTCCACGCCGACGACACGGCCGACACCCTCGCCGCGGGCCCGCTGCCGGCGCCGCTGCATTTGGCCGGGTCGTTCCTGCGGTTTCAGGGGCTGACGTTCGGCGACAAGTGGGCCATCGGCCGGGCCCTGGGCAAGGTGCGACGCATGAAGCGGGCGGACCGCGAGGCGTTGAACAACACCACGTTCGTCGCCTGGTTGGAACAAGAGCGGCAGCCGCCGCGGGCCGTCGAACGGTTCTGGGAGCCGACGGTCGTCGGGGCGTGCAACGAGACGGTCGGGGCCGTCGCGGCGGGGTACGCGTTGCAGGTCTTCGCCAACGGCCTGCTCGCCGGGCGGCGGGGCTACGAGATGGGGCTGTCCGACGTCCCTTTGGCGGAGCTGTACGACCCCGCTGAGGCGGTCGTCACGGCGGCGGGCGGGCGGCTGCTGCGGCCCGCGTCGCTGCGCGGTCTCGATTACGACCCCGACACGAAACGTGTTACCGCCGCCCGGCTCGCCGACGGCACCCGTCTGACCGCCGACGCCTACGTCAGCGCCCTGCCGTTCGACGCCCTGGACCGCGTGATCGACGACCCGCTGCGCCGCGACGACGAACGCCTCGGCCGGCTCGGTGAGTTGCACACCTCCCCCATCCTCGGCCTGCACCTCTGGGTCCGCCGCCCCGACCGCCGGCCCGTGCTCGAGCGGCCGCACGTCGTGCTCACCGGCTCGCCCATCCACTGGTTCTTCGACCACGGCACCGACGCCGACGGCGTCCAGCACCTCCACGGCGTGGTCAGCGCCGCCCACGACCTCATCGACCGGCCCAACGCCGAGACGCTTGACCTCGCGTTCGATGAACTGCGACGCGTGGCGCCGGCTGCGGACGACGTGGAGTTCGTCCGCGGCCGGGTCATCAAGGAACGCCGCGCCACCTTCTCGGCCCGGCCCGGCGTCGATACCCTGCGTCCCGCCACCACCGGCACGGTCCGCAACCTCCTGCTCGCCGGCGACTGGACCGCCACCGGCTGGCCCGCCACGATGGAAGGGGCCGCCCGCAGCGGCTTCGCCGCCGCCGACGCCGTGGTTTGACCGGATGTTTTGATCATCCGGCCCTACATCTTGGGGTCTTGGCTGTGCTCATCGACCGCTTTTTGCCCGTCTCCGCCGTGGAAAACCTGTCCGGGACGGACGGCACCCGGTCGGATGGCCGTCGGTATCCGTACGGAACCCAAACCATTCAAAAAAAGTGAATCCGGCTAAGCGCCTGCGCCCCGTGGGCTTAAGCCAATTTCTGCGTTTGCCGTACAAGATTTGGTAAAGATTCAGGTTGGCGACGCAAGATATAGTGGTTAGAGTGCTGAATCGCCGAGTCATTCGACTTGGCCTTGACGCACGGGGCGTTGCCCACCTGATCCGTTCGATCCGTCCACGCCAGACCGCGTGGTTCTTGCTGTTACGCCGCTCCAAGACGCCGCGTCACCCACCTGCGGACCTCAACCATGCCCGTGCTCTGCGACACCCAGATCCGTGAACTCGTGTCCATCGAGCCCTTCGCCGACGCCGAGAAACGCCCCGGTCGGATCAGCTACGGCGTCTCGTCCTACGGCTACGACGTCCGCGTCGGCACCCTCTTCAAGATCTTCACCAACGCCCCGACCGACGGCGGCATGTCGATCGTCGACCCCAAGAACTTCGACGACCGCAACTTCGTCACCGTTGACACCGACGACCCTGCTTCCGGGGGCGGGCGGGACCACGTGATCGTGCCG
>JBCCOP010000150.1:0-5396 GCA_039025315.1 Planctomycetota bacterium | reverse complement strand
GTTCCTGCTCAACAAGGCGCAGCAGGAGGCGCACCGCATCGAGGGGCTGATCTACGCGGTCTGCGACATCGACGAGGTGATCCGGCTGATCCGCGAGAGCCGGACGCGGGACGAGGCGATCGAGAAGCTCGTCGCCCGCGGGTTCCGCATCCCGGCCGACCACCCGTATGCACCACAAATACCCGACCGTTTACTCGCCGCATCTTCCGGGGGCGACGTGCGGTTGACCCGCGTGCAGGCCGAGGCGATCGGGCGGCTGCAGCTGATCCAGCTCGTCGGGCTGGAGATCGAGAAGTTGGTGTCGGACTACGCCCGGCTGGTCGCGGAGATCGAGGACTACGAGGCGATCCTCGCCGACCCCAAGCGGGTCGAGGCGATCCTCTTGGAGCAGGTCGCCGAGCTCAAAGCCAAGTACGCCGACGATCGGCGGACCGTGATCGAAGAGGGCGAGGCGAGCGACCTGGACCTCGCGGCGCTCACGCCGGTCGAGCAGGTCGCGGTGACGATCACGCACTCGGGTTACGTCAAGCGGCTGCCCGTGGCCGAGTACAAGACCCAGGGTCGGGGCGGCAAGGGCGTGATCGGCAGCAAGGCGAAAGACGACGACTTCACCGAGGAGGTCTTCGTCGCCAGCACGCACGACGACCTGCTGTGTTTCACGGACACGGGGCGGGTGTTCAAGCTCAAGGTGTTCCACATCCCCGAGGGCGGGCGGACCAGCCGCGGCCGGGCGATCATCAACCTGATCAACCTGCAGGCCGGCGAGCGGGTGGTCGAGTTCATGCCGATCGCCGACTTCGAGAAGGGCGAGGACTTCCTGCTCTTCGCCACCGCCAACGGCCTAGTCAAGCGCACCGCTTTGGCGGACTACCGCAACGTCAACAGCGCGGGCATCATCGCGGTCAACCTCCGCGACGGCGACTCGCTCGTCGGCGTCAAGTGGCTCGGCGAAGAAGACCACATCGTCCTCGGCACCGCGTCGGGCATGGCGATCCGCTTCCGCGCCGACGACGCCCGCGCGATGGGCCGCAACGCCGCCGGCGTCAAAGGCATCGGCCTGGCCGACGGCGACCGCGTCGTCGGCGTGATCCGCGTCGCCCCCGAGATGAACGACCAGGACCTGCTGACCGTCACCGCCAACGGCTACGGCAAACGCACGCCGCTGGTCGAGTACCTGGTCCAGTCCGAAGACGGCGAGACCCGGCCCCAGGGCCGTGGCGGCAAGGGCCGACGCGACATCCAGACCACCGCCCGCAACGGCCGCGTCGTCGCCCTACGCCGCGTCTTGCCGTCCGACGACTTGATGCTCATCACCTCCAACGGCATGATCGTCCGCATCAACGCCGGCAGCGTCCGGCAAACCAAACGCGCCTCGACCGGCGTCCGCGTCATCCGTCTAGCAGATCAAGATCAGCTGGTCGGCGTTGCCAGGGTACGGGATCAACAAATGACATCCCGGACCGAGTAAAGATTTCGTTTGCCTGACCATTAACGAGGCTCGATGTGGCTTAAAAATGAATCCCTTCATATCATTTATAAAAATTAACATCGGTTGGTGGGTGATTCTCATCGGCTCAATACTTGTTTTGAGCGCGCTTGTCACTGTAAATGATCTAAAGCGTCTCGACTTCACGCTCTACGAGACGCCCCGTTACCCGGCTCTCATCTCTGGCTTCGCTCTAGTCGTGGTTGGTTTGATCGGACATTTTTTTCGGGATCAAGCTAAGCCGCAAAAACAAGTGCGTGGCAAGTGGTATTACGAAGTAAGTGGCGCATCTGGACTCTTTACGCACTCCGGTGAGTGCGAAATCACCCAGAATGGAACCTTCGTGAAGTTGCACGGAACAAGACGCGCCATCGGTATCAATAGCGACGGAAAACAGACGTTGAAACGCGTGACTATACCTTGGTCGTCGGTCTACGGAAATGTTTGCCATGACGATTTTTTAAGATTTGAATACACGATTGACTTGCCCGAGACAGGCACGCTCCGCGCGATATGTCGATTAAATATCAATCATAAAAAACCCAAACAGATGAACGGTGACTACTACATGTTGCCCCCAATACCAGAGGGCACTTTGAATACCCGGTCAGGACATGTGTTGTTTCGAAAGCTCAACAAAAATGAAGATCCCTTCCAACCCGAACCTCAGATTTCACTAAACGAATCAAGCGAATCCGAGAATCGGAAGACTTCGAGCCCATCCTGATCCACCACTTGATTTAACTCTGCTGTAATATTCATTATGATTTACAGGATTTGAGAACTTATGCCGCTACAGAAATGGTCCGACGAGATCTGGGTCAGCCAGCTGGCCGACGACCCGGCGTTCTCCGAAGACTTCGAGACGCTGATCCCCCGCTACACCAAGGCCGAGCCCCGGCCGCACCTCGTGATCGACCTCTCGGGCGTGCGGATCCTCAACAGCTCGAACCTCTCGCAGATTTTGCGGGTCCGCAAGCTCGCCGCCGACGCGGGGCGGGGCCTGCGCATCGCCGGGCCCAACGACGCGGTCTGGAGCGTGTTCCTCACCACCGGGCTCGACAAGGTCTTCGGCTTCTCGGAAGACACGACCACGGCGTTGGCGCAGCTCCAGCTCGGCGACGGTTGACAGTCTTGCCCCCCTCCCTCAGGGACGGGCCGGGGGAGGGTGACGGGTCGCGGTTGGCTGCGCGTGTGGGAGCGGGTCACGACGGCCACCCTCCCCTAACCCCTCCCTGAGGGAGGGGATCGGAAAGCCGCGGCGGGTTCCGAGAACCGCGTTGGGATGCTTCGACCGCTTTGAACCGACGCCCGGCGGTAAGCTAACCCCATGGCCGCTGTGAACCTCTACTTCCAGGTCCACCAGCCGCACCGGCTGCGGCGATACAGCGTCTTCGATACCTCGGCCGAGTACTTCAACGTCGCGTTCAACGAGCAGGTGCTGCGCAAGGTCGCCAACAAGTGCTACCGCCCGGCGACGCGCATCCTGCTCGAGCAGGTCCGCCGCCACGCCGGGGACTTCCGGCTGGCGTTCTCGCTGAGCGGCTGCGTGCTGGACCAGCTCCGCGCCCACGCGCCCGACGTGGTGGACACCTTCCGCCGGCTGGCGGAGACCGGCTGCGTCGAGTTCCTCGCCGAGACCTACGACCACTCGCTCGCGTCGCTGTACAGCCCCGTCGAGTTCACCTCGCAGGTCGAGCGGCACAGCACGCTGATCGACGAGCTGTTCGGCCAGACGCCGGTCGTGTTCCGCAACACCGAGCTGATCTACAACGACGCGGTCGCCCAGCGGGTCGACACCGACCCCGCGTTCGGCGGGCGGTTCCGCGGCATCTTGACCGAGGGGGCGGATCAGGTGCTCGCGGGGCGTTCGCCGAACCACGTCGTGGCGTCGCCCGGCGGGCTGCCGGTGCTGCTGAAGCACTACCGGCTGAGCGACGACGTGGCGTTCCGGTTCACCGACCCGATCGCGCCGGGCGTGAGCCTGACCGCCGAGCGGTTCGCCAAGCGGGTCGCCGCGCTCGACGACGAGCCGACGGGTCCGGCCGAGCTGTGCAACCTGTTCATGGACTTCGAGACCTTCGGCGAGCACCAGTGGAAGGACACCGGCATCCTCACTTTTCTCGCCGACCTGCCGGCCGCGCTGCTGGCCGCCGGGCAGCGGTTCCTCACGCCGCGGGAGTCGATCGACGAGTTCGACCCGGCGGGCACACTGCACTGCCCCGACGTGATCAGCTGGGCCGACTCGGAGCGGGACCTCTCGGCCTGGGCGGGCAACGCGATGCAGCGGTCGGCCCTCGACGAGCTGTACCGCCTCCGCGTCCCTGCCATCGAGGCGAGCCGCGGCGGCGACGAGCACGCCTACCGCGACTGGCGCCGGCTCAGCACGTCCGACCACTTCTACTACATGTGCACCAAGTCCTACGGCGACGCCGCGGTGCACTCGTACTTCAGCCCGTACGAATCGCCGTACGACGCGTACATCAACTTCATGAACGTGATCGACCACCTGCGGACGCGGGTGGGGACAGCCGCATGAGGCGCGATTTATTCCGGGGGCGTGTCGTCCAGCGTGTCGCACATGGTGTGCAGCACGCCGGGCAGCAGCAGGAACGAGGTGTAGTGGTTGCCCGCGAGCCAGAGGTGGTGGCTCGGGTCGAGGCCGACGGCGTCGGCGAGCTTGCGGGCGTTCGCGGGCGGGATCACCACGTCGTCCCGGGCGTTGAACATCCAGGTCGTGTCGGGGTCGAGGCGGTGGGCCAGCCGCAGCGGCTCGATGGGGTCGATCAGGTCGCGAAGTGCCGCGCCGCGGTAGCCGTAGTGCCGCAGCGCGCCGCGGAGGGCGTGGGCGTCTTTCTCGCCGCGTTCGAGGACCTCGACGCCGTCGCCGCCGGAGAGCAGCAGGAACGTGTGGTCGAAGCCGCCGTCGAGCGCCGCGGCAGCGGCGGCGAAGAAGCTGCCGAGGCTGGTGCCCTGCACCGCGATCCGCTCGGCGTCGAGCCGGGCGTCGGGCGACGCGGCTAGCGCCGCGATCGCGTCGCGGGCCCGGCGGATGTCGGCCACGGCCTGGGGTGCCCGCACCAACGCCGTCACCCCGTTCATCCGCGACGCCGCCGGCTTGCGGCCCGCGTAGCCCGGCAGCTCGATCACGAAGGCGTGCACCCCGCGGGCTCGCAACCCCCGCGCCAGCAACGTCGCCACCGGCAGGTCCGGGTGCAGCGAATGCACCACCAGCACCCCCGGAAGTTGCGGCGGCGCGCTCTCGGGCTTCGCTTCGGGCCGGTACCACCGCAGCGTCACGCGGTCGACCGCCGCGTCGCCCATCGGCCGGGGCGACGCGAAGGCGACTTCCCGGTCCCACTCCCGCCCCGGGGCTTCACGCAGCGTGACCGGGAACGCACCGGCCGGCCAGTGGAACCGGGCGAGCGTCTCGGCCTCGTCCGGTTGTTGCGTTTCGATCCGGGCCCAAGAGTCCGCCCCCGCCAACGTGACCGCCTCGGCATCGCGTGACGCTTCGAACGACGCCGCGTCCGCCGGCGTGATGCCCGGCACACGAAACTGGCCGTGGGCCGACCCGCAAACCAACGCGGCCGCCACGGCCCATGTCGTCCAAGCCCGCATCATCTAATCGTATCGGCACGCGGTGCGACCCACTGGACCTCGGCACTTCCAGGGGGGCTTACACGCGGTCGAACGCGCTGCCCGCCGGCCGCTCCGCCCCGCAGTAGATGCAGCGCAGGTGCCGGTCGTTCATCGGCCGGTCACACTCGGCGCAGCGGGTCACGCCGGCCTTGCCCGCCTTGGCGTCGGCCTGGCCGTCCATCAGGTCGATCGTCTGCACCCGCTCCAGCAGGTCCGCCTCGGTCAGGTCGGTCTTGTCCTGCAGCAGCGACCACATGGCCATGCACAC
>JBCCOP010000149.1:0-5481 GCA_039025315.1 Planctomycetota bacterium | reverse complement strand
GTCGCGCAGCTCGTAGCACCCCGCGTCGTACCGCGAGCCGACGAGCTTCACCGTCCCGAGGTCGTTGCCCCGCAGCCACTCCCGCCGATCGATCAGGCACTTGAGGATGACCTCGCCGACGTACGTCTGCTCGGTAATCAGCCGACGCAGCTGCTCCCGCTCCAGGATGTACGCCTCGCAGTCCGCCGCCGCCGCGGCCGCGGCGCCGGGCGGCGCGCCCGGGGACCAAGACAGGTCGCCGATAAACCGCCCCGCGATCACGTGCGCGATCCGCCGCCGTTTCTGCGGGTCGGTGCGTTCGTAGATATCGACCTCGCCCGACTTGAGCACGACGAACGGCGCGTCGCGTTGCCCGTGCGCGAAGACCCGCTCGCCGGCGGCGTAGGTGCAGCAGCGACCGTACCGCGCGACCGCCGCCATCTGCGCCTCGTCAAGGGCCGGGTGCAGCTGCGGGTGCGTCGGATCGACCAGTTCGAAGTCGGTGACGGCCATGCGGCCATCGTAGCCCGCCGCCTCACGCCGATCGGGCCAGGTCCGCGCCGTCCGCCTCGGCCGGCTCCTCAACCGGCTCGGCCTGCTGACCCAGCAGCGGCTCGGTCCGGCCCAGGTGCCAGGTGTAGTCCATCGGCCGGACCCGCGTCGCCAGCTCCAGCGTCAGCTCGTCCTGGCCCAGGTGATCGAAGAACGCGAACTCGGCCGCGGCGGCGTGGGCCGGGGTCTCGTGCCACGCCGATTCGTCCCGCCGCACCTCGGCGAGCCGCAGGTGACGCCGACCCGTTCGGCCCGCAACGGCAAAGGCGAACGGCTGATACTTCAAGAACTCCCGCGCATCGGTCAGCGTCGGGAAGCACGAGTCGGCCGCCAGCCGCGGCGGCGTCTCGTCCAGCCGCAGCCGGGCGTCACCCTTACCGTCGCGGCTGGTCACGTCCAGGCGGTACGGCAGCAACGGCTCGACGTCGCCCGCCGGCGCCGCGAGGTGGATGTCCGCCGCGTGGAACTTGAAGTCCGTCGTCAGATTACCCACCGCCCCGAGCACCCGCGCGTCCGCGTCGCTGCGTAGGAAATACAGACCCCGCCGCACCTCGCCCCGCCGCGTCATCGCCTGCACCAGCAGCCGGTACGCCACGTGGTGGTAAGAGACTCCCACCGCCGGGATACCGGCCGTCGGCGACATGACCGGCCCCAACTTCCGGGGGCGCATGTGTTCGACACGGCACGACACCACGTTCCAGAACGCCCACGGCCCGCGGGTCACCAGCTCCAATCCCTCCGGCAGCAGGTGCGCCACCGACGCCGCCGGCGTGCGGAACGACAGCAACGCGGTGTCCGTCAGTCGGCCGATCATGGTCAGGTCCATCGCATACTTCCCTTCGTCTTCGTCGAATTCATCCCGTCCAGCCCAACGCCCACGCCGTGGCGACCATCGCCAGCAGCAGCCCGTTCATCCCCCCGAACCAGATCGCCGCCGCACAGCGACGCGACACGCCGACCCGCGGCGCGTGGCGGATCATCGCGTGGGCCATCACCCCGTCGGCGACCAGCAGCGTCGCCCCCGGCAGGATCGCCGGCGCGAGCCAGTTTCCGATGAACTGGTTCCACGACCACGGCAGGTGCTGGTCGATCAGCCCGAGGCCAACAAAAGTCAGCAACACCGCCACCGCTCCGGCCAGCAGCACGACGCTGCCGACCCCAACCGTCCACAGGCACCAGTCGATGCGCGGCCAACGCAAGTCCGCCGGCGGGGCGAACCACACCCCGCAAAACAGAGCCACCCAGCACGCCGCCGCCGCGGTGACCACCGCCGCGACCCACGGGGCGTAGACGAACGCCAACGCGTAGAGCCCCAGCATCAGCGACGCCGTGAGCGTCACCGCGACCAGAAAGACGCGTAGCGCCGCGGCCGAGGGCAGCTGCGGCAGAGTCGGGGCCGTGACCGCGTTCACCGCTTGCCCCCGGGTTGCCGGACCGGATCATTCGTCCGCCGCTCGTTCATCCGCCGCACCACGTCCGCGGTGACGGTCGCCTCGGCCGTGCAGGCCACGGCACCGCCGAGGTGGCACCCCTCGTCACCGGGCGCGGTGGACACGCGGATATGGTCCGCCAGCGTGTCGTTGCTCATTCGCGCCGCACGCCCGCCGAACCACCGGCCCAGCGCGTAACGGTGGTTGGATACCGCCCGGTACGCCCGGCGGGCCAGCGGCAGCAACGCCGGGTGGCTCAGCCGCATCGCCAACGCCCGGTACTCACGCAGGGCGTAGAAACACATCACCCAGGCCCGCGCGTCCCGCCAGACCCGGCCGTCGTCGGCGACGACGATCAGGTCCTCGACCGGGTCGCCCACGCCCACACTCAGGTCGGGGTACGCCGCCGCGGCGTCGGCCGTGCCCTGCGGCAGGAACCGCAGCGGCACGTGCTTCGGCTGGCGGATCAGCCAGTCCCGGCACTGCCGGCAGAGCGGGCACATCGGGTCGTAGAGTACGGTGAGTTGTTGAACGGTGGTCTGCATGTCAGCCTCAAATCTTCAAAACCGAAAGAGCCGAAGAAAGCCCGCCGCCGTCGAGCGGCGGACTTCGATTTGCGATGTCATCCACGGATACGCCGATCCGGCAGCACCGGCGGCGGGGCTTGGTCCAGCTCGGCCCGGCGACGCATCCGGTTGAACACGTACAGGTTCATGAAGTGCATGAACCCCAGCAGCAGCAGCACCAAGCCGACCTTCGTGCTCAGCGACTCGAACACCCCGGCCACGTCCGCGGCGCTCACGCCGTAACGCAGCGCCAGCGTCACCCAGCCGATGTTGATCAGGTAGAAGCCGACGACCAGCAGGTGGTTGATCGAGTCCGCCAGCTTCTCGTCCTCGCGGAACGCCCGGACCAGGAACACCCGGCCGTTGTGGTGTAGCGTCCGCGCGACCCACACGGTCAACGCCACGCTGATCGCCAAGTACAGCCCGTAGGTCCAAACCGTCAGCGACACGCTGCCCAGCAGCGGCGAAACGGGCTCGGCGGTCGGGGTGAGGGCGGCGGCGGTGACAAAGGTGCCGGTCATGGTGTGCCTCCTTTCGAGGCGGTGCGAGGACGCGTCGACGCGACGCGCGATGAGATCACAAATCACTAGGTCCTAACCCGTGAGGCCCAAAACTTTCCAAACCTTCGAACCCATCTTCACGAACCGGATCACCGCCCCGGTCGGCAGCGTGCGGACCTGCGTGTACCACCGGCTGAGGTTGCTCAGCAGGTCGTGCAGCTCGCGGATCCGCGTCAGCGTGTGGCCGTCCTCTTTTTTGGACGCCTCGGCCTCCGCGACGCACTCGCGCAGGATCGCCAGCGTCGGGTCGATCTCGCGCTTCTTCCGCTCGTCGAGGATGGTCTGGAACATCTCCCAGACGTCGGCGGTGGTCGTGAAGTGGTCCCGCCGCTCGCCGAAGACCGGGACGGTGTGGACGATGCCCCAGCCCTGGAGCTCGCGGATGGAGGTGGAGACGTTGGACCGCGCCACGCCGAGCGTCTCGACGATCGCGTCGGCCGGCAGCGGGTCTTCGCTGAGGTAGAGCAGGGCGTGCACCTGGGCGACCGTGCGGTTGACCCCCCAGCGGGTCCCCATCTCGCCCCAGTGCAGGACGAACTTTTCTTGGACGGGCGTGAGTTTCATGGCGATCGGTCCATTCGGTTATTTCTGTCTCTACAGAAAATACCGTCTAGATCGATATCGGTCAAGCGCCGCCCCCAACTTTTGTTCAGGTTTCCGCTCGCCGCAGCCGGCCGTCGATCACGAAGGGCCCGGCCGGCACCACCGCCGCCGCCATCGCGAGCGCCGCCAGCTTCCCGCTCAGGCCTTTGGCCCACGCCCACGCCGCCGCCAGGAACAGCGCGATGAACAACAGCCCGTGCGCCCAGCCGGCGTAGTGCACCGCCCATTCGTGACCGCCCAGATACTTCATCGGCATCGCCACCCCCAGCAGCAGCAGGAACGACACCGCTTCGCACCAACCCACCACCCGCAACCACCGCACCGCTATCGCCCGATTCACTTGTAGTCTCCCGGGTGTTCCAGACTCACCCGCCCCAGCTTCCCGCCCCGCAACTCCCGGAGCAACAACGCCCCGGCCCGCGTCGTGTCCACCGCCCCGCCCGCCACCAGGCAGCCCCGCTTCAGCCCGATCGCTTCGAGCAGGCTTTCGATCGCCGCCGACCCCGCGTCCCCCCCAACTTCCACCCCGTACCGCTCGATCAACCGCTCGGGGTAACGCCGCAGCAGGTACGCCGCCGCCAACGGCCCGGCCTCGTCCGCGCCGACGGCCGTGTCCTTGATCGACCCGCCGACCGCCAGCGTCGCCCCCACCGCCGGGTCGTCGAACCTCGGCCACAGCACCCCCGGCGTGTCGGTCAACACCAGGTCCCGCCCCAGCCGGACCGCCTGATCCGACCGCGTCACCGCCGGCTCGTCGCCGGTCTTCGCCACCGCCCGGCCCCGCAACGCGTTGACCAGCGTCGACTTGCCCACGTTCGGGATGCCCACGACCAGCACGCGCACCGGCAACCCCTTCTCGACGCGCCGCGGCGTCTGCCGCCGGATCAGCTTCGGCAGGTTCTTGACCGCCTTCGGCTCGCCGAGGTTCACCGCCAGCGTCGGCGTGCCGCGGCGGTGGTGCAGCTCGTCCCGCCACGCCGCCGTCACCGCCGGGTCCGCCAAGTCGTCTTTCGTCAGCACCGTGACGCAAGGCACGTCACCCGGACGACCGTCTTCGCCCTTACCCGCAACACCGCGCCGCAGCGCATCGAGTAGCGGGTTGGCCGAGCTGTGCGGGAACCGCGCGTCGCGCAGCTCGACCACGACGTCGGTCGCCGGCATCGCCGCTTCCAGCCGCTTCCGCGTCGCGTCCATGTGCCCGGGGTACCACTGGATCGTCATGACGCCGTCGCCAAAAAAACGCGGGTTGAAATAAAGACGCCCCGCCCCGGATTGAACCGGCCGGAAAGCGACGCATCCTACCCCCGGAAGTTCAACCCCAGCCAAAGGAGACCCGCCATGCCCCGCATCGAAACCGTTGACGTCCAGAACCCGCCCGCCGACGCCGCCCCGCTCTTCGGGGCGCTCAGCCAGAAGCTCGGCCGCGTGCCGAACATCTACGCCACGCTCGCCCACGCCCCGGCCGTGCTCAAGGGCGTGCTCGAGGCCAGCGCCACGCTCGGGGAGACCTCGCTGCCCGCCGCCCTGCGCGAGCAGATCGCCCTGGCCGTCGGCGGGGCCAACCGCTGCAACTACTGCGCCGCCGCCCACACCGCCATCGGCAAGATGTCCGGGCTCAGCGACGACCAAACCTCCGCCGCGCTGTCCGGCTCGGCCGACGACGCCCGGGCCCAGGCCGCGCTCGACTTCGCTCGCGCCATCTTGGAACGCGAGGGCTTCGTCACCGACGACCAGCTCGCCGCCGTCCGAGACGCCGGCTACTCCGAGCAGGAGATCGTCGAGATCATCGCC
>JBCCOP010000148.1:0-5484 GCA_039025315.1 Planctomycetota bacterium | reverse complement strand
CCCGAGCAGAAGCAGATCGAGGGCCTCGGCGGGAACATGCGGCTGGGCGGCAAGGACGTGCTAATCCAGCCGGGGACGCTGGCGGCGTTCCTCTTCGGCCAGGGCAAGGCGACCTCGCCGTTCACCGCCCGCGCCCGCTTCCGCCACCGCTTCGAGGTCGATCCGAAGTACCTCGCCGCGCTCGAGTCCGCCGGGATGGTGTTCTCCGGCCGGCACCCCGAGCAGCCGATCATGCAGGTGCTCGAGCTGCCCGAGCACCCGTACTTCATCGGGGCCCAGTTCCACCCCGAGCTCAGCAGCCGGCCGCTCGCGCCGCAGCCGATGTTCATGGGCCTCGTCGCCGCCGCGATCCGCCACGCCAACCCCGAGCTGTCCCGAAGCGACATCTCCGAACGCTGGCTCCGCCCCACGGCCGCGCCCACGCCCGCCTGACCCCACCCCACATCCAGCCCAGTTTTCTCCCGGCCGCTCCCGCGACCGGCCGATATCCCTATCCCCCATCCGTCACCCCTTACTGAGACCCCACGACTCATGCCTTCCACGCCCCAGACCCCGACCCTCCTGCTTCTGACCGTCGCTCTGCTCGCCGCCCCGATCTCCGCCCCCGCCGGCACCGTCACGCTGACCAACGAAGACGAGATCACCGGCACCGTCACCCGCTCCGACGACGCCGGCGTCACCCTCCAGCACCCCGACCTCGGCACCGTCGACATCCCGTCCGCGTCGATCGACTCGGTCGAGCTCGACGAAGACGACCCGGTCTACGTCGAACCGCCGAAGCCCGACTTCTTCTGGGGCTGGGACAAGTCCGTCGAGGCCGGGCTCACCGGCAGCGACGGCAACACCGACAACCTCAACCTCTACGCCGCGTTCCGCACCGACTACGAAGACGACACCGACCGCTGGCTGATCCGCGCCAGCATCTTCTACGGCGAGGAAGACGGCGAAAACACCCGCAACGAGTGGGACACCGAACTCTTCAAGGACTGGCTGCTGCCCGACGAAGACTACTTCTTCTGGGCCAACGCCAAATACGAGCACGACCGCTTCACCGGCTGGGAAGACCGTGTTTCCGCCTTCGCCGGCCTGGGCTACGACCTCGTCGACGAAGACACCTACAACCTCCTCGGCCGGGTCGGCGCCGGTGCCAACTACGAGTTCGGCGAGATCAACGACCTGACCCCCGAGCTGTTCCTCGGCCTCGAAGGCGAGTGGGACGTCACCGAAGACTCCACTTTCAGCTACTACACCCGTTTCTTCCCGTCGCTCGACCCGGCGTTCAGCGAGTTCCGCAACGTCTCGGGGCTGGCGTACAAGGTCTCGATGGACGCCGGCCGGGGCCTGAGCCTCAAGGTCGGGGCCGAGAACGAGTACAACTCCGACGTCGCCCCCGGCACCGAAGAGAACGACCTGAAGTACTACGCCGCGCTCGTTTACGACTTTTAGACCCGACGCCCCAAGCCGGGCCTGAGCGAAGCGAAGGCCCGGATCAAACCTCGGACGCGCGTTGGTATCCGGCCCTTCGCGTCGCTCAGGGCCGGCTTGGGACGGCCCTCACACAAGACCCCCGGGACAACGGAGACCGCTGCGCCCGGGGGCTGAGGGGGGGCGGATTCAACCACGGGGGCTTAGCCGAGGTACTCGGTCTCGAGCGTGTGCCGGATCTTGTCCAGGGCCTTGTTCTGGATCTGCCGGACGCGTTCCTTGGTCACGCCGATGAGCTTGCCGACCTGCTCGAGGGTCAGCGGCTTGGCGTCGGGCCCCCGGCCCCGCAGCGACGCGGGCAGCTCGTAGCCGTGGAGGCTGTCGTCCGTTCCCACCGCGAACCGCGGCGCATCGCTCAGGTCGATCTCGGGCTCGGGCTTCACGTTGAACCGGGCGGCGACCACCGTGCGTTCGACGTCCGACAGCTCCGCGCGGTTGAGCGCGACGATCCGCCGGACCTCGTCGGCGCAGTCGTTCTCGTGCTCCCGATTCTTCTCGGCCTGGTGGTTCGACCGCTCGAGCTTCGGGTCGAAGTCCACGGGGAACAGGCTGCGGTGCTTCGAGAGCTTGATGCCCTGCCGGCTGAACGCCTTGAGGATCGCCCGGCAGGCGTAGGTCGAGAACTTGAAGCCCCGCCCGACGTCGAACTTGTCCGTCGCCCGCAGCAGCGCCATGTTCCCCTCGCCGATCAGGTCGGCGAAGTCGCCCGGGTGGATCCGCGACCGCTTCGCCATCGCCAGCACCAGCGCCAGGTTGGTGTCCGCGATCTGCGTCCGCAGCGCGTCGGCCCGGGCGTACCAGTCCAGCAGCTCACGCTCGACCCGGCCCCGCTCCGCCGGCGTCAGCCGTGCCGCCTGGTCCGCCGCGTTCTCCGCGGCGAGCAGCCGGTCGCGGGCGTCGCACACCTGCTTCCGGCAGTAGTTGAACTGCGTGAAGATCACCCGCTCCTGGGCGGCGGTCAGCAGCACGCTGCCGTCGGATTTGCCCGCCTTCCGCGCCAGCGTCGCCGGGTCCGCCATCCCCGGGTCCATCAGCGGGTGGTACCACGACACGTCCGGCACGGGCACCGGCTCGGGCTCGACAAACACCGCGTCGTACGACGCCTCGGCCGGCAGGTCGAACAGCTCGTGGTGCACATACTCGTACTTCTCGGTCAGCACCCGCCGCAGCGTCTGCCGTTCTTCGGGGCGTAGCGTCGTCCGGCCCGGCCGCCGCCGGCCGGGCTTTGCCGGCGCGAGCGTTCGTGTCTGGGTCGTGTTCGCGGCGACGCCGACGGAACGGCGGCCGAGAGTCAACGGTTCGGCCCCGCCGCGGCGGGCTTGGGCCAGGGGGGAACCGGCATGGGTCAGGCTGGGCATCGTGCGGTCGCCTTACAAAGGGGGTCACTCCGGCCGCGTCTGATCGACGGCCGGGCCGAGCCACGCCAACACCCCGCGGCTCGCAGCGGGCCGGGAACCATCAGCGTTCCCGCTCTCGACCCTCGGGCCGAGTCCTAACGGGCCACCACTCCTTGGCGACGGTTGTCGATATGGGGGATTTTCCCCCATACCAAATCTACCAAAGCGGCCCATCTTGTCAACATCAATCCGTACCGATTTAGTTCCCAATCAGTTCGGGTCCCGCGATTTTTTTGCGAAGCCGGGATAAATCGCGGTAGTCTCGACCCTTAGCGGGCCGTTCCCCGGACGCCGAGCCTTGATTCCCTTGGCCGCCCGCCCTAGTCTTGCATCCGTACCGGGAGCCAAACGGCACCCCCACTGACGGTTTCGAACGTTTTTCTCCCCCCACACCGAGGTCCCCGATGGCTTTTGAGATGCCCGCCCTGCCCTACGCCCTGGACGCCCTGGAACCGGCGATCGACGCCCAAACCATGGAGATCCACTCCCAGAAACACTGGGCCGCCTACACCAGCAAGCTCAACGACGCCGTCGAGGGCACCGACCTGGCGGGCAAGTCCATTGAGGAGGTGCTCGGCTCGGAAGGCCTATCCCCGGCCGTCCGCAACAACGGCGGCGGCTACTGGAACCACCGCCTGTTCTTCGACACGCTCCGCGCCCCGAAGGACGGCAACGCCCCGGTCGGCGAGCTCGCCGCCGCCATCGACAGCGACCTCGGCGGCTTCGACGACTTCAAGGAGGCCTTCAGCACCGCCGCCGCCACCCGCTTCGGCTCCGGCTGGGCCTGGCTCTGCGTGAACGCCGGCAAGCTCAAGGTCTGCTCCAGCCCCAACCAGGACAACCCCCTGATGCAGGTCGATACCGTCGAGGCGGGCTGCGCCCCGATCCTCGGCCTCGACGTCTGGGAACACGCCTACTACCTCAAGTACCAGAACAAGCGCCCGGCCTACATCGACGCCTTCTTCAGCGTCATCGACTGGGACAAGGTCAACGCCAACTACCTCGCGGCGAAGTAAAGACCTGTCCCCCACTCCGCCCCCTCCTCGAAGCCCACGGATTCAATCCGTGGGCTTCTTTTCATATCCATCACCACGTTGCCAAAGAGCGGGCACCCCACGCCCCCACCCTCGCCGCTTCACGGCCGCCGCGGCGGGGTGGTGAGGTCCGATCCGTTTTTTGCCGCCAAGGATGCCAAGAGCGCCAAGAAAGGCATCAAGTCATTTTTTTGACTGCTGACTTTGTCTTCCTTGGCGCTCTTGGCGTCCTTGGCGGCAACCGGATCGAAACCTCCGGGCGTGCGCCCCCGGCCGAGCCGTGGTGTCTGGACCCACGGGGTTTCCGACAAGGTGGTACCCGTGGCATCGCCGCCGACACGCGGTCACTCGACCCGGCCGTCCGCCGCGGGCGGGCCCGGCCTTGTCTTTACCGGGAGCCGCCGGCAAAACGGGGGCCGACACTGAGGGACGCAACGAACGATTCGTGCGCGAAAACCCCCGGAATCCGCCGCAGTGAAACGGCGTAGCTTCCGGGGGCACCACGGTTTAAAAATTTTTTGTGGGTCGTTGGATTTTTGCCGCGGTTCGCGGTTAAACCGTGCGCGCCGAGCGGACGCCGCGGCGGACGGCCAGGCCGAGCATCAGCGGCAGCCCCATCAACGCCGCCGCCGGCGTCGGGATGACCCTAACCGGGACCGGGCTGCCCCCGCCGGTGCCTCCGCCCGAGGTTCCGTTGCTGCCGCCGTTGTTACTGCCGCCGCCGCCGATGCTCCCGCCGTCGCCCTGGTCGGGGGGGTTGCCGTTGTCGACCAGCAGGAAGTCGGGGTCCAGTTGGCGCTCGCCGAGCACCTGGACGTCGAGCAACTGAACGAAGTTGAAGTTGGAAAGCTCCACGTTGTATTCGCCCCCGTTGTCCGGGCCGAAGCCGGCGACAGCCGGCGGAGACGTCGGCAGGTCGGCCGAGTCGAGGCCCGGCCCGTCTTCCAGCTCGAACAAAAAGGTTTCGTTGTTATCGAACTCGACCACGACCTGGAAAAAGTCCTGTCCGCTCCCCGGGCGGTCGGTGATACTGATCGAGCCGTTGCGGATCCCCGGTTCGGCTTGCTCGTCGCCGAAAGTCAGCCGGGCGGCTTCGATGGCATCGCCGTAGCCGCCGCGGGTGAACTCGTCGCTGGTCTGCGTGGCGCTGTTCGGCGTCGTGGGGTCGAAGGTGAAGATGAAGCTGAAGTCGTCGCCGGCCTGGACGTTCGGGAACAGGGCGGGCGCCTGGAACACGCTGGTGGTGGTCCCGAAATACTCGAACGTCACCCGGTCGGCGTGAGACAACGTGCCGAGACCCGCGACCGCAACTCCGGCTAAACAAGACCAAAACGGACGGACCATAGCTAACTCCTCCTTAGAACGGTGGGGGTGAACAAAACTCTCTCAGGAATAAGTAAAACCGCGTTTTTTCGCGCGGCAAATAATTTTTTCGATTTTGCGCAATCAGCGCGTAGGGCCGGATTGATCCGGGTATGAAAAGCCGAGCGGTTTTGTGCGTTGCGCTTTACCCCCCTCCCTCAGGGAGGGGCCGGGGGAGGGTGCCCGTCGTGACCCGATAGGGCTTG
>JBCCOP010000147.1:0-5639 GCA_039025315.1 Planctomycetota bacterium | reverse complement strand
GCGGTCAGGCGGGGCCCGCGCCGTTTGTGGCGGCGAGTCGGGCGGCGACCGATAACCCAGTGTCCGCGACACGCGTCCGCCCCGGCGGGGACGTCGAGCGGGGGGTCCCCGGTCCCGCGGGGTGGTTGTTCGACGGGTTCGCGTTGTGGAGCTGAGTGATGCAGACGGACGGAACGCCCACCACGGTGCTGGGCGCGGGGTCGGGGGTCGAGGGCGACCTGAACCTGACGGGCGACGCGCGGATCGAGGGCTCGGTCAGCGGCACGGTGCGCGTCCGCGGCACGCTGGAACTCGGCCCCGACGCGGTGGTCGGCGGCGACGTGTCGGCCGAGGCGTTGGTCGTCGCGGGCCGGGTCGAGGGCGACGTGGCGGTGAGCGGGGCGACGGAGCTGCGGCCGACGGCCGTGGTGGCGGGGACGCTGCGGACGGGCCACCTGGTGGTCGCGCCGGGCGCGGTGTTCGCGGGCCGGGTCGTCCTGGGCGGCGGGGGCCACGACGCCGCGGCGGACACGGCCGCGGAGACCCCACGCGCCACGCGGGTCCACGCGGGTCTGTCGTTCGACGGGGGCGGCGACACGGCGGCGGAGCTGCGGCCGATCCCGGGGGCGGTCAACGCGGCGCTGCGGCCGCGGCGTCGGGCGGTGCGGCCGACGGGGAGCTGAAGGTCGCCCACGGCGTCAGGCGTCGCCGCAGCACGGGCCCGATCCGGGGCACGGCTTCGAGGTCGGCCGGGGCGGCGAACGGACCGTGGGCCGTGCGGTGGGCGATCACGTTCTCGGCCAGCCGGGGGCCGACGCCGGGCAGCAGGCGGAGGTCGGCGGCTTCGGCGGTGTTGATATCGATCCGGAGTGACGGCTCGATCGCGGCCGTGCCGACCGGCGGGCGTTGCGTGGTGAGCCACAGGCCGCCGACGAGCAGCCACACGGCGGCGAGGACGGCCAGGGCGTGGCGTGCATGGCCCGGGCCAGGTTGTTCCGCTTGATGGGGCACGGGCGATCCGGGCCTTCGCTGCGCTCAGGCCCGGCTTGGGGGTGGGGTTGAGGGCGTCGCCGCGGCGGCGGGCGTGTCGCGGCCCGGACCGGGCGGGCCGAGGTTCTGGCGGAAGTGCTTCAGCCGGCGTAGCGCCGCCTTGGGTTGCTCGTCGTCGTCGAGCAGCCCGGCGAGCGGCAGCTCCATCTGCGGGTGGTCGATCAGGTCCTGCCAGGCGACCGCCTCGACGAACGGCTTGCTCATCGCGATCTGCAGCGCCGCCTCGAGCCAGTGCCCCTGCACCACCTCCGACCACGGCCGGCGCCAGTGCCCCGAGCGGTCGTCCGCCGGCTCGTCGCTCTCGGTCGAGGCGATCATCACGTCGGTCACCGGCGCGCTCGGGGCCGCGAGGGTCACGAACAGGTTCTTGCCGAAGCCCGCGAACTGGTCCAGCACCGAGCTGACCTGCATCAGGTCCCGGGCGTGCTGGCCGTCGACCGCCTGGCCCAGCGGCAGCCGCAGCCCGAAGGCGTCGAACGCGATCGCCGACTGGATCAACAGGTCGATGTACATCATCGGCGGGATCGACCGCGCGTTGCGGGCGTAGTACTCGCCGAACGGCTGGCGCAGCTCGATCACCACCTTCGCCGCCGGGTCCAGCTTCTTGACCAGCATGCAGGACATGCGGGTGAGGTCCATGAGCTGCTCGAAGTTGAACGTGAAGTGGCGGTTGACGTGCAGCCCCGAGACGATCGTCCACGCCGAGACCGACGAGCGGTACCGGGTCACGACCTGCTCGATGTGCTCGTAGACCAGGTCGCGGACGGTGTCGTAGTCGTGCTCCCAGATGTAGAGCCAGTCGGGCAGGCAGGCGGGCTCGAAGCTGATGACCGGCCCGGCGAGCACGGGCTTCCGCTGCGCCTGCGCCCAGGCGACCCAGTCGTCGGCGTCGCCCCAGCGGTAGACGTTCTCCTCGGGCGAGAGCTGCTTCCAGGGCAGCGGCAGCTGCACGTAGTCGAAGTTCGCCGCGGCGGCGGCCCGCAACGCCTCGCCCCGCCCGTCGAGCGCCACGCCGCAGCCCAGCGGCGACCGCGGCAGCGACCCCGCCTCGATCCGGCGGTTCAGCAGCAGCTCGGAGTGCGCCAGCGCCAGCTCCTCGCTGCCGTCCAGCGACGCCGCGAGGCTCTCGTTCGCCAGCCGGCTGGCCCGCTGCGGGTCGTCCCGCTGATGGCACAACGCCTCGATAAATCTCGACCGCGCCCGCTCCTCCCGTTTGCTCACCGGGTGGCTCGCCTCGAGCTCGAACATCGCCCAGTCTTCCAGCTTGTTGTAGACCGTCATCAGCCGGTGCCGCGCCAGCTCGACCGAGAGCAGGTACGGCTCCTCCCGCTCGGGCAGCAGGCAGGTCTGCAGCGTCAGCTCGCCCAGGTCGCCGGCCGGGTGCTGCAGCGCCAGCGCGGCCGTGCCCGCCTCACGCTTGTCGCACCACAGCTCGCCGTCCTGAAAAGAGAATTCGCACCGCACACCGTTGCCCTCGGAGTCGAGCAGGTACGCGTTGCGCAGCGTCCCGTCCGCGGCAAAGCCGCCCCGCTCGTCTTCGTGGTCGTAGACCTTGAACTTCAGCATGGACGTACTCGATCGGCTCGCATCGCGTCGGGCCCGGGGCGGGACGATCGGCCCGGGCTGGCCCGCGGAGTATACCGGGCGTCCCGGGTTATCGGGCGGCGGCCCCCGGCGGTTAACCCGAGCCCGGGCCGACGCTTCGGGGGGCGTCGGCCGGGCGTCGGTCGGTCACGCTTTTCTTGACGCTCACCCCGCCGGGACGTACGTTGCGTCTCGCGGAACGACCCCGGTTCAAGGGTCGGATGCTTCGGTTTTTTTCGTCCGCGTGACCCGGCGTACGCGCCCGCCGCTTGCTACCCATTAGAACCTCCGCTGGAGCCTGTCGATGTTGCGAACCCGCCGTGTGCTGCCCGTGGTGTTGATGGTGTGGGTGGGTTTGGTAGCGCCGCGGGCCGCGGCGCAGGACGCCGAGCAGCTCTGGGCCGACTTCTGCCACTACGTGCTGATCGCCCAGCCGGAGCTGGCGGGCGTCGCCGGGGCCGAGCTGATGAACGCCTCGCCGGGGGCGCTGCTCGACGCGGTCGAGGCGAGCCGCTACGCCGAGCCGGCCCGCATCTTCGCGCGGGCCGACGGCATGGAGGCGATCGCCGAGCTGGCGGGTGAGCTGCAGGACAAGATCCAGTCGGCACGCCTCGAGCGCAGCCGCGAGCCGCAGCGGATCGCCGACGACATCCAAGCCCTGGCCCGCGGCCAACGCGCGTTCGACAACGCCACGCAGCGCCTCGCCGCCGCCGGGGCCTACGCCGCGCCGCAGATGCTCGCCGTGCTGTTGGACAACGACCAACAGGCGCTGCACCCGGCCGTCGCGCGGTCGATGCGGCAGATCGGCCGGCCGCTGGTCGCGCCGCTGTCGGTCGCGCTGCCCCAGCTCGACGACGTCGGGCAGGCCCGCGTGGCCCGCGTGCTCGGCGAGATCGCCTATCCCCAGGCCATGCCCGCCCTCCGGCGTGTCGCCGAAGACCCCCAGACCGACCCCAACACCCGCGACCTGGCGCTCGACGCCCTGGCCGCCGCCGCCGAAAACGCCCGCGTCTCCCGCGACCTGCCCGCCGCCGAGCTGTACCTCGCCCTCGGGCTCAATTTCTACAACACCGCGACCGACAACCCCGCCGGGCTCGACGCCTACGACGACGCCACCGACCGGGGCGTGCTCTGGCGCTACAACCCCCGGCTCACCATCACCGGCGAGCCGGGCCTCGTGCCCATCGAGGTGCCCGGATCGGTCGCCGGCGACGTCGTCGCCATGCAGGCCGCCGCCGACGCGCTGGCCCTCGACCCCGACCTCGACGGGGCGCTGAGCCTCTACCTCGCCGCCAACCTCCGCCGCGAGAACCGCCTGCCCGACGGCGCCGATGACCCCAGCTACACGTCCGACCTGCAGGACCCGATGTTCTACGCCATGCTCGCCGGGCCCCGCCGGCTCCACGACGTGCTGCGGCAGGCCCTCGACGACGGCGACTCCGACCTCGCGCTCGACGCCATCGCCGCCCTCTCGGCCACCGCTAGCCTCGACGCGCTGCAGCCCCTGCAACGCGGCCTGGGCTACCCCGACCGCCGCGTCCGCTTCCGCTCGGCCGAGGCGCTCGCCCGCGCCATGCCCGAGGAATCGTTCGAGAACGACTTCCGCGTCGTGCCCGTCCTCGCCGACGCCGTCCGGCAGACCGCCACCCCCGTTGCCCTGGTCGTCGGCCCGGCGCAGGACGACCGCAACGCCCTGAACGCCGCCCTCGCCGCGCAGGGCTACCAGACCCTCGACGCCCCCACCATCGACGCCGCCCGCGGCCTTGTGGCCAACACGCCGGGCATCGACCTCATCGCCGTCCGCGGCGACCTGGCCAGCGTGAGCAAGGCCGCCGACGACGCCCGGGCCAACTTCAAGCTCGCCGCCACCCCGATCGTCGCCCTGGCCGACAGCCAGACCCAGCCGCGGCTCTCCGCCGCGTTCGCCGACGACCCGCGGGTCACCGTCCTGCTCGCCGGGGCCGAGGACCTCAAGGCCGCTGTCGCCCAGACCATCGACCGCTTCAGCGGCGCCGCGCTGAGCGAAGAAGAATCGCAGATGTTCGCCCTCAACGCGCTGGGCCTGCTCATGCAGATCGCCACCAGCCAGACCGCCTACGACGCGACCGCCGCCCTGCCCGCCATGGTCCAGGCCGCGGGCGACCCCCGCCCCGAGGTCGCCGTCGCCGCCGGGCAGGTCCTCTCCCGGCTCGACGACCCCACCGCCCAGGCCGCCGTCGCCACCGCCGCGATCAACGCCGTCGGCGACGTCCAGGTCCGCCACCTCGTCAGCCTCGGAGAGTCCGCCAACGCCCACGGCAACCTCATCCCCGCCGCGATGTCCGACGACCTGCTCAACCTCGTCCGCACCGCCGAGGGCGAGACCGCCCTCGCCGCCGCCCGCGCCCACGGCGCCCTCGCCCTGCCGACCCGCAACGCCGTCGACCTGATCCTGGGCGAATAAGCCAAGCCGCTTGCGGCTTAGCGCTCCCGCCGTGATCGCCTAACATCCCGACGTGCAGATCATCCTCGCCAACCCCCGCGGCTTCTGCGCCGGCGTGCACATGGCCATCGACACGGTGCAAGACCTCGTCGATCTCATCGGCACGCCCCTCTACGTCTACCACGCGATCGTCCACAACAAGCACGTCGTCGACCGCTTCGTCCGCCAGGGCGTCACCTTCGTCGAGTCCATCGCCGAGGTCCCCCCCGGCAACACCGTTGTGTTCAGCGCCCACGGCGTCTCCCCCCAGGTCCGCGCCGACGCCGAAGCCCGCGACCTCCGCGCGATCGACGCCACCTGCCCCCTGGTCACCAAGGTCCACGTCGAGGCCCGCCGCTACGCCAAGATGGGCAAACAGATCCTCATGATCGGCCACGCCAACCACCAGGAGGTCATCGGCACCTACGGCGAGGCCCCCGAGGTCATGCACATCGTCGAGTCGCCCGCCGACGTCGAGGCCCTGGACTTCCCCGAGACCCAGCCGCTGATCTACCTCACCCAGACCACGCTCAGCGTCGACGACGCCAACGTCATCATCGAGGCG
>JBCCOP010000146.1:0-5645 GCA_039025315.1 Planctomycetota bacterium | reverse complement strand
GGATGCTGCGGAAGACGAAGAAGTAGATGAGGAACGCGATCAGGATGATCGGGCCCCAGGCGATGAGGATCTGCAGCAGCAGGCTGCTTCCGGGCTCTTCGATCCAGTCCTGGCCGGCCTCCATGAGCTGGTCGGTCAGGAGGATGCGGTTCTCGGGGCTGACGGGGGTGTAGACCCGGCCGTTGGTCGCGCCGGAGGCGGCTTCGCCGGAGAGGCCCTCCTTGAACGTGCCGATCATGCGGTCGTTCTTGATGACGACGGGGGACTCGGGGTCGAAGTCGCCGTTGCTGGCGTGGGTGAAGAACTCCTGCCAGGAGACCTTGGTGGCGCTGTTCTGGGCCGAGTTGACCATCAGCAGCAGGGCGACGCCGACGACGGCGACCATGATCCAGACGAACGCGCCGGGGGACTTGAAGCCGGGCGACTTGCCGGGGCCTTGCTTGCCGTTGCCGCGGGACTTCTCGCCCTTCTCGGGCTTGTCGCCGCGCTTGCCGTCGTCGCCGCGGTTGATCTTGGGGTCTTTTTGTTCGGGCATGGGTTAGGTGTGTGGTGACGCGATACGTTTCGCGGGGTAAGTGTAGCCGCTGCATCGGCCGACGCCGCCTCTCGGGCCAGCGGGCGGGGGTCAGGGACCGATAGGTTTCATACGACCGCGGGGCGGCGTGGGTCGGGGGCCACAGGGTAAGGCCAACGAGTGACGGGCCCACGTTCGGAGAACATGGGCTTCTGTAGGTATCAAAGGGTGTTGCGGCCGGTGACCCGCTTGTGGCCGCTCTCGGCAAATTCCGGGGGGGTCACCAGCCGCCGCGGAAGGTGGAGACCAGGTCGCGGGCCAGGCGTTGGACGGCGTCGTGCTGGCCGACCTCGAAGGGCTGGTTGACCGGGGCGGTGGGGACGTAGCGGCCGACGCCGGAGAAGCCGCGGCGCTGGACGAGCACGTCGCCCGTTCGCTGGTCGGTCCAGGTAAAATCGATCGTGACTAGGACCTCGACCTCTTGGGGCAGGCCGGCGTCGCGGGTCTCGCTCAGCTCGCGGACTTCCACGGAGGTGACGCGGCCTTCCAGCAGGGTGTCGGCGACCCCGGCCCGCGTGGCGATGTAGGGCGTCCGCTGCTCGACCTGCTTGATGACCGCCTCGGTCAGGTCGTATTCGAGGCCGCGGGCGAACGTGCGGTTCTCGAAGATCGGGACCGCGACGCTGCGGTAGTCGTCGGGGAAGAGTTCTTGCGTGCTGTAGCCGCAGCCGGTGAGGATCAAGGCGATAAGGCATAGCCGCCAAAGACGCCAAGAGCGCCAAGGAAGGCCGGGGAAACCGAACGAAAAATGGTCGGGCGAGGTTTTCATGCTTTCCAAAAATCGCTTTGCCTTCCTTGGCGTCCTTGGCGTCCTTGGCGGCAAAAAAATCATTCCGCCACCACGGGCTCGAGCCCCAGCTCGTCGAGCCGGCGGACCGCGTCACGGGCGGCGGAGGTGTCGGGGTACTCTTCGATCAGCCGGCGGTACAGCAGCCCCGCCGCGACGCGCTTCCGGGTGCGGTCGTACCACGCGGCGGTGGCGTGGTCCCGCCGGGCCAGCGACTCGCGGATGCGGACCAGCAGGGCGTCGGCCCCGATGCGTTCGGCACTCGCGGGGAAGCGGTCGCGGTACTGCTCGAGGCGTTCGCGGGCGTCGATCAGGCCCGTGCCGTCGAACTCCGGGCCCTTGAACCGCGCGAGGCTCGCCTGGATCAGCCGCAGCATCGCCCACTGCCGCTGGTCCGACTCGGGGTAGTTCAGCAGGTAGAGGTCGTACGCCTCGGACGCGAGCTCGAGCTGCCGCGTCTCGAAGTAGTGGTCCGCCAGGGCGAGGCTGGCCCGCTGGCCGAGGTCCGAGCCGGGGGCGCGTTCCTGGACGCGGATGAGCAGCTCGGCCCCGTCGTCGCGGGCCGGCAGGATGCGCAGGCCGAAGAGCTTGCGTTTGAAGCCCGACGTGTACAGCACCCCGATCTCGTACTCGCGCCGCAGCGCCGTGCGGAACTGTTCCGACGCGGGGTAGAAGGTGATCACGTCTTCGTAGTCGAAGAGGGCTTTGTAATAGTCGCCGCCGGCGGCGTGGGCGTCGCCGTTGAGCAGGCGGGCCTCGACGGTCAGCGGGTGGTTCGGATGGTCCCGGAACCAGCGGTCGAGCAGCTTTAACGCCTCCTTCGGCCGCTCCTCGGCGATCATCCGCCGGGCCTCGGCCAGCTCGGCCTCGGGCGTCCCCGGCTCGGGCACGTCCAGCGGCACGAAGCCGTCGTCCGTCAGCTCGTACGACGGTTGGGCCACCGCCAAACCGGCGGCGAGCAATCCGACGAGACACGCAACCAAGCCGACGCCACGCATCGCGTCAGCATACCAATCGGGCTACGCTTCCATCACCTGCCGCTCTTTCTCCCACACGGAACCCCCGGAACCCCGCCATGACCCGCGCCGACCTGACCCGCCGCCAGACCCTTGGCCTCGGTGCCGCCGCCGCCACCGGCCTGCTCGCCGCGTCACCCCAAGCCCGCGCCGACCAAAGCACCCCCACCGAAACGCCCGCCGCCTTCACGCAGGGCAACGGCGCCTACCGCCTCTCGCTCGGCGACATCACCGTCACCCTCCTCTCCGACGGCTCGTTCCCCTTCGCCCCGGCCCACCCGACCATCGGCACCAACGTCGCCCAGGAAGACGCCCACGCCGCGATGCGCGACGCCTTCGTCAACCCCGACCACGCCCTGGGCCACGTCAACGCCCTGCTCGTCGACACCGGCGGCCGCCTCATCCTCATCGACGTCGGCTGCGGCGACGCCTTCGGCCCCTCGGCCGGCAAGCTCCGCGAGCACCTCGCGCGGGTCGGGGCCGAGCCGGGCGACATCGACCTGGTCGTGCTGACCCACCTGCACCCCGACCACGTCGGCGCACTGGCCGGGCCCGACGGCGCGGCCTGGCTGCCCAAGGCCACCTTCGTCATGCACCGCGCCGAGATCGAGTTCTGGGCCCTCGGCAACCCCGACCTCTCCAAGACGGGCATCCCGCCGGAAATGCAGGGCTTCCTCGCCGGGATCGCCAAGTCCGCCCTGACCAATCTCCCCGCCGACCGCCTCGAACTCGTCGGCGAGCAACGCACCCAGCTCGACGACGCCCTGGCCGTCTACCACACCCCGGGCCACACGCCGGGCCACCTCGTCGCCGGGCTCTACGGCGCGGCCGGCCAGTTCGGTTACCTCGCCGACCTCATCCACTTCGCCCCCGTCCAGTTCGCCCACCCCGACTGGCACATCGCCTTCGACACCGACCCCGCCGCCGCCGCCGAGACCCGCACCCGCATCCTCAACTATTACGCCGAGAAGCGCAAGCCCGTCGCCGGCAGCCACCTGCCCTTCCCCGGCGTTGGCCACGTCAAAACCGACGGCGACGCCTTCGCTTACGTCCCCGCCGTCTGGCAGTGGGACCCAACGGCCAGCGACGCCTACCAGTCCGCATAAAGCCGCTTGCGGCTTAGCGGGGTTAACATGTCCCGTTATGGAATCCGGTGTCCGCGAACAACTCAACGTCGCCTCCGAGCCGGCCGTGCTCGTCGCGTGCCTGTTGCCCGACACGCAGACCAACCCGCACGACCCGCTGGACGAGCTGCGCGCCCTGGCCGAGTCGGCCGGCGCGGTCGTCGTCGACGAGATGCTCCAGAAACGCCAGAAGCCCTCCGCCAAATCGCTGATCGGCAAGGGCAAGGTCCAGGAGCTGGCCGAGCGGGTCAAGCTCCACAACGCCCAGGTCGTGATCTTCGAGAACGACCTGAGCCCGTCGCAGATCGGCAACATCGAGCGGGTCTGCGAGGTCAAGGTGCTCGACCGCAGCGAGCTGATCCTCGACATCTTCGCCGACCGCGCGCGGACCCACGAGGCCCGGCTGCAGGTCGAACTCGCGCAGCTCGAATACACCTACCCCCGCCTCCGCGCGATGTGGACCCACCTCGAACGCATCGCCGGCGGCGCGCCCGCCGGCATCGGCACCCGCGGCCCCGGCGAACAACAACTCGAGATCGACCGCCGCATCGTCCAACGCAAGAAAGCCCTGCTCAAACGCGAACTCGTCGACGTCCAGTCCCGCAAAACCCGCGAGGTCGAGTCGCGCAACGCCGACCACTTCACCGTCGGCCTGGTCGGCTACACCAACGCCGGCAAGTCCACCCTCTTCAACACGCTCACCGAAGCCTCCGGGGGCGGCGGGGCCTACGCCGCCGACCAGCTCTTCGCCACCCTCGGCACCCGCACCCGGCAGTGGCGCCTCGGCGACGGCGACCGCGTCATGCTCTCCGACACCGTCGGCTTCGTCCGCGATCTGCCCCACCACCTCGTCGCCTCGTTCAAGGCGACCCTCGAAGAGGCGGTCCACAGCGACCTGCTGCTGCTGGTCCTCGACGTCGCCGACCCGCACTGCCGCCGGCACCTCGACACGGTCAACCGCGTGCTCGACGACATCGGCGCGGCCGACCAGCCCCGCCTCCTCGTGCTCAACAAGATCGACAAGGTCGACCACAACGCCGACCTGCTGCTTTTGCAGAAGCAGCACCCCGAAGCGATCGCGTTGTCGGCCGCGACGGGCCGGGGCATGGAGGCGTTGGTCGAGGCCGTCCGCGGCCACCTCCACGGCGGCCTGGCAACACTCACCCTCGACGTCGCGCAGGCCGACGGCAAGACGCTGTCGTTCCTCGAGAACCGCGCGACCGTCCTGGACCGCGACTACCGCGACGACCGCGTCGCGATGACCGTCCGCATCGGCCAGCGTCAGCTCGACAAGCTGCGGGCGATGGGCGGCACGGCCGTCATCCCGGCCGACGAGCTCGCCGCCGCGGGTTGGGGGCGGTAGGGCCAGACCTTGTCGTCACGGTTCGAACCCCCCTCCCTCAGGGAGGGGCCGGGGGAGGGTGACAGGTCGGAGTTGCTTCACGAAAAGCCAGGGCGATTCACGACGGTCACCCTCCCCTAACCCCTCCCTGAGGGAGGGGGATGAAGGACCCTACGCCGTCTTGGGTTCGCGGTGGTCGGTGTCGCGGACTTCTAGCTGACCGACCTGCCCCGGAGCGGGGCCGGGCGGGCCGTCGAGCAGTTCGAGCTCGGCCGCGGGCTCACCGGCGTCGGTCATGCGGCGACGAAGGCGGTCCCGTAGGTCGCGGCGGACGTCGGCGTAGGCCGGCAGGCCCGCGAGGTTGACCAGCTCGTAGGGGTCGGCGACCAGGTCGTAGACCTCGGCCTCCCGCAGCCGATTGGCGAAGCGGTCGGAAGGCGACGCGTCGTCGGCGGTGGCGATCAGCTTCCAGCGGTCGGTCCGCACCGCCCGACCGAACTGTGATTCGCTGATCTGGATGAACGATTCCCCCGGAAGCTCACCCAAGAGGCTCCGGCCCTGCGCCCCTTCCGGGGGTTCGAGGCCGGCGGCGTCGCAGAGGGTCGGGGCGAGGTCGACCAGCGAGAACGGGCGTTCGTCGCGGCCCCAGCCGGTGGTCGGACCGCCGTGCATCACCATCGGGACGCGGGCGCTCACGTCGTGGCCGCTGCGTTTGTACTCGGGGTTGCGGGTGCGGAAGTGGCAGCCGTGGTCGCTGGTGTAGACGACCAGGGTGTTCTCGAGCTGGTCGAGCGAGATCAGG
>JBCCOP010000145.1:0-5695 GCA_039025315.1 Planctomycetota bacterium | reverse complement strand
CGGGCTGGACCGGCCGAGCGGCGGGCGGGTGCTGATCGACGAGGTGGACGTGGCGCAGCTGGGCGCGGCGGAGCTGGCGTTCCTGCGTTGCCACAAGATCGGCTACATCTTCCAGCAGTACAACCTGATCCCGTACATGACGGCGCTCGAGAACGTGACGGTGCCGATGGCGTTCGCGGGGGTCGGGGCGGACGCGGCGCGGCGGCGGGGGATGGAGTTGCTGGGGCTGGTGGGGCTGGCCGAGCGGTTCGACCACCGGCCGATCGAGATGTCGGGCGGGCAGCAGCAGCGGGTTGCGATCGCGCGGGCGCTGGGCAACCGCCCGGCGATCCTGCTGGCGGACGAGCCGACGGCCAACCTCGACCTCGACACCGGGCAGCGGGTGCTCGACATCCTCTGCGAGATCAACGAGAAACGCGGCGTGACGATCGTCTGCTCGACGCACGACCACCGGGTGCTGGCGATGTGCGACCGGATCGTGTGGGTGCGCGACGGGCGGATCGACCGCGTCGAGCGGCGGGAGGACCTGACGATCACGGCGGGGAGCCTGGGGGGTGCGGGGTGAGGCGGACGTCGCGCGGTTTGGTTTGTGGGTTGCTTACCGTGTGGGCGGCGGGCGTTCACCACGCGGCGGCTTCACAGCCGCGGGCTTCGGCGTTGAAGGGTGACGTCGCGGCGTGGACGGCGGCGGGGTACCGGCTGACGGGGACCGCGGCGCACCGGGCGGTGACGGACGACGTCATCGAGCGGCTGTCGGGCGTCGAGAGGTTGACGGTGCTGGTGCAAGAGTTCCCGGCGGTGCGGGTGGTCGATCCGGCGGTGGAGTTTGCGCTGGAGGTGGACGGCGAGGCGGTGAGGGTTGAGGCGATGCGGCCGAACGTGCTGGGGGCGGTCGAGCTGCCGGGCGGGGGCGAGACGTGGTCGGGGACGTTGGCGGACCGGCGGGGGTGGCAGCCCGGCGAGGCGATGACCGACGTGTCGGGTCGGTTGGTGGTGGTGGACGCGGCGGGGCGGGACGGGTGGGAGCGGGCGTTCGCGGCGGGGGCGGCGGGGGTGTTGGTGGTGGGTGATCTGGCGGAAGCGGGGGCGGGGGCGGCGTGGCACACGGCGGTGCCGTGGGGGCTGCCGCGGTTCTGGGTGGAGGCGCTGGCGGTGGACGACGGGGCGGAGGTCACGCTGCGGCGGACGGGCGGCGGAGCAGCGGAAGAGGTGGTGACGGGGCGGAACGTGGTGGTGCATATCGCCGGGCGCGGCGATGGTTCGCTTCCGGAAGCGGAAAGGCAGCTTCCGGGGGTGGTGGGGGTGCGGACGGATAGTTGGGGGGTGGTGCCGGTGCGGTCGGCGGGGGCGCGGCGGGCGGCGAACGTGGCGGGGTTGGTGCGGTGGGCGGAGCGCTTCGCGGCGGACCCGCCGCGGCGGGACGTGTGGTTGTTGTTCCACGACGGCGGGGCGCAGCGGCACCGTGGGGCGCGGTTTTTTTACGACGCGGTGACGATGTCGGGCGAGGAGCACGCGGCGATCGTGCGGGAGCACGCGGCGGAGGACGAGTGGCTCACGGAAGTGGCGGCGGGGCTGGATGAGTTGGACGCGGCGTTGTCGGCGGGGCGACCGACGCCGGCGTTGGACGCGGCGGTGCGGGGCCGGCTGCGGAACACGGCCGACGCGGGGCGGGCGGACGTTGAGGCCGAGCGTCGGCGGGTGCGGCAACGGGGCGGCGATACGGCCGTGTTGGCCGATCGGCTGGCGGGTTGGGACCGGCTGCGGCGTTGGTTGTACGGCGGGGCGGCGGCGGAGGACCTGGCCGCGGGCGACCGCGATCGGCTCGGGCGGCTGGTCGAGATCGAGCAAGCCAACGTTGCGCAACGGCGGGACGAGCTGGCCGACGCGCGGCTGCGGGACGCGCAGCGGTCGCGGCTGCGGGAGGTATTGGGCGGTGGGGCGGACGAGCTGACGGGCGTCGCGCTTCACCTGGACCTCGACCTGTCGGGCGGGACCGCCGCGTGGTCGGCGGTGACGGGCGACTGGACGGACCGGCGGTACGGGGTGCGGGAGCCGCGGGCCGAGGCGGACGCGCCGGGGTATCACGCGCGGGTGCTGGGGGTGTTGGCCGACCTGGGGGAAGGTTTGTCGCTCAGGGGTCTGGACGTGGCGGCGTTGCGTGACCCGGCGTTGGCTGAGGCGTTCCTGCCCGGGCGGTTCGAGCAGGCGGGGTCGGTGGCGGGGGCGTACGGTTTTCTGCACGCGGCGTGGGTGACGGGTCACGACGCCCGGGTGCGCGACGGGACGCCGGGGGATGGCGTGGCGGCGTTGGATTTCGCGCGTCTTGAGGCGCAGCTCGACGCGGCGTTCGCACTCACGCGGGCGGCGTTCGACGCGGAGCGTCTGCCGGCGCGGTCGGGGTTTGCGTCGGTGGTGAACACGAAGCGGACGGGCTGGGACGGGCGCCGGCCGACGGGCGATTTGGTGACGCGGCGGGTCAGCGGCGGGCTGGCGGAGAACCGGCCGGCGGACGGGGCGGTGGTCGCGCTGTGGCCCGGAGCGGTGGGGAGCCGGGACACGGCGTGGCGGGCGCTAGGGTCGGCGGGGCCGCACGACTCGGTCGGCTTCGACCTCTCGCCGGTGAACGCGCACGGGCGGTTCGCCGTCGTCGGGCTGCGGCAGGACATCGACGACCAACTCGCGGCGTTCGCGGTGCGGCGGGACGGCGCGGGGCGGGTGACGGACGTACCGACGCAGGAGACACTGACGCAGTACTTGGGTGCGGCGATGCGGGTGGACCTGATGGCGGCGAACCCCCACGGCTACATGTGGTATCCCGCCCCCGGAAGTGTCGAATCCGCGTCCGCGGGGGATTCCGGGGCCCAGGCTTCGGATTCGTTCCGGGTCTTGCGGGCGGGGAGCGACGCCGAGTTCCGGGACAACCGCGCGTTGGTCGGGGCGGCGGGGCGGGCGCGGTTCTGGTGGCTGTCGGAGCGGGCGGCGGCGGGGGCGACGCCGGTGAAGGTGTTCGAGTCGGGCGGGGCGGTGGTGCTGGGCCTGGAGGAAGGCGGCGGACCGGAACGGGCGACGGGGGTGGCGTTGTCCAACTTCCGGGGGCCGGCGTCGTGGGCGGAGCGGTCGGCGGCGGAGCTGTGGCGGCTCAACGAGTCGCGGCTGGGTTCGCTGCGTCGGCGGGGGGTGAGTTCGCCGGACCTGGAAGCGTTGCACGCGTCGGCGGGTGTCGAGGATGGGTCGGCGCGGGCCGAGGTTTCCTGGCGGGTGTACCCGGAGCTGCGGGGGGCGATGGACGACCTGGTGCGGGCGGTGGTGGTGTTGATGTTGTTGACGGTGCCGTTCGCGTTCGCGGTCGAGCGGCTGGTGGTGGGGGCGGCGGGGGTGTACGGGCGGATCGCGGGGTTCGCGGTGGCGTTCGGGGTGACGTTCGCGGTGCTGTACCTGACGCACCCGGGGTTCGCGGTGGCGTCGACGCCGGCGATGATCTTCCTGGCGTTCGCGATCGTGCTGCTGTCGTCGCTGGTGATCTGGGTCTTGGTGAGCAAGTTTCGGAGTGAGCTGGCGGCGGCGCAGGCTCGGGGCGGTGCTTCGTCCGACATGCCGGAGGGGTCAGGCGAAGGCGGTCGCGCGTCACCGGGGTCATCGGCTGTGCAGGGGCAAGCTTCCGGGGGGGGCGGGTGGGTGACGGCGGCGGGAGCGGCGGGGGGGATGGGGGTGTCGACGATGCGGCGTCGGCCGACGCGGACGGTGCTGACGCTGGCGACGGTGACGGTGCTGACGTTCACGGTGTTGTGCTTTGCGAGCGTGCGATCGACCGTCGGTGTGCGGTCGACGGCGTTGGGGCCGGTGGGCGAGGCGATGCCGGGGCGGGCGGTGCTGCTGCGGCGGGCGGACGCGGGGGCGATGCCGGCGGCGGTGCTGGACGGGCTACCGGGCGGGGGGCACACGATGTGGGCGGCGGGCTGGTGGCGGCTGCCGTCGGCGGCGGACGACCGGCCGATCGTCGTGGCGAACCCGGCGACGGGGGCGTCGGCCCGGCTGGGCGGCGTGATGGGGCTGGACCCGGCGGGGCTGCGGGCCTGGCCGATGCTGGCAGCCGTATTCGGGCGGGGGGCCGGTGAAGACACCTCGGACCCGGCCTTGGACGCCGTCTGGCTGCCGGAAGGAGTGATCGAAAACTTAGGTCTGTCGCCCGGCGACTCGGTGCGGATCGACGGCCGGTCGATGACGCTGGGCGGGGCGACGGACGCCGCGGCGTTGACCCGGCTGCGGGGCCCGGACGACCGGCCGTGGCGGCCCGTCGATGTGGAAGCCCGGCTCCGCGACGCGGCCCGCGGCGGCGCGGCGGGCGGCAACGCATCAGACACGTCGGGGGGCGGCGAGCGGCGGCTAACGGCGGCACGGGTGGCGGTCGCGTCGAACGCGGCGGTGCGCCGACTCGGCGGCTCGCTGCACCAGGTCACCGGATTCGTCGACGACACGGCCGAGCCGGGGCGGGTGGGCCGTGACGCCCTGCTGCGGGCCGGGGCTGTTCCGGGGGCCGTTCCGGGGGCGGGGGCGGCGTGGGTGACGGCCGGCGATGGCGCGAGCCGGCTGACCTTCGGCCGCACCACGCGGGTCGACGGACTGTGGTCCCTCGGGGCGCCGGTGCTGCTGGGCGGCCTCATCATCTTCGGCACGCTGCTCGGCTCGATCACCGACCGCCAGCGCGAGGTCTACACCTTCAGCGCCCTGGGCCTCGGCCCACGTCACGTCGGGCTGCTGTTCCTCGCCGAGGCCGCGGTCTACGCCGTCGTCGGCGGGCTAGGCGGCCAGCTGCTCGCGCAGCTCGTCGCCGCCGCTGCGGGCGGGCTCGCGGCGGTCGGCTGGATCGAGCCGCTGTCGATCAACTTCGCCTCCACCCAGGCCCTCTTCGCCATCGGCCTGGTCATGCTCACCGTGATGGTCTCGGCCGTCTACCCCGCGTTCCGCGCCGCCCGCTCGGCCAACCCCGGGCTCGCCCGCACCTGGTCGCCGCCGACGCCGTCCGGCGACGAGCTGGACCTCATATTCCCGTTCACCGTCTCGGCCTACGACCTGGCCGGCGTGGCCGCCTACCTCGCCGAGCACTTCGGGCTGCACGCCGACGCCGGGCTCGGGCCGTTCGCGGCCTCCGACGTGGCGGTGGACCGCGACCCCGAAGGCCGGGTCCGGCTGAGCGTCGAGCTTGCGCTCGCCCCGTTCGACCTGGGCGTGACTCAACACCTCACCCTCACCGGCCGGCCGTCGGACATCCCCGGTGTGGAGGAGGTCGCCCTGTCGATCGTCCGCCGCTCCGGCACGCGGGGCGACTGGACGCGGGCCAACCGCGTGTTCCTGGGCCGGCTACGCCGACAGTTCCTGGTCTGGCGGACGCTGCCGGCCCCGGCGGTCGAGGCCTACCGCGCCGCGGCCCGGCACGCCCTGGCCGACGCGCCCGAAACCCCCGGAAGCGGGGTGGCCGTTGCCTAGTTTCTTCGGTCCCGCCGACCCATCCAAAAAAGACAAGAAACGCGTCGACCGCGAACTCGAAGAGTTTCGCTCGCTCATGGAGCCGCCCGGCACGTTCGCCGACGGCTTCTCGTGGGCCGCGTTCTTCGGGGCGCTCTTCGTCGCGCTGCTCATGGTGCCGGGGTCGATCTACATGACCCTGCTCGCGGGCTCGGCGATCGGCCCGGCGGCG
>JBCCOP010000144.1:0-5903 GCA_039025315.1 Planctomycetota bacterium | reverse complement strand
GTCGGCGTTCCGGCTGGCGAAGCGGCTGAGCCGGGAGCGTTACGACACGGCGGTGCTGCTGCCGAATAGTTTCCGGGCGGCGGCGCTGGCGGCGATGGCGGGTATCCCGCGGCGGGTGGGCTACGAGCGCGACGGCCGGGGCGTCTTGCTGACCGACAAGCTGGTGCCGCGGCACGACGGCAAGGATTTTTTGCCGGTGCCGACGCTGGACTACTACCTGTCGATCGTGCGGTACCTCGGGGGCGAGGCGTTCGAGGGCGACCACGTGATGGAGGTCGCGACGCGGCGGGAGGACGACGAGCGGGCGGCGGCGTTGCTGGCGGGGGCGGGCGGCCGGCCGGTGGTGCTGCTGAACCCCGGGGCGCAGAAGCCGATGAAGCGTTGGCCGGCCGAGCGGTTCGCGCAGCTCGCGGCGCGGTGCGACAAGGAGCTGGGGTGCGGCGTGGCGGTGACGGGGTCGCCGGACGAGCGGGAGGTGTTGGCCCGGGTGATCGGCGCGGCGACGACGTCGATCGTGGACCTGCCGAAGGCGGGGATGAGCGTGCGGCTCTTGAAGAGCGTGACGAAGCGTTGCGCGGTGATGGTGACCAACGACACGGGCCCGCGGCACCTGGCGGCGGCGTGCGGGGTGCCGGTGGTCACGCTGTTCGGCCCGACGACGCCGGCGTGGACCGAGATCGGCTACGACAAGGAGCGGCAGGTCGTGGCCCGCGACGCGGGGACGCCCGGGAGCATGAACCAGATCACGGTTGACGAGGTGTTCGAAAAAGTCGCGGAGCTGTTGCCGGCGGTTAGTGTTCCGGGGGTCAGCGTTCCGGGGGCCGAGTGACGGGGCCGTTGTCGATCGCGGTGGTGATCGAGTCGTTCGACCCGGCGGCGGGGGGCAACGAGCGGTCCACGGCCCAGACGATCGACGAGTTGGTGAAGCGGGGCCACCGCGTGACGCTGATCACGGGTTGTTGCGCCGAGGCGGACGAGCCGGCGGGCGTCGCGGTGCGGGCGATGTCGCGGCACCGTTCCTCGTCGGTGTTCCGGTTGATGAAATTTGCCGGTTGGGCGGAGCGGGAACTGGCGGCGGGGGGGTTCGACACGAGCCTGTCGGTGACGATGGCGGTGCCGGCGGCGGTGCTTCAGCCGCGGGGCGGGACGGTGCGGGAGACGCTGGCCCGCAACGTGGCGATGCGCGGCGGCGGCTGGGCGAGCCGGAAGAAGGCCATCGAGGTCGGGCTCGACCCGAAGCAGAGGTGGCTGCTGCGGCTGGAGCGGCGGACGCTGGCGGACCCGGCGGTGCGGCGGGTGGTGGCGCTGAGCCGGTACGTCGTGCGGCAGTTGGATGAGCACTACGGCTACCCGGCGGAGCGGGTGACGGTGATCCCGAACGCGGCGGTGATGCCGACGCCCCCAGAAGACGAACGGCAAGCGTGGCGTGAGGCGGTGCGGGCCGAGCACGGGGTCATTCCGGGGGCGGGGGCGACGCTGCTGCTGTTCGCGGCGCAGAACCCGAAGCTCAAGGGCTACACCACGCTGCTCGGGGCGCTGCGGCGGCTGCGTGAGCAGGGGGCCGACGTCGCGGTTTTGCTGGCCGGCGGGTTCCCGACGCCCCCGGAAGCCGAGCGGCCGCGGCTGGCGGGGATGGGCTTCGCCGACGTCGAGCCGATGCTGCGGCCCGTCGGCCCGACGCGGGACATGGCCCGGCTCTACGCCGCGGCGGACGTCACGGTCCTGCCGAGCTGGTACGACCCGTCGAGCAAGGTCGTGCTGGAGTCGCTGATGATGTCAACCCCCGCGATCAGCACCGCTTACAACGGCGCCAGCGACCACCTCGAACCGCCCGACGGCCCGCCGCGAGGTCTCGTCGTCGCCGACCCGGCCGACGCCGAGGGGCTGGCCGCGGCGGTCCGGCGGCTGACGGACCCGGCGTTTCACGCGTCCTGTGTCGCCGCGTGCGACGGGCTGGCCGAGCGACTGAGCATGACCCGGCACGTCGACGCGTTGGAGCGGGTGCTGTGCGAGTCGGTCGGCCGATCGGCCCCGTCGCTTGCGTAGTTCCGGGGGGCTTGCGGGATTCCGGGGGTTTTGGCTATACTTCGAGGCTCGATCCAACGCCCCGAGACCGTTATGCCCACCATCAATCAGCTCGTCCGCAACCCCCGCCGCACGCCGAAGGTCAAGTCCAAAGTCAAGGACCTGGACCAGTGCCCGCAGCGGCGTGGCGTGTGCCTTCAGGTCAAGACCGTGACGCCGAAGAAGCCGAACTCCGCGCTGCGGAAGGTCGCCCGCGTCCGGCTGTCCAACGGCAACGAGGTGACCGCCTACATCGGCGGCGAGGGCCACAACCTCCAGGAGCACAGCATCGTGCTGGTCCGCGGCGGCCGGGTCCGCGACCTCCCCGGTGTGCGGTACCACGTCGTCCGCGGCGCGCTCGACACGCTGGGCGTCGACGGGCGGAAGCGCGGCCGGTCGAAGTACGGTGTGAAGAAGCCCAAGGGCTAACCCGCATGCGGCTTGGCGGCTAGCCGCTAGAGCTTGGCGGATAGCAAGAAACCGACTATCAACACAGATTTTCAATCGCCGCAGTAATCCCGTTCGGCGTCGAACGGGGTGAACACGCCCGAGACTTTTCCGGCCAGCGGCTCAAAGGAGTGCCCGACCATGGGACGTGGATTCACCGCCAGCGAAGAACAGCTCAAGCCCGACCCGCGCTACGACGACAAGGTGCTGTCGCGGTTCATCAACTGCCTGATGAAGGACGGCAAGAAGTCGGTCGCCCAGCGCGTCGTCTACCGCGCGTTCGACGAGATCGACAAGCGGCTCGACGGCGAGGAGATGACCGCCATCGACGTGTTCCGCCAGGCGATCGAGAACGTCAAGCCCAACGTCGAGGTCCGCAGCAAGCGGGTGGGCGGGGCGAACTACCAGGTGCCGATGCAGGTCAAGCCCAAGCGGAAGCAGGCGTTGGCGTTCCGGTGGATCCTGCAGGCGGCCCGGTCGGAGAAGGGCAAGCCGATGCACATGCGGCTGGGCCGGGAGCTGATGGAGGCCTCGCGCAACGAGGGCCGGGCCATCAACACCCGCGACCAGACGCACCGCATGGCCGAGGCGAACAAGGCGTTCGCCCACTTCGCGTGGTGACCGACCCTGGGGCTCGGATCAACCCCAACCACCCCCCAGACCCGCGTCGCCGCGGGTTTTTCTTTGGTCGGATCGGGTGGACGCGTTACATTCTGGTTCCGTTGTTCTGATTCTGAGTCGGTATTTCAGGAGTGCTCGGCATGCCCGCGTTGAAGAAGTTGCCCGCCGCGTGGGCCTTAGGTGCATTGGTCAGCATGCCCGTGTGCGTCTCGTCGCAGGACGCGGGCAGCGTGCTGTTTGTCCGCGGGGCGGACCGCAGCGGGGGTTTCCTCGAAAACCCGACCGACACCTCCCGCACCGAGCAGCTCGGCGATATCCGCAACACCTCCACCTCCGGCGGCAACCACGGCTGGTTCGAACTGGCGATGTTTCTCGAGACCAACGGCTTCCTCGTCGAGCAGGTCGTCGAGCCGCTCGAGGCCGGCCAACTCCCGACCGCCAACGGCGGCACGGGCGCGACGACCGGCGCGGCGTTGGACTTCACCTCGTTTTTCAGCGTCACCGACCGCCTCGACAACGACCCCGGCGTAGCGCGGACGCTGGCGGACTACGACGTGGTGGTCTTCGGCTCGAACAACGCGGACTACTCGAACCAGTCGGCGTCGGCGTCGGTCGATGCCGTCGAGGCCTACGTCCGCGGCGGCAACGCCGCGCTGTTCATCAGCGACGCGAACTTCGGGAGCGACTGGGCCGACGCCTCGTTGTCTGATCAGCCGTTCCTCGACCGCTTCGCGGTCACGGTCAACCAGGACAACGGCACCTACACGCTGTCGAGCGCCGAAGACCTCGGCTCTCCGGCCGACTACAGCCAAAGCGGCAACACCGCGATCGGCGACGCGGTGCTGGGCGGGGTCAACGCGATCGAGGGCGAGGGGGTCACGCCGTTCACCCTCGGCTCGCCGCAGGCGTTGGCCGCCGCCGACGTCGAGCTGGTGCTGACGATCGACGCCGAGGAGACGGTGATCCCGAACTCGGGTTTCGGCGGG
Organism: Planctomycetota bacterium; assembly: GCA_039025315.1. GTDB lineage: Bacteria > Planctomycetota > Phycisphaerae > Phycisphaerales > Phycisphaeraceae > Algisphaera. Next base: position 1,785 of record JBCCOP010000144.1, on the reverse strand, counting down.
AGCAACCGCCGCGGTTCGCCGGGCCGGGCGGCGGGCAGCGGGGGCAACGACGACGTCGCGGTGTTCATCGGGCTGGCCGGGGCGGGGGCCGTGGCCGGGCATTTCGACCGCAACACGTTCTTCAACGAGAACGGGGCGGGCAGCTTCCTGTTCAAGGAAGACACGGAACGCGATGGCGTGGAGGTCGACCTGGACAACGACGAGTACGCCCTGAACCTGTTCACGACGCTGGCGGCGGTCCCCGAACCGTCGGGCCTGTTGCTGCTGGGCGTGTCGGCGGCGGCGGTGCTGCCGCGGCGTCGCCGGGGCTGATTTTTGGCGTCCGGCCGGCGGAAAAGCCTTGACGTCGTGGGTCGGGGCGGACGATAACTGAGACAGGCCGTAACGCCCGCCGCGGCGGCGGCGTAGCGTTTCTTGTCGGCCTGGTGGCCGCCGCGGCAATAACTCACGGTTTCCCGCGTTCTGCGGAAAGAGATGGCCATGGACACGTCCCTGCGAGCGATCCCGGCGGAGCGGTTCGACGAACGGGCGGCCCGGCACCTGCTGGGGCGGGCCGGCTACGGCGGGACCCCGCCGGAAGTGAAGCAGCTCGCGGCGCAGGGGTTGGACGCGGCGGTCGATGCGTTGGTCGATTACCCCGTCACCCCGCTGCCGGACCTCGAACCGCCCGACCTGGACCCCGACGTGCTGCGGCCCCGCACCGCCGAGGAGCGGCAGGCGATCCGCGAGGCCCGGCGAAGCGGCGACCAGGACCACCTCGACGCGGTCACCCGGCAGAACCAGGCCAACAACCGCAAAGACCGGCAGATGCTCACCGACCTGCGCCGGTGGTGGATGCAGCGGATGACGCGGACGCCCCGCCCGGCCGAGGACCGGCTGACCCTGCTGTGGCACGGCCACTTCGCCACCAGCCACCGCAGCGTCCGCGACACCTACCTGATGTACCGCCAGCACGCCCTGCTGCGCGAACACGCCAACGGCAACTTCGCCGACCTGGCCCGCGGCATCGTCCGCGACCCGGCGATGATCAAGTACCTCAACAACGACCGCAACCACAAGAACCGCCCCAACGAGAACCTGGCCCGCGAGCTCATGGAGCTGTTCACCCTCGGCGTGGGCAACTACTCCGAACGCGACATCAAAGAGGGCGCCCGCGCCCTGACCGGCTACGGCGTGTACGACAACGAGTTCCGCTTCCGCGAGAACCAGCACGACGGCGAGCCCAAGTCGATCCTCGGCCGGACGACCAACTTCGACGGCGACGGATTCGTCGAGCTGCTGCTGAAGCAGGACGCCTGCGCCAAGTTCGTCGCGCTCAAGCTCTACGACACCTTCGTCGCCGACGTGGGAGACGTCTACGACGACGTGCCCCGGCCCCGACAACGCGTGATCGAGTCCATCGCCCGGCACCTGACCCGCGCAAACTACGAGCTGCGGCCCGTGCTCAAGACGGTGTTCAAGAGCCGGCACTTCCACGACCCGGCCGTGGTGGGCAAGAAAATCAAGGACCCGACACAGCTCACGGTCGGCACGGTGCGGGCGCTGGGCACGCCGCTGCGCAACCGCGCGGTCGTGGACAAGGCGATGGCGGCCATGGGCCAGGTGCTCTTCGAACCGCCCACGGTCGACGGCTGGGACGGCGGGCGGGCGTGGATCAACACCTCGACCCTGTTCGTGCGGCAGAACCTCACGACGTACCTCATCTCGGGCCGGCACCCGTCGCAGCGCAAGCCGCCGAACGACCCGGGCTACGACCCGACGCCGCTTCGGCAAGAACTCGACGCG
>JBCCOP010000143.1:0-6108 GCA_039025315.1 Planctomycetota bacterium | reverse complement strand
GGCGTGTCCGCCGGGTAGCTCACGCCCGGCTGCGTCTCCCGCGCCGCCTGCACCCGCAGCAGCTCGGCGGCCATGTCCTTGACCGCGTCGGCGACCGAGTCCTTCTGCTTCTTCCACCGCTTGCCGCCCAGGGCCGAGAGCGGCGGCCGGCCCTCGAAGCCGCCGACGTACTTCTGCACCAGGTCGATCTGGCCGGCCGGTACGTGCAATAGCGCCGCGTCGGCGAACTGCAGCGTGAGGTACTCACCCTTCTTCTCGCCGCGGGTGATGGACTTGAGCCCGGTGAACTTGGCGATGCCGTGATCGACGTGGACGACGTAGTCGCCGACCTCGAGGTCGAGAAACGCGTCGCCGCCCCCGGAAGTGGCCGCGGCCGCGCCGGACGACAAGACGCGGCGGACGCGGCGGCGGGTCTCGTAGCGGTGGAACAGCTCGTGGTGAGGGACGAAGTGGTGGCGTCGGTCGTCTTCGCTCCAGATGAAACCGCGGTGCAGGCGACCCAGCACCAGTTCAACCGCACCGGTGTATTGCGGTGCGAACTCGTCGAGCAGTTCTTTCAACCGATCCCGCTCGGCCGGCTTCCCGCACACGACGGTGACGCGGCTGTTGTCGTCGGCTAATTCAGCCAATTCACGCACCGCGGCCTGCGCATCCTGGTCGAACGTCGGCAACGCCGACACCGGCAGGTCGATCACCTCGGCGGCGAGGTTCGACGTCGGCGAGTAGGCGTTGAGCTCGGCATGCGGCCGCCGCGTGAGTTCGCGGAATAGGCCCCCGGGGGGCAACACGCCGGCGGCGTCGGTCAGGCGTTCGTGGTAGCCGCGGGCCTGCTCCTGCAGCTCCAGCGTCTCGTGCAGTACGGGCACGAGCGTGTCGGGCAGCAGCTTGAGCAGGTTCGTGGTCCGCTGGTCCGAAGCGACCTGCTGCTCGGTGCCGCCGATGAGCCCGACGCTTTGCAGGTTCTCTCCGGAGCCCATCGTGTCGGGGTCGACGCGGCGGATGGACTCGACCTCGTCGCCGAAGTAGTCGAGGCGGATCGGCGAGACGCCCGCCGGCTGTCCCGCCACGGTCAGCGCCAGGCCGGCGACTGGGTAGACGTCCACGATCCCGCCGCGGGTCGAGAAGTCGCCCGGCTGCTCGATCGCGTCCTGTCGGCGGTAGCCCGCGCGGTCGAGCCAGTCGAGCAGCCGACCCGGCGGCATGTCTTCGCCGGCCCGCAGCGTCAGCGTCAGCTCGCTCAGCGCGTCCGGCTCCGGCACCGGCTGCATCAACGCCGTCACCGGCGCGACGATCACACCGGCCCGGTCCAATCGGCCCGCCGCCGCGTGCTCGACCACCGCCAGCCGTTCGGCCAGCAACTCGAGGTTCACGCCCGACTCCCCCGGAAGGACTTCCAACGCGCCGAAGCGATGCACGGCCAATCCAACGCTGGCCTCGGCCACCGCCTCGCTCAACGACTCGAGGTCATCGACCGCGTCGTCCGCCTCGTCGAGGTGGGCGACCACCAGCAGCACCGTCCGCCCGAGTTGCTGGGCCGCCGCCCCGGCCAGCAGGGCCGCGACGCTGCCGCGGGCCCCGGTGCCCACGGCCGAGCCGCCGCGGCGCAGCGTGTCGGCCAGCCGCGCTGCGGGCGCGCTGTTGCACACCCCGTCCTGCCAGATGTGGGTCGTCGTCGGACTTGCCATGTGTCGGCAGTGTAGGCGGACGCGGACGGGTGGCTAAGCCGTCGCGGGCTCGGCGGCGAGCCACTTGATGTGGTCGAGGCCCTCGCCGAGCAGGTGCAGGCGGACCATCTGCAGCGCGCACTTGGCGGCGCGGTCGCGGACGCTGAACCGGCTGCCGACGAGCCGGGCGCAGCGGGCGTCGGTGCCGGCGGCCGTGGCGAGGGCGATCCACACCGTGCCGACGGGTTTGTCCGGGGTGCCGCCGCCGGGCCCGGCGACGCCGGAGAGGCTCACCGCCAGGTCGGCCCCGCTGCGTTGCCGCGCCCCCTCGGCCATCGCCCGCACCACTTCTTCACTCACCGCCCCGTGCGCTTCGATCACTTCCGGGGGCACGCCGAGCAGGCTCGTCTTGAGCGCGTTGGTGTAGGTGACCCAGCCGCCGAGGTAGGCGGCGCTGCTGCCGGGCACGTCGGTGACCAGCGACCCGACCATGCCGCCGGTGCAGGACTCGGCGGTGGAGAGGGTCTGGTTGTGATGTCGCAACAGATCGACCGTCACGGCTTGAAGGGTGTCGCCGTCGCGGCCGAACGCGGTCGGGCCGACGGCCGCTTCGACGGCGGCGAGGGTGTCGTCGAGCTGCCGCTGCGCCTCGTCGGGGTCGCTGAACTCGGCGCGGACGCGGATGGAGCAGAGGCCCTCGGAGACGGTGGTGCCGACGGTGGGGTTGCGGTCGCGGGCCATGAGGTCGCCTAGGCGCTCGGCGGCGTCGGACTCGCCGAGGCCGAAGGTGTTGAGCTTGGTGGTGAGGATCGCCTGGCGTGGCCCGGCTCCAGCCTCGTCGAGCATCGCCTCGATCGCCGGGCGGACCGCGGCCTTGTACATCGCCTTCATCTCCCGCGGCACCCCGGGCGTGACAAAAACCTCCGCCCCCCCGGAATCCCCCCCGGAAGCGCCCAGCGTCACCCGCAGCCCCGGCGCGGTGCCGCTGGGGTTCGGGATCATCGCCGCCCCCACGGGGCACAGCGCCTGGACCTTGTTCCGCTCGGCCATGCGGTACCCCCGCTCAGCGAAGAACTTTTCGAGCGCCGCCAACGCCTCGGCGTCTTCTTCGAGCCCGACGCCCATCGCGTCGGCCAGCGCCTGGCGGGTCAGGTCGTCTTCGGTGGGTCCGAGCCCGCCGCTGACCAGCAGCACGTCCGCCTTGCTCGCCGCCCACCGCAGCGCCGCGGCGATCAGGCCGCGGTCGTCGGCGATCGTCTCGTGCAGCAGCGTGGAGACCCCCAGCCGCGAGAGCTGTTCCGCCAGCCAGGCCGAGTTGGTGTCGACGGTCTGGCCGAGGGCCAGCTCGTCGCCGATGGAGAGCAGGATCGCTTGCATAAGAGGAGAGTGTAGAACGGCCAAGGTTTTCCGGTCGTTCTCGTTCTCGTGGTTCGTAATCGTAATCCCGAGCTGCCGCGGCTTGGGGTCGAGCCGTGGTATGTGGCGATTACGAGTACGAGCCACGAGAACGAGAACGGAAAGGCATGGAGCAGCAGCTGATTGCGGGCGGTAAGATTTCTGGATGACCGCAACGCTCATGGACGGCAAGCGGGTGGCGAGCGAGACCCTCGCCGCCGCCGCGCGACGGGTCGAAACGATCAAGAAGCAAACCGGGGTCACGCCGTGCCTGGCGACGGTGCTCGTCGGGGCCGACCCGGCCTCCATCACCTACACCCAGATGAAGCGTCGCCGCTGCGAGGGAATCGGCATGGCGTCGCGCAAGGTCGAGCTGCCCGAGACCGCGGCGACCGCCGACGTGCTGCGGGCCGTCGGCGAACTGGCGGACGACCCCGCGGTCCACGGCATCCTGCTGCAGCACCCCTGCCCGGGCCACGTCGACGAACGCGCCGCGTTCGAGGCGATCCCGGTGACCAAAGACGTCGACGGCGTGACGTACGGCAGCTACGCCCGCATGTGGTTCAAGGGTGAGGCCGACGACGGCCCGGCCTTCGACAGCTGTACACCGGGTGGGATCGTCCGCTTGCTCGACGCCTACGACGTCGAGCTCCAAGGCAAGCACGCCGTGGTCATCGGCCGCAGCGCGATCCTCGGCAAGCCGATGGCCGGGCTGCTGCTGGGCCGGCACGCCACGGTCACGGTCTGCCACAGCCGGACACGGGACCTGCCCGCGATCGTGCGGCAGGCGGACGTCGTCGTCGCCGCCGTTGGCCGGCCCGAGTTCGTGCGGGGCGACTGGGTCAAGCCCGGGGCCGTCGTGATGGACGCCGGTTACAACGCGGGCAACGTCGGCGACGTCGCCTTCGACGAGGCGAAGGACGTGGCGAGCATGATCACGCCCGTTCCGGGGGGCGTGGGGCCGATGACGATCGCGACCCTGATCGACCAGACCGTCGACGCGGCGGCTTCGCAACTCGACGTTGAGCATTAACCGCCAAGGACGCGGAGGACGCCAAGGAAGGCAATAGCCGATGCGTATGATTCAATGGCGCAGCGTTTTGCCTTCCTTGGCGCTCTTGGCGTCCTTGGCGGTTCAATCGGTTTCACCATGACCCAGTTCAGCTCCTCCCAGTACGACGTGCAGAAACCTTCGGGGTTTTGTCAGGCGACCGGCGACTCGCTCGAGCCGGGGGCGGCGTGTTACTCGGCCCTGGTGGACATCCCGCCCGACGAGCGCGAGCCCAGCGACAAGCTCGGGATGAAGCGGGTGGACGTGTCCACCGCGGCGTGGGACCGCGGGTACCGGCCGCCGCACCTCTACAGCTTCTGGCGCACCACGGTGCCCGAGCCGAACGCCAAGAAGAAGACGTTCGTGGACGACGCGGTGCTGCTGAACCTGCTGCGTCGGCTCGAAGACGCGGCCGAGCCGCCGCGGCTGGCGTTCCGCTACGTCGTCGCGCTGATCCTGATGCGGAAGAAGCTGCTGCGGTACGACGGCAGCGAGACGCGGGAAGGCCCGGGTGACGAAGGACAGGAAGCCGAGTGGTGGTTGTTCACGCCGAAGGCGGACGTGAGCAAGGGGCACTTCGGCAAGTGGGCCGAGGGCGAGACGATCGCGGTGCTGGACCCGAAGCTCGACGCGGAGCAGATCGAGGGCGTGACGACGCAGCTGGGCGAGGTCCTGGAGGCCGAGCTGTGAGGCGGTTGCAGCAGTTGGCGTTGCTGGCGGCGGCCGGGCTGGTGGGCTGCGCGACCGATCCGATCGTGCCGGACGACCTGAACCCGGTGGCGGTGGACACGGCCGACGCCGAGTTGCCGGGTTACGCCGAGCTGGTCGAGCGTTACAACGCGAACGCCGAGGCGTTGCCGCGGGTCTGGGCGCGGACGCGGGTGGAGATGCGGTGGGAGGACGAGCGGGGCCGGAAGCGGCGCGAGGCGGGGGACGGGCGGCTGATCTTCGAGCGGCCGCTGAGCACGGCGTGGACGGTCGAGGTCTTGGGCGACGTGAAGCTGTGGGCCGGGTCGGACGCGAGCGGGTTCTGGGTGTTCGACCGGCTGGAGGACGGCCGGGCGTACTACGGCCGCTACGGCGCGCCGCTGGCCCGGCCGCTGCCCGTGCCGGTGCAGCCCGAGGCGGTGCCGTACCTGCTGGGGCTCATGCCGCTGGACCCCGCCCGCCGACCCCCCGCCCCCGAGGTGGAAATCTTCCGGGGGTACTACGTGATCGAGCCGCCGGGGCTGGGGCTGCGGATGATGCTGGACCCGGCGACGGCGCGGCCGGTGCGGATCGACCTGACGCGGGGCGACGGTAGCTCGGCCCTGACCAGCTTGCTCACCGGCGGTGTCGAGGTCGACGGCATCGACGGGGCGGCGGTGGTCCTGCCCGAGACGGCGAAGCTCTACCCGCAGGGCCAGGAGGCCGAGATGACCGTCACGCTGCGGCGGGCGACCACGGACGAGCGGCGGATCAAGCGCAAGTGGTTCGACTTCGACGGGCTGGTCGAGGCGATGAAGCCCGACGCGGTGGTGGACCTCAACGAGCCCGCGGCGGCGCGGTGAGGAACTTTGATGTGCAGTAGCTGCGACGCAACGCGTCGCAGTTATTGAACCTGTTCTGCCGAGACGCTCATCTCGTGCTTGAGCACGCGGAGCTGGACGGGCAGGGCGAACTTGACGTCCTCCTCGATGATCTGCGACTCGTCGATCTCGCCGCCGTGGTCTTCCACGAGTAGTCGGATGACGCCGTCGACCAGGTCTTCGGGGGCCGACGCGCCGGCGGTGACCAGGACGGTGTCGATGCCGTCGAACCACTCGGCCCGCAGTTCGGAGGCGTCGTCGACGAGGTGGGCGGGCGTGCCGTCGGTCGCGCTGATCTCGGTGAGGCGGACGGAGTTGGACGAGTTCTTGCTGCCCACGACGATGGTCAGGTCGGCGCAGGCGGCGAGCTGGCGCACGGCGTGCTGGCGGTTGGTCGTGGCGTAGCAGATGTCTTCCTTGGGCGGGGCGG
>JBCCOP010000142.1:0-6129 GCA_039025315.1 Planctomycetota bacterium | reverse complement strand
GTCTTGCCCCCAAGGTTTCCGCACTATCCGCGGCGTCGCCCGGTCACGAAGCGACCGACCCACCATAGCCCCCGCGGGCGCGGCGGCAAGCGGCGGGCTACACTCCGCCCGCGTTTTTTTGCCGATGCACCGCCGAGACCGTCGCCCATGTCCCGCTCCGTCTGTGTCTACTGCGCTTCCAGCCCCGGGTCCGAACCGGCCTTCGGCCCGTTGGCCGACGAGATGGGCCACGCCCTGGCGGACGCCGGGCACACGCTGGTCTATGGCGGTGGCTCGACCGGGCTGATGGGCCGGGTCGCCCGGGCCGTCCACGGCGGCGGCGGCCGGGTGGTCGGCGTGATCCCCGAAGCGATGAAGACCGTGGAGGTCGCCTACCTCGACGCCGACGAGCTGGTCGTCGTCGAGACCATGCGGCAGCGCAAGCAGGCGATGGAAGACCGCGCGGACGCCTTTGTCGTCCTGCCCGGGGGGTTCGGCACGCTCGAGGAACTGGCCGAAGTGATCACGCACCGCTACCTGCGGTTCCACGCCAAGCCGGTCGTGCTGCTCAACGCGGCGGGGTTCTACGACCCGCTGCTGACGTTGTTCGAACACTTCATCGCCGCCGGCATGGCCAAGCCGACGTACCACGAGCACTACCGCGTCGCGGCGGACGTCGACGGGGTGATGCGGCAGCTCGTTGAGCCGCAATCGATCCCTACCTAGCCGATCCGGTGCTTCGCCAGCGGCCGGCCGAAGACCGCGGCGTAAACCGTCGCCCCGGCGCCGAACAGCACAAACAACGCCCACGGCCACCCGCCGATCGCGCCGTAGAGCGTGGTCCGTCCGTCGGTACGCATGGTGCGGGTGAGCGTGCCGGCGGTGTAGGCCGGGAGCTGGGCGTGGCTGCGGCCGACCGAGTCGATGAAGGTGCTCAGGCCGGTATTGACGCTGCGGGCCATGGGGACGCGGTTCTCGATGCAGCGCAGCGACGCGAGGGCGGCGTGCTGCCGCCGCATGCCGAGGCCGGGGTACCAGCCGTCGTTGGTCAGGTTGATCAGGGCGTCGATGCGTTTGCCTTCGGGTCCATGAACCATCTCCCGGCAGACGCCGGCCACCGCGTCTTCGTAGCAGATCGGCGTGGCCACGCGGTGGCCCCCAGGAAGGGTGTAAATCACCGGGCCCTCGCCGGGCGTGAGTGAGTAGCCGGGCCAGACCTGCAGCCGCTCGAGCAGCGACTCGACGAAGCCCGGGCCCGGGACGTACTCGCCCATCGGCACGCGGTGCTGCTTGTGGTACGGCTCGGCGGCGAACCGCCCGTCGGGGCCGATGAAGTGGGCGCTGTTGAAACGCTCCGGCTCGCCCGGGCCGTCCGTCGCGGTGCTCGCCCCGGCCAGGGTCGTCACGCCCTCGCGGGCCACCAACGCCAACGCCGACTCGGCCAGCAGGTTCGCCACGGTCCCGTCTTCGTAGGTCGCGCGGGCCGCGTCGTTGATCGCGTACGGGACCACGGTTTCGGGCCACACGATCAGCGTGGGTTCAGTGTCCGCCGCCTTGGTGTGCAGCTCGACCAACCCCCGGAAGTCTTCGACCAACTGCTCCGGTGTCCGCCGCACCTTGTTATCCGGCACCACGTTCGTCTGCACCACCGCCACCGTCGGCCCGTCGGTCGTCACGCCCTCCCACTGGCTCACCCGCCACTGCCCGTAGCCCCACGCCGCCACGAACAACAACCCCGCGCCCACGGCCGACACCCGCGCCCGCTTCCGCCGCAATAGCAGATCGACCAGCGCCCCGTTCACCGCCGCGACCACCAGCCCGACCGTGTGCTGACCCAAGAGGTCCGCCGCCTGCACCACCCGCCCGACGTCGCCCTCGGCCCAGACCGCCTGGCTGTGCGCCAGCGTGAACCAGCTCAGCCCGCCCGCCGGCCACACCGACCGCACCGCCTCGATGCCCACCCACCCCAGCGGCAACGCGACCGCCATCGGCCAACGCAGCTTCTGAAACAGCACCCCCGCCGCCAGCACGCCGAGTGCTGTGTTCAGCCCCAACCACACGCCCAGGCCCGGCGGGGCCGCCAGCGACACCGGCGACAGCCACCGCAGCATCCACGCCCACCACAGCGCGAACACCACCGCTGACGTCCAGAACAGCCGGCCCCACGTCCGCGTCCGCGCCGCCGCCACCCCCGCCGGCACCAACGCCGCGTACGCCAGCACCCCCCACCCCGGCCGCGGGAACGCCAGCATCAGCAGCAGCCCCGTCGTCACGAACGCCCCGACGTGCTGCGCCACCGCCTCCCGCCGCCGCGACGAAAACCCGAACCGCGCTGCCCGACCCACGACCGGCATACGCTTAGCTTACTGTCCCGACAGGGTTCACCCGCCAACCCGACCCTGCACCGCGTCGCGCAGCACCGCCTTGCTCACCGTCTGCAGGTCCGCCCCCGTCGGCAGCCCCCGCGCCAGCCGCGTCACCTTCACGCCCAAATCTTTCAGCCGGTCCGCCAGATAAAGCGCCGTCCCGTCGCCCTCCAGCGTCGGGTTCGTGCCCAGGATCACCTCCGTGACCGTCGGCCCGTCCCCCGCCCGCCCCGCCTCGACCCGCTTCAGCAGCCGCGCCACGTTCAGGTCGCCCTCCCCGATCCCCTCCAGCGGCGCCAGCCGACCCATCAGCACGTGGTAGCTGCCGCGGTACACCCCCGCCTGCTCGACCGCCACCACGTCCGACGGCTGCTCCACCACCAGCACCGTCCCGTGGTCCCGCTCCGGGTCGACCGCGATCGCGCACGGGTCCGACTCCGAGACGTGCCCCGTCACCGAGCACACCTTCAGGTTTCCCCGGAACGCCCGCACCGCCTCGGCCAGCCCCAGCGTGTCGCCCTCGGGCTGCCGCAGCAGATGAAACGCGATCCGCTCGGCCGACCGCTTCCCCACCCCCGGGAGTTTTTCCAGGTGCTGCAGCAGGTTGTCGTAAGCCGAGGCCTTGGCCATGCGGTCAGCCTAGTGCGTCGCGCCTTGGCTTACCATGTCGGCGTGGACCCCGACGACCCCGTCTGTCTCTGCTTCCACGTCAGCCAACGCAAGGTGGTGAACTATTGCCAGCGGGAACGGCCGCCGGTCGCCAGCCTGCTCAGCGAGTGCCTCGGGGCCGGCACCGGCTGCGGCTGGTGCGTGCCGTTCCTCAAGACGCTGCACCGGCAGGTGATGGCCGGCGACGCGGAACCCGGGCTTCCGCTGCGTCCCGAGGAGTACGCCGACCGCCGGGCCGACTACCGCCGGACGGGTCGGCGTCGTGACGGCGGGGACGGTTAAACTCGGCGACATGACCCCGCAAACCCTCATCCTCCGCACCGCCGGGACCAACTGCGACGCCGAGCTGGCGCACGCCTTCCGCCTCGCCGGGGCCGAGCCGACGACCCTGCACCTCAACGAGCTGATCGCCGACCCCCGGAAGCTGGAGGGCTTCGACATCGTGGGGTTCCCCGGGGGGTTCAGCTACGGCGACGACATCGCGGCGGGCCGTATCCTCGCCAATCGGCTCCGGCACCGGCTGTACGAACCGCTGCTCGCGGCGATCGACCGCGGCGTCCCGATGTTCGGCCCCTGCAACGGGTTCCAGGTCTTGGTCAAGCTCGGCTTCCTGCCGGACCCCCACTCGGGGCAGCAAAGCGTCACGCTGGCCCACAACGACACCGGCCGGTTCATCGACCGCTGGGTACCCGTCCGGCCGGAGCCGGCCTCAGTGTGTGTCTGGACCAAGGGCCTGGCCGCCCACGACCTGCCGATCGCCCACGGCGAGGGCCGACTCGTTGCCCCCGCGGACGTCCTCGACCGCCTCGAAACCCAAGGCCAGGTCGCCCTGCGCTACGACACGTCGGCGGCAGTTTCCGGGGGAAACCCCAACGGCTCGCAACGCGACATCGCCGGCCTCTGCGACCCCACCGGCCTGGTCTTCGGCCTCATGCCCCACCCCGAACGCTACCTCCACCCCACCAACCACCCCCACTGGACCCGCCGCGAACAAAGCGAACCGCTCGGCCTCCGCTACTTTCAAAACGCCGTCGAACACGTCAAAAACACGCGGCCCGCCGCGGTTGGCCGATAGAATCGGAGTATGTTGGGCGATGCCCCCCTGTCCCTCCGGGAGTTCGTGATGCACGAGCCGCTGCCCGTGGCCACTATTCAGGCGGCGGTGTTTGAGTTTTTGCGTGACCGCCGCGACTGTGCCGTGTTTGGTTCGCAGTCGGTCAATGCTTACGTTTCTGAGCAGCGATCGACGGAAGACATCGACATCGAATCGACCCGGGCCGAAGAGTTAGCCGAAGAACTACGCCGTTTTCTGAACGAGAAATTTTACATCGCCGTGCGTGTCCGCTCGGTCCGCGGCGGGATCGGGTTCCGGGTTTACCAGGTCCGCAAGCCCGAGAACCGGCACCTGATTGACGTCCGCCCCGTGCCCGAACTCTCTCCGGTCCAAATCGTCGATGAAGTCCAGATCGTCGCCCCGCACGTGGCGATCGCCAACAAGGTGCAGTCGATCGAGTCCCGTAAGGGCAAGCCCAAGGCTCTGACCGATGCCCGTGACCTGATGCATCTGCTCATGACCTTTCCCGACCTCCAGACGCCCGAGGGCCCGGTCCGCGACCGCTTGGTCGCCAACGGGGCCGACGCCGAGGTGCTCGCGGCGTGGGACGGCTGGGCCGCCCGCGTCCTCGAGCCCGAGGACCCCGACGACGAGTTCGATTACTAACCCTTGAGACAGCTCGGCCGTGGCGGGGGCCGCGGCTTTGCTTTACCATTTGCGGTTCGCCACCGGGCGTGGTGCCGTTCGACGTCGAGCGGTGCGGACGCCCCCACCATGCGGCCCAACCGTGGGCCGCGCCCCGCTTGTTGCCCCGCGGCGAGTGCCCGCGGGCCGGGACCAACCGACCACGAAGGATAAGTTTTTCACATGGTGAACCAGAACCTGATCGCGTCGCTGAGTGTCGAAGACCAGGAGGCCGAGGCCATGATCGCCGAGGCCCTCGGACAGCACGTCGCCGACGGCGACATGGAGGGCCTGCTCGAAGGCACCATCGGCGACTTCAGCAACGGCACGATCCTCCAGGGCAAGATCATCGGCTACGCCGGCGACGACTTCCTCGTCGACGTCGGCCTCAAGTCCGAGGGCATCCTCGACAAGCACGAGTTCGAAGACCCCAAGGACATCGAGGTCGGCGACACCGTCGAGGTCCTGCTCGAAGACGTCGAGGGCGACGGCGGCAGCGTCGTGGTGTCCAAGCGTAAGGCCGACCGCATCCGCGGCTGGGAGAAGATCATCTCCGAGAAGGGCGAGGACGACACCGTCGACGGCAAGGTGATGCGCAAGATCAAGGGCGGCCTGCTGGTTGACATCGGCGTGCCCGTGTTCCTGCCCGCATCGCAGGTCGACGTCCGCCGGCCCGCCGACATCGGCATCTACATCGGCCAGACCATCGAGGCCAAGATCCTCAAGATCGACACCGAGCGCCGCAACATCGTCATCAGCCGCCGCAACCTCATCGAGGAACGCCGGGCGACGATGCGTAAGGACCTGCTCGAGCGTATCGAGATCGGCGACATCGTCCCCGGCACGGTCAAGAACATCGCCGACTTCGGCGCCTTCGTCGACCTCGGCGGCATCGACGGCCTGCTGCACATCACCGACATGTCCTGGGGCCGGGTCAACCACCCGTCCGACGTCGTGCGGATCGACGACAAGATCGAGGTCAAGATCCTCAACATCGACTACGACAAAGAGAAGATCGCCCTGGGCCTGAAGCAGAAGGACAGCTCGCCCTGGGAAGATATCGAGAAGAAGTACCCGCCGAACACCCGGCTGCGCGGCGAAGTCACGAACATCATGTCCTACGGCGCGTTCGTCAAGCTCGAGGAGGGCGTCGAGGTACTGGTCCACATCTCCGAGATGTCCTGGACCAAGCGGATCAACCACCCCTCCGAGCTGGTGAGCATCGGCGAAGAGGCTGACGTCGTCGTCCTCGACATCAACAAGCAGAAGCAGGAGATCAGCCTCGGCATGAAGCAGACCGAGGTCAACCCCTGGGAGCTGGTCGCCGAGAAGTACCCGCCCGGCACGGTCATCGAGGGCAAGGTCCGCAACCTCGCC
>JBCCOP010000141.1:0-6133 GCA_039025315.1 Planctomycetota bacterium | reverse complement strand
GTTGTACTCGACCGGGTCCTCGACGGTGCAGATGTTGATTGCCTCGTCGTTGATCTCGTTGAGCGCGGCGTAGAGCGAGGTCGACTTGCCCGAGCCGGTGGGCCCGGTGACGAGGAACACGCCGTTGGGCTGGTGGATGGTGTCGCGGAAGCGGCGGAGCATGTCGTAGCCGAAGCCGAGTTTGTCGAGGCCGGTCATGGCGTTGCGGGTGTCGATGATGCGGATGACGACTTTTTCGCCGAACTTGCCGGGGCAGGTCGAGACGCGGAGGTCGATCTGGCGTTTGTCGATGACGATGGTGATCCCGCCGTCCTGGGGCACGCGGCGCTCGGAGATGTCGAGGCCGGCCATGATCTTCACGCGGCTGACCACGGCGGCGAGCATGCGGTGCGGCGGGGTGAGTTTTTCGAACAGCCGGCCGTCGACGCGGTAGCGGACGCGGAGCTTGCCGTCGTCGGGCTCGACGTGGATGTCGCTGGCGCCGTCCTTCACGGCGGCGTAGACGATGTAGTTGACCAGCTTGATGACCGGCGACTCGCTGGCGGAACCCTCGAGGTCCGAGAGGTCGGTGATCTCTTTCTCGACGACGGCGAGGTCGGTGTCGCCGACGTCGACCATGTCGTCGATGACGAAGACGTTGTCGTCGGGGGTGACGGCGCGGCGGGTGGCATCGAGGTTGGCGGCGGTGGCGGCGACGACCTGGACGGTGTGGCCGGTGAGGCGTTCGACCTCTTCGATGGCGAAGACGTTGGTGGGCTCGGCCATGGCGAGGGTGAGCCGGCCGCGGACCAGGAACATCGGCAGGACTTGGTGTTTTTCGAGCAGCTCGCGGTCGAGGAGGGTGGCGACCTTGGGGTCGATCCGGGCCGGGTCGAGCTCGGCGAAGGGCACGCCGTAGGCGTCGGCGAGGGCGGCCATGACCTGGGCCTCGGTGACGAACTCGAGCTCGACGAGGACCTCGCCGAGGAGCTTGCGGTGGCCGCGCGACTTCTGGTAGGCGAGCGCCTGGTCGATCTGTTCAGCGGTGACGTCGCCGCGGTCCAGCAGCAGGTCGCCGACGCGGGGCGCGGGCGCGGCGGCGGGCGGCCGGGCGTTGACGGCGGGGGCGGCAGCGGCGGGGTTGGCGGAACTCATGAGGTACCCAAACTCTCGATGGCGGCGTCGATGTCGTCGTGGGCCGGGAAGTGGTCGGCCAGCCGGGTGACGCGGAGCACGTCGCGGACGGCGTCGGGGCAGCGGGCGAGGCGGACCTGGCCCAGCCGGTCGGCGCACTGCTCTTCGAGCCAGAGCAGGGACTCGAGGCCCTGCGAGTCGATGGCGTCGAGCCCGCCGAGGTCGAGCACGAAGTCGCGGGCCCGGGCCTCGAGGCGTTCGAGCACGGCCCGGCGGAAGCGGTCCGGCTCGTCGCGGCTCAGGTCGCCGTCGAGCGTCAGGACGGTCAGCTCGTCGCGGTCTTCGTGGATCAGTTTCATGGCGGTGACGTCCGGTCGTTGGATCCGTCAGGCGGCGTCGCCGCGCTGGCGACGGAACATCTCGTGGTACGGCGTGAAGTCCAGCTCGAGGAAGCGGGCGGCGAGCTCGGGGTCGAACTGCGTGCCCGCGCCGGCGCGGACCTCGTCGAGCACGGCGTCGGGGGCCATGCGTTTGCGGTACGTGCGGTCCGAGCTCATGGCGTCGAAGGCGTCCGCCATCGCGATGACCCGGCCGAAGATCGGGATGTCTTCGCCGGCCCGGCCCTCGGGGTAGCCGCGGCCGTCCCAGCGCTCGTGGTGGTACCGCACGCCGGGGATCAGGTCGTCCATCTGGCGGATGTCGCGGAGGATGTTCGCGCCCACGGCGGGGTGGCGTTTGACCTGGTCGTACTCGGCCTCGGTGAGCCGGCCGGGCTTGCACAGCACCGCCTCGGGCACGCCGATCTTGCCCACGTCGTGGACCAGCCCGGCGAGGTAGACGCGCTGGGTCTGCTGCTCGTCGAAGCCCGCGGCGCGGGCGAGGAGCATGGACACCAGCGCGACGCGTTCGGAGTGGCCGTGGGTGTAGTGGTCCTTGGCGTCGATGGCGGCCGTCAGCGCGTGCAGCGTACCGAGGAACAGCCCGCGGGCGTCCTCGAAGAGCATGAGGTTCTCGAGGAAGATCGTGAGGCTGTTGCCCAGCGAGGCGCAGAGCTTGGCGTCGACCGAGTCGATGGGCCGGCCGTCGGTGCGGTCGCCGCCGAAGAGCACGCCCAGCACCCGCCGGTCGCGCACCAGCGGGATGGCGAGCAGGCCGCCGCGGAGTGCCGCGGCGTCGGGGCCGAGCGTCGCGGCGGGGTCGTCGTCGATCCGCGGCTCGTGGTCGTCGTGGTGGCGTTCGATCAGGCGGACGCCGAGGCGGCGCAGCGTGGCCGTGTCGTGCGGCGCTTCGGACGTAAAGTTTCGGCCCGCCATCTGCTGCAGCCGCGGCTCGTCCTCGACCAGCTGCAGCGCGACCCAGCCGAGCCCGCCGACGGCTTGGAGCTCGGCGCACGAATCAGCGAAGAACGCCGCGGGCGACTGGTCCAGCGTCATGTTGCACGAGAGCTTGTAGAGCAGGCTCAGCTCTTCGTAGTTCGTCGCCAGCTCGTGGCTGAGGCTGGTCAGCTCGGAGACCCGGACGGCCTCGCGTTCGGCGTCCTCGGCGAGCCAGCGGACGGTCATCGCCAACCGGTCGGCCGCCGCGTCGTCGAACAAGCGGGCGACGTCGGCCCGGGCGACGGTGGCGGCGTGGTCGAGTTCGGCGTCGTCGCAGATGCCGCGCAGCGCTTCGCCGTTCAGGAGTTCGGGGCCCAGCAGCAGGACGGCCTGCCGCGCGGCGTCCGGGTCGGCCGACGGGTTTTTCTCCCGCAGCGGCAGCACCGAAACACCCGGCAGCAGTTCGATGCGGTCCGGGCCGTCGGGTCCGAATTCGTGACGCCGGCCGCCTAACGCCCGGGTGAACCGCGGCGCGGCGACGACGGTGCGCTCGAACCACGAGCACACGCCGATCACGCGGGCTTCGCCCCGCGGCGTGACGGACAGCCGCGGCAGGCCCAGCGCTTCGAGGCGCTGCGCCAGGCGGTTCGTGTGACCGGGGGGAGCGACGCCGATCACGCGGCGCCCCCGGGAGCCGATGGCGCGGCGATGAGGTCGCGGACGCATCGCACGAGTTCCCGCGGGCTGAACGGCTTGCCGAACTGCGCCGCGACGGTCAGGCCGTCGAGGGCGTCGGCGGTCAGCGTCGCGCCCTGGCCGGTCAGCAGGACCAGCGCGGGGGCGGGGTCGAGGCGGTCGCGGAGGCGGCGCGCCAGCGCCAGGCCGTCGAGCCGGGGCATCTTGACGTCGGTCACGACCACGGCCGGGCGATACGCCTCGGCCAGGGCCCAGCCCTCTTCGCCGTCGGCGGCGCACAGCGTGGGGTGGCCCGCCTCGGCGAGCTTGACGGTCAGGACGTGGCGGATGTGCGCCTCGTCGTCGCAGATCAGGATGGGCGCGGGTCGGGTCGTCATCTCATCCCTTCGGTGGCACCGGCCTCGCCCCGCGGCCCCGCGACGAGCGCAGGGGCAGAGCCAACCAAAACACGGTTTTTTCTTCGGCCGGATCGGCGGACGAATTAACCGTGACGGTGGTGCGGGTTGGAGGGATTTCGCTGGAGTTGAGACGGGGCCCGGTAAGGGATACGGTGGCGACGGCCCGGGCGTGTTTACTGCGCTTCGGCACGCGCCAGCAGCCGGCGGGCGCGGGGGTCGTCGGGGTCGCGGGCCAGGGCGTCTTGGTAGGCCTCGGCGGCGGCGGCGTGGCGGTCGGACTTCTCCAGCGACAGGCCGCGGAGGATCAGCGGCGTGGCGTCGCCGGCCGGGGCGAACTCGATGGCGCGGTCGAACATCTGCAGCGCGTTCTCGGTCCGGCCGCGCTGCTGCCAGACCAGGCCGGCGAGGACGTAGCCCTCGTGCCGACGCGGCGCAAGCTGCACCGCGCGGTTCGCGGCGATCAGCGCGCCGCCGAGGTCTTGCGTCTTCCAGCAGACCTCGCCGAGGCGGAGCCAGTCTTCGGTGTGGGTCGGGTCGGATCGGGTCAGGCCGAGGTACACCTCGCGGGCGGCCTCGAGCCGGCCGGTGGCGGCCTCGGCGCGGGCGAGCGACCGCTTGAGGTCGGCGCGGCCGTCGTACTCGGGCCGCTCGAGCAGCCGGCGGAGCGAGGTCGCCGCGTCGGCGTGGTCGCCCGCGGCGACCTGCGCCAGGGCGAGCTCTTCGTGCAGCCGGACGTTCTCGGGGTCGAGCATCGCTGCGGAGCGGAAGTTGTCGACCGCCAGCCGCGGCTCGTCGCGCATCGCGTAGAGGTGCCCGAGCATCGCCCGCAGCCCGGCGTTCTGATCGAAGTAGTACTTCTTACCCTCGAGCAGCTCGACCGCCTCGTCGGTGCGCTGCAGCGAGACCAGCGTCTCGGCGACGGCCAGCATCCGCGCCGCGCTGTCGGCCTCAAGCTCGTAGGCCTTCTGGTAGGCCGCCAACGCCGCGTCGAACTGCCGCCACCGCTGCAGCACCACCCCCTGATAATAGTGGGCGTCGGCGATCGACCCGTCCAGCTCGGTCGAGAGCTGGAACAGGCGGTAGGACCGCTCCAGCTCGCCGCGCTCCAGCGCGATCCGCCCGGCCATCAGGTGCAGCCGGGGGTTGCTGGCGTCGATCGACGCGGCCTCCATGACGGTCTTCTCGGCCTGGTCGAGCGCGCCGGCCTCGAACTGGCCCTGCGCCATGTCCAGCATCGCGGTCGAGCGCAGGCTGTGCCAGCGGTTGTTCGCGTCGTCGACCCACTGCTCGTGGCTGTTCTGGCAGCCGAGCAGCGACGACGCGGCCAGCGTCACCAGGGCGAGGGCAAAGGCGTTACGCGGGGCGGGGCGGGTCATGGCGGTGCGGTCCGTGGGGGAACGGGAGCGGGGACAAAAAAAGGGCCCGGGCCTCTCCGGCCCGGGCCCTCGAAGTTCGGGTCCGGCGGGGGCTTACTCGGTCATCTCGAAGTCGATCTCGACCTCGGTGAGCGCCGCGGCGTCGAAGCCGTTGCCGTCTTCGGCGGCGAGCTCGTCGAGCATATCGACGACGATCACGGTCGAAGATTCGTCGCCGGCGGCGGCGGACTTATCGGCCGGGGCCGCTTCCGGGGCCGGGGCCCACCAGCCGTCGACCGGGGCGGCGACGGCGGTGTCCGCGTCGTCCGAGCCCTCTTCGCCGGCGTCGCCGAGCGAGCGCTCGATCAGCACGGCCTCTTCCTCGACGGTCGGCTCTTCTTCGGCCGGCATCTCTTCGGGCAGGGTCTGCATCTCGGCGTCGATGAACGCGTCGCCCAACGTGCCGAAGAAGGTCTGGTCGTAGTAGCCGATGGGCTCGCCGACGATCGCTTCCTTGAGGGCGATGGCGTCTTTGTTGGTGGGCGAGAGGTGCAGGGCGAGGTTGGCGGACCACTTGGCCTTGCCGAGGTTGCCGTCTTCGAGGTGACGCTGGGCGTCGAGCAGGTGGCTGCTGACAAGTTTGTCGGTGGAGAAGGGCAGCAGGCCGTTGCGGATGCCGATGCGGGCGTCGGTGATGCGCTCGTTGGCGGCGTCGCCGAGCACGGCGAGGTCGACGTGGTCCATGATGGTGGTCTTGACCATGAAGATGACTTCGCTGCGGCGGAAGGTGTCGTCCTGGCCCTTGAACGCGGCGCCGAGGATCGGCAGGTCGCCGAGGCCGGGCACCTGGTTGCGGTCGACGCTGGTGTCTTCGACGAACAGGCCGCCGAGGACGACGGTCTGTCCCGACTCGACGATGATGTTGGTCACCAGCTCCTGGGTCGTTTCGTCGGGGATGATGAAGCCGCCCTCGAGCCGGGTCGAGCCGTCGGAGACCGACGGGCGGAGCTCGAGGCGGATGTTGCCCTGCTCGCTGACGAACGGGCGGACGGTGAGCTGGGTGCCGACGTCGAGGAACTCGATGGTCTGGGTTTCCGACGTGTCGGTGACGGTCGTGCTGAGGTAGCCGAGGCGTTCACCGACGAGCAGGTCGGCCTTCTGGCGGTTGAGCACGAGGATGTTGGGCTTGGCCAGCACGGTGGTGTCGGTGACCTGGTCCAGGGCGCGGAGGAAGACCGAGGCGTCCGAGCCGGTG
>JBCCOP010000140.1:0-6178 GCA_039025315.1 Planctomycetota bacterium | reverse complement strand
GGTGTCGACGATGATCTTGCGGCCGGTGAGCCCGACGTCGCCGTGCGGCCCGCCGACCTCGAACTGGCCCGTCGGGTTGACGTGGACCTTGACCTTCTTGGGGTCGTAGAGCTTCTTGGGCAGGCAGGGCTCGATGATGTGCTTGAGCACCGCCTTCTTGAGCTTGGCCTGCTGGGCCTTACCGTTCCAGTCGGCGGTGTGCTGGGTCGAGAGTACGACGGTGTCGATCCGCACGGGCTTGTGGTCCGCGTCGTACTCGACGGTGACCTGGCTCTTGGCGTCCGGGCGCAAGCCCCGGATGAGCTTGCCGGCCTCGCGGACCTTGGCGTGGCGTTCGACGAGCTTGTGCGACAGGTCGATCGGCAGCGGCATCAGGTCCGGCGTCTCGCGGCAGGCGAAGCCGAACATCAGCCCCTGGTCGCCCGCGCCCTGCTCCTTGTGCAGCCCCTCGCCCTCGCTGACGCCCTGCGAGATGTCGGCCGATTGGCTGTGCATCACCCGCATCACGGCGCAGGTGTCGGCGTCGAACTTCATGCCCAGGTCGCCGACGTAGCCGATGCGGCGGATCGTGTCGCGGACGGTGTTTTCCGCGTTGTTGAGCGCGTCGACCGCCTTGGCGTTGTGCACCGTGATCTCGCCGCCGACGACGACCAGGCCCGTGGTGCAGAACGTCTCGCAGGCGACACGGGCCCGGGGGTCCACCGCGAGCAGGCTGTCGAGCACCGCGTCGCTGACCGCGTCCGACACCTTGTCGGGGTGGCCCATCGACACGGACTCGGAGGTGAAAAGGTAGTGGTCAGGCGGCGTCTTGCTGCGGGCCATGCGGCGGGCTCCGGACGGGCGGTGGGGGAGTTAAGAAGCCGCGCGGCGACGCACGGCGGCCGAGCGTTTTAGCGGGTTTCGCCTCGCCGGGCAACGCGGTGACACGCGGCGGACGGCCCGCGCAGGCGGCGGGGGACGGTTTTTATCGGCCGCGCCGGTCCCGATAAACATCGGTGGCGTGGCGGTCGGAGCAAGCCGGCGGCGGCCGCCGATTTAGACGGGCACTCGGAGCGATTTTTTTCTGCTCGCATCCGCTGGAGATGGCCCGCCATGATCGACCCCGCCAAGCCGTTTTCTTCCCGCCGCGACCGCGACGCGCCGCCCGCCGCCGCGGCCCGGGCCGACCTCACCGGCCTGCTCGACCGCGCCCGCGACGAACGCTTCCGGTTGCTCAAGATGCTCAAGGACGCCCGCGCCGAGGTCGCCCTCACGGCCGAGAAAAGCCGGCCGGCCAGCGAGCCGCGACCGGTGGCCGCTCCCGCCTCCGATCCCGACGCGTCCACGGCCAACAAACTCCAGAAACTCGTCGCCAAGCTCACCGCGCTTGATGCGCAACTCGACGCCAAGTTCCAACGCATCAACCAGACCACCGACACCAAGCTGAAGCGGCTGGAACAGCTCGAAGAACGCCTCGCCGCGCGGATCGACCAGCTCGGCCCCACGCTCAAAGAGGGCCGCGACCTGCACGCTGCGCTGCGCGACGCCCTCGCCGTGGCCGACGGCCTGCCCGCCAAAATTACCGGCCAGCTCGAACGCTTCGACGAACACGTCGCGGCCCACGAAGGCCTTGGCCGTGAGGCGATAGACCGCTACGCCGATGAGGCCCGGCAACGGCTCGACGCCGACGCGCTGGCCGCCCTCGCCACCCGGCGTGACCGGTTGGTCAACGAGGTGCGCGAAGCCGCCGCGGTCACCGAACGCGACTTGGTCGCCCGTTTCGATTCGCTCGCCGAATCTTTAGACGAGCGGGCCGGCGAGCTGCTGGCCCGCACCGAGTCGGCGGGCAACGCCGCGCTGGCCAACGTCCGCCGGCAGGTCGTCGCCGCCATGGCCCGCACCCACGACACGCACGAGGCCTTCCGCAGCAAGCTCGACGAGCACCGCCAACAACACGCCGACCGATTGAGCGGCCTCGCCGACACCGCCGACGGCCAGTTGCTGGAACAGGCCCAGCGGCTCGACGAACGCTTCGCCGGCCTCGCCGACCTGTTCGACCACCAGGCCGACCAGATCCTCGCCGAGCTGCGCGACCGCGCCACCGGCCTGCTCGACCAGATGGCCGATGCCGTGCTCAAGCTCCACCAGCCCGCAGAAGACGCGACCGACGACCCCGACCGCCGCGCCGCCTAATCCGCACCGCATCGCTGCCGGTGGCGGCCGGCCAGACCCGGGGTTACCTTCCGGGGCATGAGTAACATCACCCCCCGTAGCGGCGACACACGGATCGAAAAAGACTCGATGGGCGAGATGCCCGTCCCCGCCGACGCCCTCTACGGCGCCTCAACCGCCCGCGCGGTCGCCAACTTCCCCATCGCCAACCGCCCCCTCCCGCCGGCGGTGATCCACGCCTTCGGTCACCTCAAGGCCGCCTGCGCCCAGGCCAACAAAGACCTCGGAAAATTAGACGCGAAGTTGGCCGACGCCATCATCGCCGCCGCCGACGAGGTCGCTTCCGGGGGGCACGACGCCCACTTCCCCGTCGACGTCTACCAGACCGGCTCGGGCACCAGCACCAACATGAACGCCAACGAGGTCATCGCCGCCGTCGCCAACGACAAGCTCGGCCTCGGCGCGACCACCAAAGCGGAAGGGGGCGTCCACCCCAACGACCACGTCAACATGGGGCAGTCGAGCAACGATACGTTCCCCACGGCGATGCACATCGCGGGCGGCCTCCAAATCAAGAACGCGTTACAGCCGGCCGTCAAACGTCTACATCTGGCCCTATCCGCCAAAGCTGAAGCCTACGACGCGATTTTGAAGACCGGCCGTACCCACCTGATGGACGCCACGCCGATCCGGTTGGGCCAAGTCTTCGCGGGCTACGCCAAAGCGATCGAGCACGGCGTCCACCGCTCGGGGTTTGCTTATGAGGGCATGCGACAAAACCTCGAGATCGGCGGTACTGCTGTCGGTACCGGCATCAACGCCCACCCCGAATTCGCCGAGCGGGTCTGCCGCACCCTCGCCGAACGCACCGGCATCGACTTCGCCGAAGCAGACTGCCACACCGAGGCCCAGTCCGCAAAAGATTGCTTCGTGCAGTCGCACGCCTGCCTCAAAACCATTGCCGTCTCCCTCTCCAAGATCGCCAACGACATCCGCCACCTCGGCTCCGGCCCACGCTGCGGCATCGGCGAACTCAACCTCCCCGCGATCCAGCCCGGCAGCTCCATCATGCCCGGCAAGGTCAACCCCGTGATCTGCGAGTCGGTCATGCAGGTCGCCTGCCGGGTCATCGGCAACGACGCCACCGTCACCACGGCCGGCCTCGGCGGCGTCGGCTCGATCTTCGAGCTCAACGTCGCCATGCCCGTGATGATCGACGCCTTCCTCGAGTCGGTCGAGCTGCTGGCCAACGTCTCGGACGTCTTCGTCGACAAGCTTCTCGACGGCCTCGAGGTCAACGAAGACCGCTGCACCGAGCTGCTCGAAGCCTCGCTGATGACCATCACCGCGCTGGCCCCGGAAGTGGGCTACGACAAGTGCGCCGCGCTGGCGAAACAAGCGCACCGAGAAGGCAAAACCATCAAGCAGCTCGTCAGCGAGCTGGGCCTGATGCCCGCCGAGCGGCTCGCCGCGTTGATGGACTACGACGCGATGACCCGTCCGGGCTGAGGCGACGACGGACCGCGGGAGCCTCACGTTGAGCGGGTGATACCCGGCCGCCTCCGGGTCGTCCCGCGTTCCCATCGCGACGGCCAACTCGCCTCCCGGGACAGCGACGACGGGGACGCCCATC
This sequence comes from Planctomycetota bacterium, assembly GCA_039025315.1. Taxonomy (GTDB): domain Bacteria; phylum Planctomycetota; class Phycisphaerae; order Phycisphaerales; family Phycisphaeraceae; genus Algisphaera. The sequence continues at coordinate 2,394 of JBCCOP010000140.1, read as the reverse complement.
AGCAGCTCGAGGTCGACTCGGAGCGCAACTTCATAAGTGCTAGAGCACGCGCCGTGTGGTTGCGTCCGTCGGCCCTCGGGGCGGGGTCCGGGTGCGTTCGGTCACCCGCCGACGAGTCGGCCGCGCCGCGTCAGCACGAGGCCGAGGCCCGCCGCGACCAGCGCGAGCGACGCGGGCTCGGGGATGACCTGCGCGTCGATCGAGATGTTGTCGAAGCGGGCGGGGCGGGAAGCGATGTCGGGGTCGGCGGCGCGGATGCGGACCTCGAAGAATTCGGTGTCGGCGAAGCCGGTGAGGTTGGCGGTGAAGGTGGTGAAGGCGTTTGAGCCGAGTTGGATGTCGTTTTCGTTAATGATTTCTACAAAAGTGCCGTTTGCGCTGGTGCGGGCGATGACGCTCAGGTCGCGGGGGGAGAAGCCGTCGCCGGTGTTGTTGGTGTCGTTAGCAACGCCGAAGCCCAACGAAAATTCGTTGAGGTCGAGGACGAAGCCGGTATCGGCGGTGAGGGTGAAGCCGACGTATTTGCCAGCGTCGAAGCTTTGGTCGCCGGTGTTCCAGCCGTCGGTGCCGAGGCGATTGCGATTGTTTTGACCCGGTGCTTTCCCGCCGGTGACCTCGTTGGCTCCGATGACCACGAAGTCGCTGAACGTGGCGTCGTCGGGCTGGGCGTCGATCGATTTGCTGGCCGGGGCGCTGGCGGCGCCGGCCGTGTTGTCGAAGGTGTAGGTGCCGATGACGGCGGCGCTCGCCGGCGCGGCGGCGACGACGGCGAGCAGGGCGGGGGCGGCGAAGCGAGCGATCATGACGGGGTCCTCCAAAAGGGGTTGGAAAAGAAACGAGAAAGCCGAGAATCCGGGTCAGGCCGGCGGCGGCTGGGTGCTGTGCCCGGCGTGCAGTCGGTAGGGCAGGACGACGGGCGGCGCGGGCTCGTCGCCGGCGGCGGGGCCGAGCCGGCGGTGGAGCATCCGGACGGCGGCGCGTCCGAGCTCGTGGTGCGGCGGGACCATGATGGTGCCGCCGAACAGGTGATTGTTGTCCTGCAGGGCGAAGGTGGCGAGCGAGAGGTCGGGGCCGAGGCGTAGGTCCAGGTCCCGGGCGACGTCGAGGACCAGGGGCGCGAAGCCGGAGAAGTAGACGATCAGGGCGGTGCAGGCGTCGGGCCCGGTGAAGGCGGCGCGGAGGCGTTCGTGCCGGGCCCGGTCGTCGTCGCGGTCGGTGGTGATGACGCGAGGCGGCAGGCCGGCGTGCTGCATGGCGCGCTGGTAGCCGGCGAGGCGGTCGAGGTGGCTGAAGTGGCCGTCGGGATCGACCGCGGCGAGGTGGGCGGGGAGGTAGCCAACGCGGCGGTGGCCGAGGTCGAGGAGGTGTTGGGTGAGGCGTCGGGCGGCGTCGAGGTTGTCGGGGTAGACGCAGTCTTCGGCCCGCTTGGTGTTGATCCAGACTGCGGGGACCCCGGCGTCGTGGAGCATGGGGCTCAGGGCCGGGGGCGCGTGGTGGGTGTAGTTGACCAACAGGCCGTCGACCATGCGTTCGGCGAGGATCCGGGGCGGGTCGGCGGTTTGCGAGAGTTCGGCGTCCGGGAGCTTGGCGAGCATGAACGCCAGGTCGTGTTCAGCTAAGGCGTCCTGGATGCCCTCGAGCAGCGGGGTGGGGAGGTAGCCGTGGAACTTGTGGGTGGTCTGGAGGAGGCCGACGGCCTGGAACGAGCCGCGTTTGGTGGCCCGGGCGGCGGCGTTGGGCCGGTAGCCGAGTTCGCGGGCGGTCTGCAGGACGCGCTGCCGGGTGGCGACCTTAACACGCTGGGGCTGGTTGAAGCACAGCGAGACGGTGGAGCGGTCTACGCCGAGGCGTTGGGCGAGTTGGGCTTGGGTGAGCATGGACGGTCGAGGGCATAGGCGGCCAGCGGCGGCAGGATTCACACGTGAGAATTCTCTCGTGTGAATCTTATCCGGACCGGCTGAGAATGCAAGCTTTTTTCCCGCCGTCACCCCCGGCTGTCCTCGGCACCCGTCGGACAGACGCCACGAAAAAGGGCCAACGGCTGATCCCGTTGGCCCTTTCGCGGTGCGTACGGTCGATCCGTCCGGCGGTCAGGCGGCCCGAATCTGCCGCTGCCGCGACAGGGTGAGTCCCAGACCCGCCGCGACCAACACCAGCGACCCGGGCTCGGGGATGAGGGTGAGCGAAACCCCGCTGCCGGTGGGATTTTCCCGCGAGTCGATGATGGGCCGGATGGGGCTGCCGACGGACCCTGTGCCGGTGACGATGAACGTGATCGCGTTGTTGGTGTCGTCCTGCAGCTCGCTGAGCAGCGTGGCCGAATCGATGACGAACGTCAGCCCGCTGGCGATCTCACCCGACGTCGGCGAGACCGAGCCGAGGAGCGTGGTTTCG
>JBCCOP010000139.1:0-6214 GCA_039025315.1 Planctomycetota bacterium | reverse complement strand
TTACGCCCAACCCACCGGCATCCACTACGGCCCCAACCGCACCGCCGACGCCCATCAGGCCGCCGACTGGCTCGACTTCCAATGGTGCCAGACCGGACACGCCGGCCACCACTTGCCCGACCGCGTCCGCTGGCTCTGGGACCGAACCCCCGCCAAGGCGTGCGGCAACGGCGAGCCGACCTACGAAAGCCCGGACCGCGCCGCCGGGCCGTGGCAGGCGCACGAAGCGTGGTCCAACCTCTGCGCCGGCGGCACGATGGGCGTGGTCTACGGCGCGATGAGCCTCTGGCAGTGGCGACACCACGCCGACGAACCCGGCTGGCCCGACCAGTTCACCGCACCCGACCACGGCTGGCGAGGCGCGATCGATTTCCCCGGCAGCGTGCACTTCGGTGCCGTCGGCAAAGTCCTCCGCCGGTACGACACCGCCGGCCTCGCGCCCGACTGGACCATCACCTGGGGCCGGCCCGGCCTGCTCGATCCCGGCCGCCTCGCCGTCGTCTACCTCCACGACGGCGGCGGCGACCAGATCCTCTCCGCCGACGTCCCACGCAGCTACACCGTCTACCGTACGGCCGACGGCGAGATCGTCACCACCGACCAACTCAACGACCACCCGGCCGACCCGCCCTACCCGAAGTTCAAGACGCCGGCCGACCCGCACGTTATCGTTTTCGGCAAGCCACGCGGAGACTGACCGATCACTGCTTCGGCAGCAACACCATCGGCAGGGCGACGCAGTTCTCGGTGCCTTCGTTCAGCCGGGTCGGGAAGTCGCACCAATCGAACTCGGTCTTCGATCCGCCTTGCATGTCGCGGGCGACGCACGTCGCCGGGTGTTCGGCCCCGCTACCGGTGGTCGCGCAGGCGAAGAGGGTGGACGCGTCGTGGTTGAAGACCTGCGGCTCGTGCGCCGGGCCGTATTGGTAGAGGTTGAGGATGCCGCCCCAGAACTCGGTGCGTCCGCCATGGATCGTATGGATCGACGCGGTATCGACCTCGGTCTTGAACCCAAGCACCCAGAGGTCCGAGCCGTCGTTAATCACCTGGGGGCTAGCGCGTTCGGGGTTGAACTGGCGGGCGAAGACGGTCTGGCGGCGGAAGACGAAGCCGGGCAGCCGGCGTGCCGAGTCGCCGACGGTGTTGCAGCAGTTTTCGAGGAAGACGGTCCCGCCGGGTACGGAGTTGAAGTAGACCGCCGCCGCTTGGACGTGCACGTCGCGGACGACCATCGGCCGGACACAGGTGTGTTCGATCAAGTACCGGCTCGAATAAAACTCGACCATCGAGAACAGGTTCCGCATCAGCAGCGGCCGGTCGGTCTCGCCGACGACACGGAAGACGGCGATCGGGTCGGTCACGTCGCTAGGCACACGGGTGTCGATGAGGTTGACGAAGCCGAAGTCGATCGCCTCGACGCGGGCGGGGACGGTGATCTGCGTGTCGATGCGGTACTGGCCGGGGTGGAAGCGGACGACCGCGCCGCCGGCGTCCATCGCGCGTTGCAGAGCGTTGGTGTCGTCGGTCTCGCCGTTGCCCGTCGCGCCGTGGTCGGCGACGTGAACCACGCCGTCGGCATCGTCCGGGTCGATCACCGCCGGCGGTTCCCGCACCGGCAGCCGGCGGTGGTCGGCGTACGTCGCGCCGCCGGTGGCAACCTCGTGCGTGGCGTAGCGGTTGATGCGATCGACCGGGCCGACCGGCTCGCCGGCGACGCGCAGGGCGTAGCCGTAGCCGCTCGTGGTCACGTCGGCGGCGGTGAGGAAGCCGGCTTCGACCTCGACCGCGGCGTGGCCCGGATCGCCGCCGGTCAGTTCGCTGTCGAGCAGCGTGATCGACGACGATCCGCCCGTGACGTGGACGGCCGACACGGCGTTGACGCTGCGCAGCCCGCGGACGGCGACCACGTTGCCGTCGAGGCGGAAGCCGGCCACGCGTTGGTGGGTCAGTTCCAGGTGTTCGTACGCGGTGTACAGCCGCTGGTGGTCGACCCGGACGCCGTAGTCAAAGCCGTGGACCTTGAGCCGCTGTGTGAGGACACCGCTGGCGTTCCAGTGGCCGATGTGCAGGCCGGCGTAGCCGCGGCGGTCGGGGTCGGAGGTCCGCAGTTCGACGTCGCGGACCGCGCCGGAATTGTTGCCGAAGAATTCCAGCGCGACCGCGGAAGGGTTGCCGGAGCCGGTGTCGATCGTGATCCGTTCGAAACTGTTCTGCATCGCTACGTTTGAGCCGTTCTTTTCCGTGCGGATGAACGACACGGCTGGTCTATGCGAATCACCGCTGAAACCCGCGGCGTAGTCGTCGAGCTTCAGTACCGTCTGGCCGACGCCGGCACCGAACAGGTGGATGCAGCGATTGAATTCCATGCCGCCGAGGTTGTTCAGATCCGGCAACGTGTAGCAAACCGTGTCGGTCAGCCGGTACGTCCCGGCCGGGAACCACAGGACTCAGATCGGCGGCACCTTTCGTGAGAAGACGATGTGCTTGCGGTTGATCTCGATCCATTCGCGCTGCGGGTTCTCTTCCCGTTCGCGGAGCGTGTCGTGGTAGGCGGCGAGGTGTACGGCCACGACGTCGTCTAAGGCCTGACGCAGCGCGGCGGTGCAGTCGTCGCGGCCGGTTGGGTCGCAGTGGTACGGCCCGGCGGTAACGTCAACGTAACCGGGCGGGAGGGGTGGGTCGGTGGGATGGGGCATGGCCGGGGTGCTCGGTACGGGAGCGTGCCAGCGCTGGACGCGGCCCGAGCCGTCGCGGATCACTCGGTCTTCATCGCTCGTCCAGGTCGAGACATACAACCAACCGATACGAAGTGTTCAATGCGGGCACTTTTTATTTCAGGAACAGCTCGACCACGGGCACCTCGACGCCGGCCGGCTCGCGGGTCGGCAGGTTAAGCGTCAACGTTTCCGCGGCTTCGCCGAGTTGTTTCTTGTGCCAGGCGTCCAGGCCGAAGCCGACCTCGCTGGCGTCGTGGAGCAGCTGGGCGTACTCGACTAGTTCCACATACCCCGGGCCGTCGAGATGCAGCAGGTGGTACGGCCAGTCGAAGAGGTGGACGTACAGCCGGCGTCGCTGCGGGTGATACGTGAGCCGGGTGTGCTCGGGCGGGCGGAACTCGGGCGGGGCCTGCGTGCAGCCGTAGATCGACCGGTCGTGCCGCTTCATCCATCGCCCGATGTCGCCGAGGCGGGAAAGTGCACGCTCGTCGATCTCACCCCGGCCGGTCGGGCCGACGTTGAGCAGCAGGTTGCCGCCCTTGCTCACGCAGTCGATCAGCGTCGAGATCAGCTGCCGCGACGACCGCCACTCGTTCTCGTCGCGGTGGTAGCCCCACGAGCCCGAGAAAGTTTGGCACGCCTCCCAGACCACCGGGCGCTGCTGCCCGTCGGCCTCGACGTGCACCCATTCACGCGGCTGGGCCTGCTCGGGCGTTTTGAAGTCCCCGCCGGACAGCGGCAGGTCCAGATCCAGCCGGTCGGTCAGCATGATCTCGGGCCGCAACTCCCGGATCATCTCGTAGAGACGTTTTGCGTCCCAGGCTTCCCGGCCTTTGTTGAATCGGAAGTCGTCCCGCGGTTGGTCGGGGTGGACCTGGAACGTGAAGTCGAACCAGAGCACGTCGATGTCGCCGTAGTCGGTCAAAAGCTCGCGGACCTGTTCCCTCATGTAGGCGGCGTATTTCGACTGGTCTCGGCCGTCGTTGATGTCACGGCCGTCGTAGTCCCGGCCGGTGACGGGCGTTCCCCGGTGGTAGACGGCGCCGGGCGTGGGCGGCACCGATTCACGCTGAGGGTGGTTGTGGAAGTCGACGACGTAATCGGGGTGATGCCAATCGATGAGCGAGTAGTAGAGCCCGGCCCGTATCCCCCGCTCACGGATCGCGTCTAGGAAGGGCCGAAGCAGGTCCCGGCCGCACGGCGCTTGGGTTGCCTTGAAATCGGTCTGCCCCGAGTCCCAGAGGCAGAAGCCTTCGTGGTGTTTGGCCGTGATCACCGCATACTTCATGCCGGCATCACCGGCCGCCGCGGCCCACAACTCGGGGCGGTAGAGATCGGGATCGAAGCGGTCGAAATACCGGGTTGAATAAGCTTCGGGAGCGATACGTTCGTATGACTGAACCCATTCGTGCCGGGCCGGCATCGAGTAGAGGCCCCAGTGAACAAACAGACCGAACCGGTCATGCACAAACCAAGAATGGTCGCCGGGCGTCGGGATCGTAGTGGTCAACGAGTCGTGAGGAGATGGCGGCATAAATAAAATTTAAGGGTAATAAGGATCAAGATCAGAGCGTAAAGCGGATTTGATTTGTTCTAGCTCAAGGCCTTAAACCGAACGCCCGTATTCCGTTGTGAAAAGACCGTCTCGGTCTGTCGGATGTTAACGTCATTTCGTATCGCCTTGCCGGATGCCGCTCAGGTCCGCGACGTAGACCCGCCGCGTCCCGTCCATGAATCCGTTGAAGGCGACGTAGCGCCAGTCGCGGTCCCAAGCGACGTGCGGGTCCACCCGGGCTTCACCGCGGGGCGTTGGCTGCTTAGTTCGGAAACGAATCAACTCGGTTTCGTTGTGTTGCTGCAGGTCGATCCATCGCAGAAGCGAACACCCGTCTTCGCAGAAGCCGTTCTCGTCGGTGTAGGTGTCGGTAACCATGTAGCGTCCACCGGGGAGCATGGACGGATGGCCTGAGCCGTGCACTGTCTCGGAGAGCCGCTCGAAACCGATGCCGTCGTACCGCACGCGGATCAGGCGGAGTCCGGGTTCGCCCGGGAAGCGAAGGTTGGCCGTGAGGTGCTCGCCGTCGGGAGCCCAGTAGGTGTGATGGCCGCCGTGGACCCAGCGCGAATTGGGGATGGCTTCATAGATGTCGGTGCCGTCGGGCTTAAGCGTCAGAACGCTGTGATATCGTTTCATCTGCTTCAGGTCGTCCAGGCCTCGGCCTTCTCGTGGCGTCCAACGTAACGTGAACATCAGCCGATCGCCCCGTGGGCTCCAGCAGGCGTGAAAACCGTACACGTCGTACTTGTCAGCGTCGTCGAGGTCGAAGCCGTTTCGGCTTTTCTCAACCAGGTCGCGGATCGACGCCACTAAGTCGCGTTTGCCGGTCTGCACGTCGGTCACCCAGCAGCCGTCGTCGCCGCTCAGCCCCGGCCGAGCCGGCACCAGGTCATCGGGGACGATCACGCCGTAGCCCGACTGCGTCCGACGCATCGCCCGCATGTCCGCCGATGCAATGTACCGGCCATCCGGCGACACGGTGTAAACCGTCCCCTCCAGGCGGCGATCTCGGCCGGTCGCAAAATCCACCACCCGGGCATAAGGGACCCAGTCCGCGGTGTCCAGATCGTTGAAGATCAGTTCCGAATCGCTGGCCCCCCAGTGCAGGTTCGCCCCGAGTTGCATCTCCCAGCCCCGGGTTTCCGCCGCCCGCCGCGCCTGCCCGGTGGTCAAGTCCACCACGTACACTTCCGCCACGTCGCCCGGCATCACCCGTCGGTCTTCATACGGCAAACGCAACACCGCCAAGTAACGCCCCGACGGTGAAAACGGACTTGTCGTGAAGAACCTATGCAGCGTCCGGTCCAACCCCGGCGTAACACACCAAACCGGCACTTTGCTTTGTCCGTCAGTCCATAATGGAAACGCGGCTGGATTAAATGTCATATTCTGATCCACAGGTCCGTGGCTTCGGGGAAGTAGACTGGAACTGTTTGGATCATAATCCATAGGCCGCCCTCTACGTATGATTCCCACGCCCTTTTCCCCTTCGACCTTAAAGTCCACCGAGCCCATTTCATGATTTTCGATTCTTTCGTGTTGCCCGAATCGTGGCATGCCGGGCCTCCAATTACGCCGCAGATGCCCAAAGATGCGATCGCACTGAAAGACCCATCGATCGTCCGGCACCGCGACCGTTGGCACTTGTTCTTTACGATGCGCGGCCGTACGCGGAGCCATGCGGTGGCGTGGTGCGCCTGCGAGAACCTCGACGACCTACCGAGCTGCCGGGCCGAGGTCCTGGGAAATCACGCGGCGTATTGTTGCGCCCCACAGATCTTCTTTTTCCGTCCGCACGGCGTTTGGTACCTCATCGCGCAAGCAAAAGACGGCCAATGGGACCCGGAATATCAGGCGGTATTCGCCACCACGAAAGACATCGACGACCCGGCGAGTTGGACGGCTCTGACGCCGCTGGGCCTCGAGCGGCCGGCGGGCG
>JBCCOP010000138.1:0-6335 GCA_039025315.1 Planctomycetota bacterium | reverse complement strand
GCGACGCCGGCGGCGGCGGTGCTGTTCGTCGGGGGCATGGCGCTCTCCGGGGCGGGCGACACGAAGAGCCCGTTCTGGGTCATGCTCGGGGTCAACGCGGTCAACGTCGCGCTGACCCTGACGCTGGTGAGCCGCTTCGACATGGGGGTCATGGGCATCGCCACCGGGACGGTGATCGCCTGGGTCGTCGGGGCGTTGGCCACGGTGTGGGTGCTGCGCCGCCCGGGCGGGCAGATCCGGCTGCGGGCCAAACGGCTGCGGCCGCACGCCCCCACGCTGCGGCGGATCGTGCGGGTCGCGCTGCCGAACCTCGTGGACCGCTTCGGCCACTGGCTGGGCAACTTCGGGGTGATCATGGTGGTTGGCTTCATCGCCGTGAACGACCTGGGCGGCGACGGCGCGGCGTTGCAGGGGGCACACATCATCGCGATCCGCATCGAGGCGATCAGCTTCCTGCCGGGGATGGCGTTCGGGGTGGCGGCGGCGACGCTGGCGGGCCAGTACCTCGGAGCGGGCAGCGTGGCGGCGGCGCGGCGGGCGACGGCCTACTGCTGGGCGCTCGGGGCCGGGCTGATGACCGCCGTGGGTGTGACATTCATCTTATTTCCGGGGGCGTGGACGCGGCTGATGACGGACCAGCCCGAGCTGCTGGCGCAGGCGCCCGAGCTGGTGCGGCTGTGCGGGTTCATTCAGGTCGGCTTCGGCAGCTACCTCGTGCTCAGCGAGGCGATGCGGGGGGCGGGCGACACCCGCGGGCCGATGATCCTGTCCAACGCCTCGACCTGGCTGGTCCGCCTGCCGGCGGTGTGGGTGCTGGGCGTCGAGTTCGAACTCGGGCTCCTGGGCGTGTGGTACGCCCTGTGCGGCGAGCTGCTGGTCCGCGGCGCGGTGTTCACGGCCCGGTTCCTGCGGAGCGATTGGGGCCAGATCGAGGTGTGACCCGGTGACCGAAGCCACGATTCAACCCGAGACCAGGCGGTTGCCACTTCCGGGGGGCGTGATGACGCTGGACCGGCCGCGGATCATGGGGGTGCTCAACGTGACGCCCGACAGCTTCTCCGACGGCGGGCGTTACGACACCGAGGCGGCGGCGGTGGCCCGCGGCCTGGCGATGGCGGCCGAGGGCGCGGACCTGATCGACGTCGGCGGCGAGTCGTCCCGGCCCGGGGCGGACCGGGTCGACGCCGACGAGCAGGTGCGACGGACGGCCGGGGTGGTCGCCGCGCTACGGGCGGCGCTGGACGACGCGGGGCACAACACGGTGGCGATCAGCATCGACACGACGCGGGCGGCGGTGGCGGCCGCGGCGCTGGACGCGGGGGCGGCGGTGGTGAACGACATCAGCGCCGGGCGGGAGGACCCGGGCCTGCTGCCGTTGGCGGCGCAGCGGGGGGCGGCGGTGGTGCTGATGCACATGCGGGGCGAGCCGGCGACGATGCAGCGGGACCCGAGCTACGGCGACGTGGCGGCCGAGGTCGCGGCGTTTTTAGAAGAACGGCTCGACGCGGCGCGGGCCGCGGGCGTGCCGGCGCGCGCGGTGCTGCTGGACCCGGGGATCGGCTTCGGCAAGACGGTGGAACACAACCTGCGGCTGCTCGCGGCGCTGCCGGACCTGGTGGCGTCGGCCCACGCGGCGGGGGCGGCGGGGGTGATGCTGGGGGCGAGCCGCAAGAGCTTCCTGGCAAAGCTGGCGGGCGACCCCGCCGGCCGGGTCGAGCCGGACCCCGCGGGGGGCACCGCGGCGACCACGGCGTGGGGCGTGGCGGCGGGCGTAGCGGTGTTCCGGGTCCACGACGTGGCCCTGAACGCCCAATCCGCCCAGATTGCCCGGTCTGTCAAGGAAATTCAGGCCCGATAACCCAAAATTTTTTTCACTTTTTTTCGCATAATGTTTGGGTATGCCGAACACGAACGATACCGGGTGGTAACCCGTTGAATAACCGCGGTTTGCCACCTGGTTCCCAGTAGTGATCGCGGGTCGATTAGCGGACCTAGGGTTCGGGATTTATCAGGATTTTATTTTTAAATAACTGAAAATATTTGATTTACTGTACAATACGTTTGGCTACGAGAGGTTCAAGTCGCCGGACGGAGCTTGGCGATAGGAATGCCAGCCCAGTAAGCCTGTTCGGCGGCCCAACTTCGCGACACACCCCCACGTTGGGCCCGTGTGTCGGACCGGGATTCGGCCGCCGTCTGGGAAAGGAGTCCACCGACATGAGTGACATCGCCCCCCTGCACCGCCTCACGCCCCCCGCCACCGCGTACACCGCCCAGGGCCGCCTGTCGTCCGCCGAGCCCGCCGCCGGGTCCGGCCGGGCCGCCGACCGCCTCGAGCTGTCCGACACCGCCAAGACGCTCTCGAAGCTGGTCAAAGGCTTGCCCGAAATACGCGAGGGCCTGGTCGCCCAGGTCCGCGCCCAGATCGCGGCGGGCACGTACGAGACCCCCGAGAAGATCGACGCCACCGTCGACGCGTTGGCCCGGGAACTGGCCTGATCGAGGTCCGCTCGACATCCCGCAAGACACCGGAAGCCCTCGCCGTCGGCGGGGGTTTCTTTTTCTCCCTGTACCGACAACCAATCGCCGCGTGTCACCCGCTGTCCTCGCTCTCTTGATCTGATGGCTGATCCGACGGCGTCGGTGTTGCCCCTTGTTCCGGGGGTGGAGGGCCGATGGCGAAGCGGCTGGGCTGGATGACCGCGCCCTCGGCGATGTCGATCGCCGGGGCGGCGAGGTCGCCCTTGAAGTTGGATTTCTTGCCCAGCGTCACGAGCGTGCCGCTCTCCACCGTCCGGGCGTCGAGGATGCCGTCGCAGGTCAGCCCGTCGTGCGCCACGACGTGGTGGCAGATCAGCCGGCCACGTTTCTTGACCACGATCTTGCCGCAGGTCTTGAGCTCACGAATCGGGCCCCGCTGCTTGTCGATGACCTGGTCGGCGACCATCACCGCCTTGTTGCACCCCGGGCAAGACGTGGACTGGGCCCGCCCGCCGACTTCGAATCGGTGGCCGCAGTGGTAACACCGCACCGTCTTGGGGGGCAGACTCCGGGCCATGCGGGGGCAGGGAACAGGGATCGGGTATCGGGGACCGGGCACGCGCGGGAGACCGCGCGTGACGACACGTCACAACCACGCAAGCCGAGGCGGAAGTGGGCGCGCACGACCCGCGCGCAGCGGCTCACCGCCGCGCAGCACGCCCCGGCCGGGCTGGCTTACTTCTTCGGAGGCTGCTGTCCGCCCCCGGAACCCCCGGAAGAGCCGGAAGCTGAACCACCGCCGCCGGAGCCCGAGCCGCCGGACGACGACGAGCCCGCCGACTTCGCCGCGTCCGGCCCGACGGCGCACATGCCGTAGAACGACGCGCCCTCGGCCATCGTCATCTTCGTCGCGGTGATGTCGCCCTTGACCTTGCCGTTGGCGGTCAGCTTCACCGCGTCCTGGGCGGTGATGTTGCCCTCGATCGTGCCGTCGACGTTGGCGACCGCGGACTCGATGTCGGCTTTACAGGTGGCGGACTGGGCGACCTGCAGCTCACCCTTGCCCGAGATCTTGCCGTCGAACCGCCCGACGATCTTGGCGGTCCGCTCGAAGCTCATTTCGCCCTTGAAGTACGAGTCGGCGCCGATGATCGTGGTCTGGGATTCGTTCTCTGCCATGGAAACAGCTCCTCATGAGGCCCACCGGGAGCCGACCACGACTCGGCGTCAACCACGCGAGCCGTGGGGTTGAGCTTCCGGGGGGGCATAAAAAAACGCGGGTCCACCGCGGACCCACGGCCCGGCAGTGTAACGGCTGGCTTCTCTGCTAGGCTCGCCCGGCGGGGTCCGAGAAAAGCCATGCGTCACCCCCGGAACCCCGCGCCCAAGCCGATAACCTACCGCTGGCCCGCCGAGTGGGAGCCCGCCGCGGCGGTCTGGGTCGATACGCCCCGCAACCCCGAGACCTGGCCCGGCTGCCTCGGCGAAGCCCAGGCCCAGCACGCCGCCTGGTGCGACGCGATGGCCGAGGCCGCCCCCGTCCGCCGGCTCGACGACCTGGGCATCGCCACCAACGACGCCTGGGTCCGCGACTACGGGCCGCTATTTGTGTGGGACATCCAGCCCGAACCGCGACTCGTGGCCCACGACTTCCGCTTCGACGGCTGGGGGCAGAAATACGAGACCCGCGCCCTCGACGACGCCGCGGCGGGCCGTCTCGCCGAAGCCTTGAGCCTGCCGCAGGTTCACCACGACCACGTCCTCGAAGGCGGGGCGATCGACACCGACGGCCGGGGCACGCTGCTGACCACCACCAACTGCCTGCTCGACGCTCGTCCCCACTCGGCCGACCGCGACACCTGGGAGCGACGCTTCGCCGACACGCTGGGCATCGACCGCACGGTCTGGCTCACCCTGCGGGGCGACTTGCTTCCGGGGGACGATACGGACGGCCACGTCGACAACGCCGCGCGGTTCCTCGCCCCCGGTCTCGTCGCGGTCCACCCCGGCATCGACGCTGCGCCGCTGCGGGCCGTCGGCTGCGATGTCCTCGAACTGCCCCGACCCGCGCCGATCGTCTACGACTTCCCCGCCGACCGCTTCGGCCCGGCGGCCCGCACCGACCTGCCGGCGAGCTACGCCAACTTCGTCATCCTCAACGGCCGGCTCTTCGTCCCCGCCTTCGGCCAGCCCGCCGACGACGCGGCGTGTCGCTTCCTCGACGACGCGCTACCGACCCACTCGGTCGTGCCCGTCCGCAGCGAGCACCTGCTCGTGGGCTTGGGCAACCTGCACTGCCTCTGCATGACGCAGCCGGCAGACCTCGGCGGGTAGCGGGCGGACTTGTCCGCCCGTCGGGCGAATGAATTCGCCCGCTACCCAAAAAAAATTCAGTGGTCGTGCAGCGACGCGTCCACTGCGTGCTCGCCGGCGATCGGCGCGATCGGGTCTTTGATGTTCGGCGAGCCGTCGCGGTACGGCACGACGCTGTCCTTCCCATCGCCGCCGTATTCCCGGGCCGGGTCTTTCCACGTCACCGCGATCGGCGGGTTCAGCCCTTCCGGGGGGGCGACGTATTTCACGCCGTTGGCGATCACGCGGCGGACCTCGGCGTCGTGGTAGATCGGGAACGTCTCGTGACCGGGGCGGAAGTAGAACACCTTCCCCGCGCCGCGTTTCCAGACGCAGCCCGAGCGGAACACCTCGCCGCCCTCGAACCAGCTGACGAAGACCAGCTCGTCGGGCGTCGGGATGTCGAAGTGCTCGCCGTACATCTCGGTCTGGTCGAGCTCGATGTAGTCCTTGCCTAGCCCGGCCGTAATCGGGTGCCCCGGGCTGAGGACCCACAACCGTTCCCGCTCGGCCGCCTCGCGCCAGCGGAGGTGGCCGTTGGTGCCCATCAGCAGCTTGAACACCTTGCTGTAGTGGCCCGAGTGCAGCACGACCAGGCCCATGCCCTCGCGGACCCGCTGGGCGACCTTCTGGGCCCACTCGTCTTTCACCTCGGCGTGGGCGCAGTGGCCCCACCACGTCATCACGTCGGTCTTCGCCAGCAGCTCGTCGGACAGGCCGTGGTCGGCGTCCTGGTCGAGCGTGGCCAGGGTGACGTCCACGGCGTCATCGGGAAAATATTGCTCGATCGCGGACTTCACCGCGCCGTGCATGCCGTCGGGGTAGAGCTCGACGGCGGTTTTGTTTGGCTTCGGGCCGTCGGGGTTGTCGTGGCGGTGCTCATGCCAGACGGTGACGCGTAGGGGGGCGGGCATCGGCTTCTCCGGTTCGGGGTGGCGGCGGAAAACGGGCCCGGTGTTTTAGCTTTGCGTCGTCGGCCGGGCAAACCGGCGATCCTTGCCGCGACCTATACTTGCTTCGCGATGAACCTCACGCTGCGACGAGCCGGCCTGCTGCTGATCGCCTTGGCGTTCCTCGCCGGGCAGGCCCCGCCGCCCCCGGAAGTTTCGGAAGCCGTGCCCGGTCAGGGGGCGGGTGAGGCGGAAGAAGCATCTTCTGCTTCGTCGAGCACCGCCCCGACCCGCCCCCGCGTCTCGTCGCTGCCGTCGGGCGCGAACGTCGCGATCATCCCCGTCCGCGGGGTCATCTACGACTTCACCTACGAGAGCCTGCAACGCCGCGTCGACCGGGCCGTGAACAGCGGCGCGAGCGTGATCGTCCTCGAGATCGACACCTACGGCGGCGTGGTCACCGCCGCCCTCGACATCGCCAAGTACCTCAAGGACCCGACCCGCGTGCCCGTGCCGACCGTCGCCTGGGTCAACAACAAGGCGTACTCGGCCGGCATCATGATCGCCTCGGCCTGCGACGAGATCGTCATGGCCCCCGCGTCCGCCACCGGC
>JBCCOP010000137.1:0-6372 GCA_039025315.1 Planctomycetota bacterium | reverse complement strand
CGGGCGCTGCTGGCCAAGAGCCTCTCGCCGGAAGAGGCCGAGGCGATCATGCAGCGGATCAGCCACCAGGTCCGCAAGACGCCGTTCGCGTTTCTGCAGAAGGCCGAGTCGCAGAACCTGCTGACGTTCATCCAGGACGAACACCCGCAGACGATCGCGATGATCGTCAGCCACCTGCCGTTCTCCAAGGCTTCGGAGATCCTCGGCGGGTTGCCGACGGCGAAGCAGATCGAGGTGGTCAAGCGTGTCGCCAACATGGAGCAGACCAACCCCGAGGTGATCATGGAGGTCGAACGCGGCCTCGAGGCCCGGCTGGCCAACATGCTCAGCCAGTCGTTCGAGAAGCTCGGCGGGGTCAACAGCGTCGCCGAGATGCTCAACCTCACCGACCGCACCACCGAGAAGTCGATCATGGAGGGGCTCGAGGCCGACGACCCCGACCTGGTCGAGGAGATCCGCCGGCTGATGTTCGTCTTCGAGGACATCAACCTCGTCGACGACAAGGGCATCCAGTCGGTGCTGAAGGAGGTCGAGAACGACGAGCTGTCGCTGGCGCTCAAGACCGCGAGCGAGGACCTGCAGGACAAGATCTTCCGCAACATGTCCGAGCGGGCGGCGACGCTGATCAAGGAAGACATGGAGTTCATGGGGCCGGTCCGCGTCAGCGACGTGGAGTCGGCCCAGCAGCGGATCGTCGACATCGTCCGCCGCCTCGAGGACGCCGGCGAGATCATCATCTCCGGCCGCGGCGGCGACAAGGACCTGATCGTGTAGAGCCTCTTGCGGCTTAGCGGCAAACCATCGTGCCCATCGTCAAACAAACCAACGCGAAGCCGCTGATCCGCGAGGCGGTGGTGCTGGACCTCGGCGATCTGGGCCGGCAGGCGGCGCGGCTGCGCGAGGCGGCCGAGGCCAAGGCGAGAGCGATCCTGGAAGACGCGCGGGCCGAGGCGGCGCGGATCACCGCCGGGGCGGAGAAGGTCGGCTACGAGAAGGGTCACGCCGAGGGGCTGGTCGAGGGCACCGAAGCGGGGCGGGCGGCGGGGCACGCCGAGGCGTTGGCGGCGGGGGCCGAACGGGTGGAGCAGACGACGGCGGCGTTCGACGAGGTTGCTGCGGCCTGGGCCGAGCACCGCGCGGCGATGCACCGCGAGGCGCGGGAGGCGGTGCTTCGGTTCGCCGTAAAGTTCGCGCAGCGGGTGACCCACCGCGTGGTCGAGGTCGATCCGGCGGTGGCGGCGGACCAGGTGGCGTCGGCGTTGTCCAGCGTGCTGGAGCCGACGGACGTGCGGCTGAAGGTCCACCCGGACGACCGGGCGTCGGTGGCCGAGGTGTTGCCGGACCTGCTGGCGGGGCTGAATCACCTGCGTGACGTCGAGCTGGTGGACGACGCGGAGGTGGGGCGGGGCGGCTGTGTGCTGTGCCTGCGGGGCGGTGAGGTGGACGCGTCGATCGACACGCAGGTGCGGCGGCTGACGGAGTTGCTGCTGCCGGGCGGGGGGGAGGAGATGAGTAGTTGAGTAGTTGTGTAGATGAGTAGTGAAAGATCGGCCTCGCTCTCTACTCGACTACACAACTACTCAACTACCCAACTGCTCCCCCCCGGCATCCGATTCGCTGGAACCCCCACCATGCCCGTGCTCGAGGCCCAGATCGACCTGCTCGACCACGCGACTGCGCCGGAATTGCGCGGTACGGTGACGGAAGTGCGCGGCCTGGCGTTACGCGTCGCCCGTCTGCCGGCCCCGGTCGGCGCGGGCGTCGAGGTCCGCCGGCGGGGCGGCGACGCCGTGCCGGGCGAGGTGGTGGGGTTCGAAGGACACGAGACGGTGGTCATGCCGCTGGGCTCCGCCGCGGGCGTCGGGCGGGGCGATACGGTGGTCGCACTGCACCGGGCGGCCACGGTGCCGGTTGGTGAGACGCTGCTGGGCCGGGTTCTCGACGGGCTAGGTAGGCCGATCGACGGCAAGGGGTCGCTGCGTGACACGACGCCCCGGAACGTTCAATCCCGACCGATCGACCCGCTGGACCGGCCGCTGATCGACGAGCCGCTGGCGACGGGGGTGCGGGCGATCGACGCGATGACGCCGCTGGGCCGGGGCCAGCGCCTCGGCGTGTTCGCGCCTCCGGGCGTGGGCAAATCAACCCTGCTGTCGATCTGCGCGAAGCACACGTCGGCGGACGTTTCGGTCATCGCGCTGGTCGGCGAGCGCGGCCGGGAGGTGCGGCACTTCGTCGAAAACGCCTTGGGCGAAGACGGCCTGACGCGGAGCGTCGTGGTGTGCGCGACCGGGGACGAGCCGGCGCTGATGCGGATGCGGGCGGCGTGGTCGGCGGCCGCGATCGCCGAGTCGTTCCGCGACGCGGGGCGGAACGTGCTGCTGGTGATGGACTCGGTGACCCGGTTCTGCCAAGCGCAGCGGGAGGTCGGCCTGGCCGCGGGCGAGCCGCCGGCGACCAAGGGCTACCCGCCGAGCGTCTTCGCGTCGCTGCCGAAACTTTTGGAAAGAGCAGGCCGGACGAGCCGCGGCTCGATCACGGGGCTGTACGCGGTGCTGGTCGAGGGCGACGACCCCGACGAGCCGATCGCCGACGCCTGCCGCGGCGTGCTCGACGGCCACGTCCAGCTCGACCGCACGCTCGCCGCGGCGGGGCACTACCCCGCCATCGACGTGCCGGGCTCGATCAGCCGCGTGGCCGACGACGTAACCGACGCGAACCACCAGCGGGCCCGCCGCGAGGTCGTGAAGCTCATCGCGGCGTACCGCAAGGTCGAGGACCTGATCCACATCGGGGCGTACGCCGCCGGCTCCAACCCGGAGGCCGACCTGGCGGTGACGGTCAAGCCCGCGATCGACCGCCTGCTGCAGCAGGGCCGCGGCGAGGTCCAGGGCGCGGCCGACTTCGCCCAGGCCGCCGCGCAGCTCCACGCCCTGCACCAACTCATCGAACAGACCCGCACCCAGCTGCAGAGCGCGACCCAGCAGAACGCCGGCGTCCGCCGCGCCTGACTCCCCGACCCGAAGGCTCCACGATGCCCGAGTTCACCTTCCGCTACGAAACGCTGCTCCGCCACCGGCGCGACGTCGAGGACCGGCGGCAGCGCGAGCTGGCCGAGCAGGTCCGCACCCAGATGATCCTGACCGACCAGCTCCGCGCGATGCAGCAGGACCTCACGAAGTCGAAGCGCGACCTCGGCGGGGCGCTGGTCGGCAAGGTCGACCTCGCGCAGGTCGGCGGCTTCACCCGGTACAACGCCGAGGCGACGGTGCGTGGCCGGCAACTCGTACAGAAGCTCGCCCAACTGGAAACGGTGGTCGCCACGGCCCGCGCGGTGCTGCTCGACGCGACGCAGCAGCGGCGGGCGTTGGAGCTGCTCCGCGGCCGCGACAGGCAGACGTGGCGCAAACAGCAGAACCGCCGCGAGACCGCCCGCCTCGACGAGGCCGCGGCGCAGGCGTACACCCGCCGGCAGATCGAGCAACAACGTGAAGGCCGGGCCGTCCTGGCCACCGAAAGCGAGCGTGCGGCGTGAAGACGGCCCTGGCGGTGTTCATCGTGTTGCTGCTGCTGCACCTGATCGCGGCGGTCGGTTTTGTCGGCTGGCTCGGCGCGACCGACCGGATCGACGGGCAGAGGCTGCGGACGGTGGCGTCGGTGTTCGAGCCGACGTTGGCCGAGGAGGCCCGAGCGAAGGCCGAGGCCGAGGCGGCGGCCGAAGAAGCGCGGGCGGCCCGCGACCAACTGATGCGGCTCGACGGGCTGGGCGACGGGCCGCAGTCGATCGAAGACCGGCTGGCCGAGAACTTCGAGGCCGACGAGTTCGACCTGCACCGGCTCGAACGGCTCAACGCCGAGACCGAGGCGATCCGCCGCCGGCTCGATCAGGACAAGAAGCTGATCGCCGAGGAGATGGCCTTGCTCGAACAACACAAGGCGGAGTTCGCCGCGCTGGTCGAGCGTCGGACGCAGGCGATGGAGGACGAGGACTTCCGCCGGGCGGTCAAGACGCTGGAGCAGCTGCCGCCGAAGCAGGCGAAGCAGATGATCCAGCAGTACCTCGCGGCGGGCCAGCTCGACGAGGCGGTGGACTACCTCGCGGCGATGCAGCTGCGCAAGTCGGCGGGTGTGCTCAAGGCGTTCAAGGCCGAGGAAGACATCCCCCAGGCGGCCATGCTGCTCGACGAGCTACGCAAGCGTGGCCAGGACCCGTTCGGGCAGGCCGACGCCGGGGCGGCCGAGCCGTCCGCGGCGGGCGGAGGTGATTCATGAGCGCGTTCGATCTCCTGCCGCTGCCGCCGATCGACCGGCCCGAGCCGTTGCCGACCTCGACGCCGCGCGGCGCGGACGCCGTCGGCCGTGGCGTCGATGAGCCGTCGGATTTCGAGCGGTCGTTGAGCGAGGCGGGCGGTCGGCGTGGGCCGGCCGAGGCGTCGGACCCGTCCCCGCCGGACGCCGAACCCGCCGAGTCGACGGGCGACACGGAGCCGGTTGCGGTGGAGGCCGAGACGGCCCGCGACGAATCGGCCGAGCCCGAGTCGATCTCCGAAAACGCGGAGCCCGCGGCGATCGACCCGGCGGATGCCACGGAGGCCTCGGCCGACGACGCGCCCCCCGCCGAGGCGTTGGTCGAGTTGGTCAACGACCTGGTCGAAGCGTTCGAGGCGTTTGTCGCCAGCACGTCCGCGCTGCCCGGCAACGCCTCGGCCGGCAGCTCCGCCGTGGCCGACGCCCAGACCCTGCCCGGCTTCCCGGGGCTCAGCGCCCTGGTCGAGGTGCTGCGTAACGTCTCGGCCCGCGGCGCAACGTCACGCCCGACCGCCCCCGTGATCCCCGGCACGGGCAACGCCACGTCCGCCGCCACCCCGACCGCTGCGTCGACCGCGAACACCGAAGCCGAGCCGTCGCCCAACGCTGCGTCGAACCCGTTGACCGTCGCCGAGACCAAGCTCAACGACGCCAACGCAACCCGCGGCTCAACCACCGACGCCGCCACCCGGCCCGCCAGCACCGGCACCAACGTGCTGACGCCGACGCTCAACCCGAGCCTGCCCACCACCCCGGCCAACGCGACCGTCAACCCGGTCAATCCCGCCAACCCGGCCCCGGCCGGGCAGGCCGCCACCACCGCCGCCACCAACCCGACCGACACGCTCAACGCCGCCCGCATCAACCGCGGCCTGGCCAACGCCGTCAACCAGCAGGGCGGCAACGTCACGCTCCGCCTCACCCCGCCGGAGATGGGCACCGTTCGCATCTCGCTCAACCTCCAGGGCACGGCCGTCTCCGCCCAGTTCCACGCCGAGACCGACGCCGCCCAACGCCTGCTCACCCAGCAGCTCAGCCAGCTCCGCGCCAGCCTCGAGTCGCAGGGCCTGCAGGTCGAACGCCTCGGCGTCCAGGCTCTCGGCGGCTCGTCCAACGCCTCGAACCTGCAGCAGCAGACCGGCGGCGACGCGAACCAGAACCCGAACCAGGCCAACGCCGACGGCCGCAGCCGCGGGCAGAACCAGAACCAAAACCCCGAGCAGTCTCAGGGTCAACCTGACACCGACACCTTCGACGACCTGTTCCGTAGCACCGCCGAAACAACTCCGACCAGCAACGCGTAGCGTCGCGTCTAACTGAGACCCCAGACCCCGGACCCAGCCCCCACCCATGTCCGCCATCTCCTCCCTTTCGCCGAACATCAACTTCGCCGCCGACCCGACGGCCGACGAGGCCCCGGTCGTGCGCCAGGGCGCGCCGGGCAACCCCTTCGCCGAGGTCAGCAGCGAGGAGTGGCTCAACATCATCCTCGAAGAGCTGTCGAACCAGGACCCGTTCGAGCCCAACGACACCTCCGCGACGCTCGAGCAGCTCAACAGCCTCCGCAGCATCGAGAGCGACATCGAGCTGCAGGACCAGCTCGCCGCGCTCGTGCTCCAGAACACAATCGGCCAGGCCGGCACGCTCATCGGCAAACAGGTCGAAGGCCTCAGCGACGCCGGCCGAACCGTCACCGGGCTCGTCGCCTCGGTCCAGGTCGTCGACGGCAAGTCCCGCCTCCAACTCAACGACGGCTCGACCCTGAGCTTCGACAACGTCACGAGCGTCACCCAACCCCCCCCGCCCCCGGAAGGTTCAACTCCGACGGCGTCGGCCGCGGCGGGTGTGCAATCGGCCGAGCAGTCGCTGGCGGAACTCGACGCGTTGGCCGCGGAGCTGGCGGCGTCGCTCTCGGGTGACGGTGTCAACGACGACCCGGAGGCGACCTTGTGACCACCCCGAGCGGCGACCTGCTGAGGCTGCTCGAGCCGACCGTCCGCCCGGGTTCGCTCCCGGGTACGACTTCGGCAACGCCCCGGCCGACGTTCGAGAACAGCCGCTTCG
>JBCCOP010000136.1:0-6395 GCA_039025315.1 Planctomycetota bacterium | reverse complement strand
GCATGGACTCATCATGGCCGCCAGGGTGTCATCGCGCAAGAGGGGGCGCGCATTAGCCGACTAGGAGTCAGTAGCGGATGCGGCGAAGTCGCCCGAGGGATCGGGTATTGGTCAGACGCGGGACGCTACGCGTCACCCGCTCAACAGTTCACGTTCACCCCTCTTGGCAGTGGATCATTCGTCGAACACCTCGCGGAAGCGCCCGTCGTGGTGGACGACGAAGAGCTGCCGACGGATGTCGCGGACCACGGCGTAGCCGGCCGGGGGGATGGCGACGGCCTCGGCCCGGCGGTCGAGGCAGAAGCTCAGCGACTCGAACCGGCCGTCGGGGTGGATCAGACGGGCGAAGCTGCCCCGCGGGTCGGGGACGACGGCGGCGTGGTCTCGCGGGACCGCGTGGCCGGCGGTCAGCGGCAGCAACGCTTCGGCGATCAGGCTTTCCAGCGCACTCTCGCTCAGGTCGGCGACGCCCCGTGACTCTCGCTCGGCCGCACGCACCGTGAAAGCCGACGCCAACGCGGCGACCGCGACGACGGCCGAGAACCAGACCAGGGTGACGGGGCGGCGGCGTGAACGTGTGGGGTCGAGGGGCATGGCGGACTCCGGGTGGGGGGGTGGCGGCCCGGGGCTGTCGGCGTGCCGGGCATCGCCTAAACTTGCGATACACGAGAACAAGGGTAGCTACCTCATGGATCGAAACGTCGTGATTGTGGGCGGGGGGCCGGGCGGGCTGGCGGCGGCGATGCTGCTGGCCAACTGCGGCGTGGACGTGACCGTGCTGGAAAAACGGGACCGGGTGGGGGGCCGGACCTCGACGATCACCACCGATCAGGGGTTCCGGTTCGACATGGGGCCGACGTTCTTCCTGTACCCGCGGGTGCTGGAAGAGGTATTTGCGATGTGCGGGCGGGACCTGCACCGCGAGGTCGAGATGGTGCGGCTGGACCCGCAGTACCACCTGCTGTTTGAAGACGACGAAGGCGGCATCGCGGGGGATATTCGGGCCACGCCCGACATCCAGCGGATGCAGGCCGAGATCGCCCGGCTGTCGCCCGAGGACGCCGCTCGGTTCCCGAAGTTCATCGAGGAGAACCGGCAGAAGTTCGACGCGTTCACCCCGATCCTCCAGCAGCCGTGGGCGGGGCTGAGCGACTACGTGAAGCTGTCGCTGATGAAGATGCTGCCGCTGGTCCGGCCGTGGGCGAGCGTGGACGGCGACCTCGGGCGGTACTTCCAAGATGAGCGGGTCCGCCTAGCGTTCAGCTTCCAGAGCAAGTACCTGGGCATGAGCCCGTTCAAGTGCCCGAGCCTGTTCACGATCCTGTCGTACCTCGAGTACGACTACGGCGTGTTCCACCCGACGGGCGGCTGCGCCGCGGTGAGCGAGGCGATGGCGCGGGTCGCGGCGGAGATGGGGGTGGACGTGCGCCTCAACGCGCCGGTGGAGTCTCTGGACGTGGTCAACGGCCGTTGCAAGAGCGTGCGGGTCGGGGGCGAAGCGATCGCGGCCGACGCGGTCGTGGTCAACGCCGACTTCGCCCAGGCGATGAAGCACCTCGTGCCCGACGACGCCCGCCGGCGGTGGACCGACGCGAAGCTCGAACGCAAGAAGTACTCCTGTTCGACGTTCATGATGTACCTCGGCGTCGACCTGCCCCCGGAATCGTTCGGCGGCTTCGACGGCAACGGCCTCGAACACCACACGATCTTCCTGGCCAACGACTACCCGAAGAACCTCGACCAGATCGAGAACCAGCACGTGCTGTCGGAAAACCCGTCGCTCTACGTGCAGCACGCGGGGCGGACCGACCCGACGATGGCGCCCCCCGGCATGACGTCGCTGTACGTGCTCGCGCCCGTCACCCACGAACACGGCAACGTCGATTGGTCCGAGCAGCTCGCACCCTTCCGGGAGAAGGTGCTGAAACAGATGACCAAGCTCGGCCTGCCCGCCGACCTCGAATCGCACATCCGCTACGAGAAGGTGATGACCCCGGTGACCTGGCGGGAAGAGATGGACATCTACCGCGGCGCGACGTTCAACCTCGCCCACAACCTCGGGCAGATGCTGCACCTCCGCCCCCGGAACCGGTTCGAGGACCTCGACGGGGTTTACCTCGTCGGCGGCGGGACGCACCCGGGCAGCGGCCTGCCGGTGATCTACGAGGGAGCGCGGATCACGGCCCGGCTGCTGCTGGAGGACCTGGGCGTCGACGCCCACTGGGTCGACGCCGAGCCGGCGAGCCCGACGCCGGGCTTCGCTGAGCATCCTGCCGCCGCACCCCCACGCGAGCCCGCCCCGGTCGCGGTCGGCTGATGGTCGAGACGGCCCCGCCCCCGGAAGTGCTTCCGCCACCGACCCCGGAACCGCCGGTGGCCTTGGCCCGCGGATCCAATACCGAGCCTCTGTTCACAGCGTCGGCCGACGACGGTTGGGTTGAGCTGTCACCCAAGCGTCGCTGCCGCGTCGTTGCTTCGGTCCGTCACCGGCTGGTCGAGGTGGCGGACGAGTTCACACGGCTTCTGCAAGACCTGCCCCCGCGCCGGCACGCGGCCGAGTCGCTCGGGGCCGAGGTGTTGCCGCTGGCGGCGGCGGCGAAGTGGATCGGGCGTCGAGGGCCGCGGGTGCTGCGGGTAGAGCATCACGGGGCGTTGGGTCGGCCGGTGTGGCTGTGGGGCGTGCGCAGCGAGGTGCGACGCGATCCGTACGGCACCGTCCTCGTCATCGGCCCGGGCAACTTCCCGCTGCTGCTCACGGGGGTGCAGGTGATGCAGGCCCTCGCCGCGGGCAACCGCGTCGTGGTCAAACCCGCCTCCGGCTGCCGGGCGTTGACCGAGCGGTTCGTCGCGCTGCTCCGTGATGCGGGCGTCCCCGCCGGTTGCGTGGTCGTGACCGGCGAAGACCCGGCCGAGCTCGATGCGGTCTACCCGAACGTCGATCTGGTCGTGCTCACCGGCTCGGAGGCGACGGGTCGGGCGGTGCAGCGGCGCTGCGCTGAGCACGGCGTCCCCTCGATTATGGAGCTGTCGGGCTGCGACGCGGTGTTCGTCCTTCCCGGGGCTGATGTCGAACAAGCGGCGCACTGCGTGGCGTACGGGCTCACGCTCAACGGATCGAACACCTGCATCGCCCCGCGGCGGGTGTTCGTCGATCGGTCGTTGCAAGAGCGGTTTGTGGCGGCGCTGGGCGAGCAGCTAGCCGGCGAGCCGGCGTCGCCGGTGACGCCGCGCACGGCCGACTTGGTGGACGGGCTGCTGGAGGACGCGACGCAGCGAGGCGGCGAAGTCGTGCGCGGTGGGCCGGCAACCGGGGGCGTGATGGAGGCGACGGTGGTCACCGGCGCCGACGCGTCCATGGACCTCATGAAGACCGACGTCTTCGCGCCGCTGCTCGCGGTGTGCCCGACCGACAGCGTGGACGCGTCGCTGCGTGAGGCGGGCCGGTGTGGCTACCGGTTGGGGGCCTCGGTCTTCGGACCCCGTCGAGAAGCGGAAGCGTTAGCGCGGCGGATCGACGCGGGTTGCGTGGTGATCAACGACGTCATCGTGCCGACGGCCGACCCGCGGCTGCCGTTCGCGGGGCGTGGCCGCAGCGGCTATGGCGCGACGCGGGGTGCTGAGGGTCTGCGGCAGATGACGCGGGTCAAGGCGGTGGCCGTGCGTCACCGAGCGGTGTATCCGCACCTGCAGCCGGTGACCGACGCGACCGCGCCGCTGCTCAAGTCGCTGCTGCAATTCGAACACGGCCGCGGGCTGCGCGGCCGGTTAAACGCCGTCCGGGGCCTGCTAAAGTACGGCCGAGCCGCGTCCCGCGGCGGACCCGATCAGGAGCCCCCGCCATGATCCTTCAAGACCCCGACCGCGCCACCAAGACCAACCACGTCGCCGTCGTCGGCGGGGGGCTCGGCGGGCTAGCCGCGGCCTGCACCCTCGCCGCCCGCGGTCACTGGGTCACCCTCTTCGACCGCAACGCCTGGCTCGGCGGCAAGGCGGCCCAGCTCGTCTCCGACGGCGAAGAGGGCGACCGCTTCCGCTTCGACATGGGCCCGACCATCCTCACCGTGCCGCGCGTGCTCGAGCGCGTGTTCAAAGAGGCCGGCCGAGACATGCACGACTACCTCGACCTGCGTCGCCTCGACCCGCAGTGGCGCTGCTTTTTTGATCCCCCCGGAAATAGCAACGGCACTTCCGGGGGTGAGCCCAGCGTGCTCGACCTCCGCGAGTCGGTCGAAGACATGGGCCGGGAGCTCGACGCCTTCAACCGCCGCAGCCCCGCCTCCGGCTCGGCCGGCTCTCCCGCCACGGGCGACGACTACGCCGGCCTGATCAAGTACACCGAACAACTCCACCGCATCAGCGACGACTTCTACTTCTGGAAGTCCATCGGCGGCCTGCGCGACATGATGCGCAGCGGCGGCATGGGCGGCACCTTCAACCTCAGCACGCTCAAAGACGTGCTCTCGATGCGGATGGGCAAGTCCGTCGCCAGCACGATCCGCAAGCACATCCCCGACCACCGCGTCGCGCAGATGCTCGACCACTTCACGCAGTACGTCGGCAGCTCGCCCTACGGCAGCCCGGCCATCCTCTGCGGCATCGCCTCCATGCAGGTCCACGAGGGCGTCTGGTACCCCATCGGCGGCACCCGCGCCGTCCCCGAAGCCCTCACCAAGCTGGCCCGCGAGCTCGGCGTCGATCTGCAGCCCGGCGTCGGCGTCGACCGCATCCTGACCGAGCGGGGCAAGGTCACCGGCGTGCTCACCGACGCCGGCGAGACCGTCGCCTGCGGCGCGGTCGTCTCCAACATGGACGCCGTCCGCACCCACCGCGAGCTCGTCGGCGGCGACGTCGCCCGCGCCTTCGACCGCCGACGCAGCTACGAGCCCGCCTGCTCCGGCGTCGTGCTCTACCTCGGCCTTGACCGCGCCTACGACCACCTGGCCCACCACGGCTTCGTCTTCAGCCGCGACCCCGAAGAAGAGTTCGACTACATCTACAAGAAAGGCGAGCCCGCCCCCGACCCGACCGCCTACCTCGCCGCCACCGCCCGCACCGAGGCCCCCGGAAAAGTCGCCCCCGCCGGCGGCGAAGCGCTCTACGTCCTGGTCCACACCCCGCACCTCCGCCCGCACCACGACTGGTCCAAGGACGGCGACCTATTCCGGGGGTACCGGCAGAAGATCTTGGACAAGCTCAAGCGGACCGCCGGCATGCCCGACCTCGAAGACCGCATCGTCTTCGAGCGGTCGCTCACCCCGCAGGACATCCACGAGCGCTACCACGTGCTCAACGGCGCGATCTACGGCCTGGCGTCCCACGGCAAGTGGCTGGGAGCGTTCAAGCCCGCCAACCGCAGCCTCGACGTCGAGGGCCTGTACCTCGCCGGTGGCGCCGCCCACCCCGGCCCGGGGATGCCCATGGTGATGATGTCCGGCTGGATCGCGGCCGACACCCTCGACCAGGACGGGCTGGTTTCCCCGCAGCGCGAGGCCGCCGCGGCAGGCTGAAGTTCGTTTTGCCGCCAAGGACGCCAAGAGCGCCAAGGAAGGCAATCAAACCAACACGGCTAGACATGCCTTTCTTGACGCTCTTGGCGTCCTTGGCGGCAAAAAAAGAAAACAAACCATGAACCTCTTCGACGCCATCCACCAACGCCGGTCCGTCAAGGCCTTCGACCCCGTGCACCGGATGGGTGACGACGAGATCGAAAAGCTGCTGGGCTTAGCGATCCAGTCGCCGACGAGCTTCAACATCCAGCACTGGCGGTTCGTCGTCGTGACCGACCCCGAGCTGCGGAAGCAGATCCGGGTCGTGGGCAACGACCAGGCGCAGATGACCGACGCGTCGATCCTGATCGTGATGACGGCGGACACGAAGGCGTGGCAGAAACAGCCCGAAAGGTACTGGCGCAACGCGCCGGACGAGGTGGCCGAGCTGCTGGTGGGGTGGATGGGCCCGTTCCACGAGGGGCGGGAGCAGCTGCAGCGGGACGAGGCGATGCGGTCGATCGGGATGGCGATGCAGACGGTGATGCTGGCGGCCAAGGGCATGGGGTACGACTCGTGCCCGATGATCGGCTTCGACTTCGAGCCGGTGGCGGAGCTGATCAACCTGCCGGACGATCACTGCCTCGGGCCGATGGTCGCGGTGGGCAAGGGCGTGAAGGACCCCTGGCCGAAGCCGGGGCAGCTGCCGCTGGACGAAGTGGTGGTGCGCGACCGCTTCGCGTGACCGGGGCCGGCCTAGGCTTTGTCGTCGGCCGTGTCCGACGCGGGTGGCTGACCGATGACCAAGACGACGCCTAGTGACGACCTGCCGCCGATCTCGGAGAAGATGGTCAAGGGGTTCTGCTGGTACGCCCCGCGGTTCGTGGGCAAGAGTTTCAGCGCGGTGCG
>JBCCOP010000135.1:0-6427 GCA_039025315.1 Planctomycetota bacterium | reverse complement strand
CGACTCGAGGGCCAGCTCGCCGTCGTAGCGCTTGAAGCGGTTCATCGCCGGCAGGCTCTTGCGCATCCGGTCGAAGAAGTGCAGGATGGTCTCCCGCTCCGAGGGCAGGTCCATCTTCAGCGCGAGCTTGTGGTTGATGTAAAAATCGGTGCACAGGGCCCCGAAGCTGGTCGCCATAAGCCGGTTCCTCTCGTCGCGTCGCGGCGGCGGGCAAAAACGCCGCAACCGGGAGTATAGCAAGGCCCCGTTTACCCTCGCCCCGGCGGGTCCGCGATAGACTTGGCCCGATGGTCCTCGCCCACTTCCCCGGCTCCGCCTCGCTGTCTGCGGCCAAACGCGGCGGCGTCCTGGTCGGCCAGCTCGTCAAGTTCGGCTTCGGCGAGGTCGTGCTCAACACCGGGCTGGCCAACTTCCTGCCCCGCGGCCTCCAGCCCGACCAGCGGCTCCGCGACGAGCCCGCCCCCGTCCGCCTCCGCCTGCTGGTCGAAGAGCTCGGCCCGACGTTCATCAAGGCGGGCCAGGTCCTCTCCACCCGGCCCGACCTCGTGCCGCCCGCCTTCGTCGCCGAGCTCAAGAAGCTCCAGGCCGACGTCCCCCCCGCCCCGTGGTCCGGCGACGACCCGACGAAGCACGTCGAGGCGCTGCTCCGCCGCGAACTCGGCGACCGCTTCGACGACGCCTTCACCCGCATCGACCCCGAGCCCATCGCCGCCGCGTCGATGGCGCAGGTCCACGCCGCCACCCTCGCCGACGGCCGCGGCGTCGTGCTCAAGGTCCTCCGCCCCGGCATCGACGAGGTCGTCGCCGCCGAACTGCAGCTCATGCGCTGGCTCGCCTCCCTCGCGTCGGGCTACCTCAGCAACGTCGGCTTCGACGCCGAGGCCGTCATCGACGAGTTCGCCGACCAACTCGAACGCGAGACCGACCTGACGATCGAAGCCGACTCGACCCGCCGGATGGCCGACGACTTCGCCGACGACGAGCGGGTCGACTTCCCCGAGGTCTACCGCGAGGTCTCGACCCGCCGCGTGCTGGCGCTGCAGCGCATCGGGGGCACCCTGCTGGCGGACCTCGACGCCGCGTCGCTCACCGCCGAGCAGCGGTGCCGGCTGGTGGGCAACGCCGCCGACGCCGTGTTCCGCCAGTGCCTCGACCTCGGCTTCTTCCACGCCGACCCCCACCCCGGCAACCTCTTCGTCGACGTCGACACCGGCCGGCTGACCTTCATCGACTGCGGCATGGTCGGCGCGATCGACCCCCGCACCGCCGAGCAGCTCGCCCAGATCACCCACGGCACGATCGAGGGCGAGCTCGAACGCGTCGTCCGCACCGCCGTCCGTATCGCCGACGCCGACCCCGCCGTGGTCGACGACCGCGGCTTCCGCAGCGACACCTGGCGGTTCATCGACCACTTCCGCGGCGGCACCCTCGCTTCGCTTCGCATGGGTAAGCTGCTCGACGAGTTCTTCGGCGTCATGCGCCAGCACCGCATGCGCTGCCCGGCCGACATCGTCTACCTGATCAAGGCGCTCACGACCATCGAGGGCGTCGCCAACGAGCTCGCCCCCGACTTCGACCTCGTCGGGCACGTCCGACCCTACGTCTCCCGCCTCGTCCGCCGCCGCTTCAGCTGGTTCGCGCTGAAGCGCCGCGTCCGCAACAACGCCGTCGCCTACGCCGACCTGCTCGACCACCTGCCGCACCGCATCGACGACCTGCTCCGCATGGTGCGACAGAACCGCACCACCCTGAACCTCGAGATCGAGCAGCTCGACCGCATCACCGACGAGCTCGAAGAGGCGAGCAAGAGCCTGTCGTGGGCGGTGGTGATCGCCGCGATCATCGTGGGTGCCGCGATCCTCGTGCTGGCCGACAGCCTCGACGGCGGCCGGTCCCACCTCAGCACCGCCGCCGTCCTGGGCTTCTGCGTCGCCTCGGCCATCGGCCTCTACCGCCTGCTCAAGCCCCACCACTAACCCCCCCGGAACCCTCGGAAGTGTGACACCCTCCGTCTCCTGGGGGTAAGCTAGTTGTCATTGCGGGCGTAGCTCAATTGGCAGAGCGTCAGCCTTCCAAGCTGAATGTTGCCGGTTCGACCCCGGTCGCCCGCTCTCGAGTCCGCCGCCGGGGTGCCGCCGGAGCGGTGATGCGGTTCATCGCGGATCGGTTTCTTCGGTGACCGTCAAGGGGACCCCGACACGCTGGCCGAGCGGCAGGGGGGCGACACGCTGCCGGTACTCGGCGATGCTGTCGGCGATGCGGCCGGCCGCCACGAGCTCGCGCTCGGGGCGTCGGCCCAGGTCGCCGGTCGCGTCACGCCAGTCGTCGAGGGCAGTTCGCAGCCGGCCGAGGTCCTCGGCGTAAGCCGGTTGGTCGGCGAGGTTGGCCACGCAGTCGGGGTCGTCGCGGAGGTCGTAGAGCTCTTCGGCGGTTTTGGTGGCCGCCATCCACGCGTCGGCGGGCGGCCGGAGCTGCCCCGCCGCGTGCAGGCGACGCAGCTCGCGGGTGGTGGGCAGGTGTTCCATGAAGGTGATGCGCTGGGCGTAGGGCAGGTCCGGGGCGTCGTTGCGGAGGTAGTGCATCCGGCCGTCGGTGGCGAAGCGGACGCGGTCGAAGGCTTCGTCCATGCGGTCGCGTCCGCCGAAGGCGTAATCCCGCGGTTGAGCGTCGGGCCCGAAGCGCGGTACGCCCTCGTAGTGCTCGGGGACCGCGACCCTGGCGAGATGCAGCAGCGACGGGGCGATGTCGACCCAGGAGACGAGCCCGTCGTCGACGCCGGGGTCGATCCCGGGGCCGCGGACGATCAGCGGCATGTGCACGCCGGCGGCGTAGCACCACCGTTTCTCGCGCGGCATGCCCCGGCCGTGGTCGGCCAGGAAGACCACGACGGTGCGGTTGGCCTGCCCCGACCGCTCGAGCGCGTCGAGGATGCGTCCGACGCGGGCGTCGAGCATGGCCACGTTGTCGTAGTGCCGGGCGAGGTCGGCGCGGACGACCGGCGTGTCGGGCAGGTACGCCGGCACCCGCACGGCGTCGGGGTTGGTCGGCGGGTCGGGCGGCGACGCGAGCGTTTCGAGCCAGTCGGGTTCGCACACGCCGCGGGGCCGGTCGGTCGTTCCGGGGTCTACCTCGGGCCACATGCCGCTCTCGTGGGTGCCGACGAGGTTGGTGTAGAGCAGCCACGGCCGGCCGTCGTGTCCGATCCGGCCGGCGGCTAGGTCGTCGAGCCAGGGCTCGGCGTTGTCGCGCCAGCCGGGCGTCGGGTCGAGGTTGAAGTCTAGCTTCGTGGGCCAGCGGACGGTGTAGCCGGCGTCGCGCAGCTCGTGCGTGAACAGCCGGGGCGGGTCGAGGAGCCGGCAACGCATCGGGTGGGTGCCGATCGACGTGGGGTAGCGGCCGGTGACCAGCGCGCAACGCGACGGGGCGCAGACCGGGGCCGGCGAGAACGCGGCGTCGAAGCGTTGCCCGCCGCGGGCCGGGTCGGCGAGGCGGTCGAGGTGCGGCGTGCGGGCGAGCGGGTCGCCGTAGCAGCCGGCGATCCGGCCGGTGTCTTCGCCGACAAGCAAAAGAAAGTTCGGGCGTTCGGTCATCACGCCGATCAGGTTAACGCCCGGGCGGGGACGGCGGCCGCGACCGTCTCGTCGGCTAGGCCCTCAAAGGCGAAACGCGACCACCGCGGATCGGTTTGGGTCCGAGAGTGTGTCGTTCTTCAGCCCCACTATCATTCTGCAACTTTCTAGCACCACGGGGATCAGACTTAAAAAAAAGGCCTCGGCCGGGGAGGCGTCCGGCACGAGGCCCGATCCAGGGCGGGGAGGTTGGGGCGGCGTCTTTCGGTCGCCGCGAGACGAAAGAAGGTTCGGATACCGGTACACACCGAGCCAGTTTTCGACGCGCGTTGAGGGTCGCTGATCGGCCCCGTGGTCGGTCTGCGCGGTCTGGGTCGGGGCGGCGGCCAGACAGCGGTATACTCCCGCGATGCCCGGCGACGCCGCCCCCGGAAACTCCGCCCCCGGAAAACACGACCCCGGAAAACCCGCTGCCGGCCCGAAGCTCGGGCTCTTCCCCGGGACGTTCGACCCCTTGACCAACGGCCACCTCGACGTGATCCGCCGGGGCCAGGAGCTCTTCGATCGCCTCGTCGTGGCGATCGGGCACAACCCGGCCAAGCGGGAGATCTTCTCGACCGACGAACGCCGGGAGATGATCGAGGGCATCGTCGGCGAGTCCTGCGGCGGCCACGTCGAGGTCCGGACCTTCACCGGTCTGACCGTCGACTTCGCCCGTTCGATCTCCGCCACCGCGATCCTCCGCGGCATCCGCAACGTGACCGACCTGAACTTCGAGTTCCAACTCGCGCTGACCAACCGCGCGATCGCCGACATCGAGACCGTCTTCATCATGACCGGCGAGGCCAACGCGTTCACCAGCTCGACGCTCATCAAGCAGATCGCCTCGGGCGGCGACATCGATCGGCTCCACGCGCTGCTGCCCCCCGCGGTGCTCGAGCGGCTCAAGGCCAAGAAGCAACAGCACGGCGGCAGCCTGCCCTGGGCCCACGTCGATCACTTCAAGGAGTAGCGGCCCGGCCCGCTTCGTTCGCATGTCGAACCCCAGCTACCGCGTCATCAGCATCGGCACCCTCAGCGCCCACGAGCACTGGCCGGCGACCCAGCCGGCCCGGACGCCGCACGCGACCACCACGCTGGTGCGTAGCGGCGACCGCGTCGTCCTCGTGGACCCGGCGCTGCCGGCGCAGGTGCTGCTGGCCCGGCTGGGCGAGCGCAGCGGGCTACGGGCCGAAGACGTGACCGACGTGTTTCTCACGAATTTCCGGCCGGCGCACCGGGCGGGGCTCGAGGCGTTCAGCGACGCGAAGTGGTGGGTCGCGGAGAACGAGCGGGAGCGGATCGGCCGGTCGCTCATCGCCCGGATCGAGCAGGAGGAGGACCACGCGGTACGCCGCATCCTCGAGGCCGAGGTCGCGCTGCTGCAGCGCTGCGCCGCCGCGCCGGACCGGCTGGCCCCGAACGTGGACATCTTCCCTTCGCCCGGCTTCACGCCCGGCACCTGCGGGCTGCTGCTGTCGCACCCGAACCGCACGACGCTGATCGCCGGCGACGCGGTCGCCACGGGCGAGCACCTTGAACGCGGCCAGGTCCTGCGCGGCGCCTTCGACATCGAGAAAGCGCAGCAGAGCCTGGTCGAGGCGTTGGAGATCGCGGACGTCGTCGTGCCGGGGCACGACAACGTCGTGCTGAACCCGGCGCGGCGTTAATCGCCCGTGGGTCCGGTCCGGCTTCCGGGGGCGGGGGCGGTTCCGGGGGCGGGGGCGGCGTAGCGCCAGTTGCCGTAGCAGCCGGTCATGAACCACGGCTCGCGGGTCGTCGGGTGGACGCGGACGAAGTACGCCTCTCGCCCACCATCGAGGCCGGTGCCGTCGAGCGGCTCCTGACGGGTCAGGACCTCCCAGGTGTCGCCGCCGTCGAACGACCGCATCGCGGCGACGGACGCGGCGTAGACGTCTTTGTTCTGCGCGGCGTACACGATCGTGGGGTCGACCGGGTCCAATGCAACCGAGCGGACGCGTCGGCTGTTGAACTGGTCCCGGGGCGGGTCGAGCTTCTCACGTCCGGTGTCGCCTTCAAGGCGGTGGCGGTACAAGTCACCGCCGGAGGCGATGTAGGCGATTCGGTTGACCGCGTCGTAGGCCACGTCGTTCGGAGCGCCCGGCGCTTCACTGAGGACTTGCCAGGTCGCCCCGTCGTCTTCGGAGACGACGAGCCGGGTCCGCTGCGTCGTGGGGTCGTAGTTCATGCCCACGAGGGTCCCGCGGTCGCCGACGGCGTGGCCGAACACGCCGTCGCAGTCGGCCATGAGGTCCCAGCTGTAGCCGGCGTCGGTGGAGCGGTAGCCGCCGAAGAACCAGACTTCGGGGTTTTCGACGCTGGCGTAGGCGATGCGGTAGCCGTAGGGCGGCTCGTCGGGCCCGGCGTTGCCCTCGCGGGCCGTGTGGCTGTCGGAGTAGACCACGTCCTCGTTGAGGTCCCAGGTCTGCCCGCCGTCGCGGGAGACCGAGAGCACGCGGTTCGCGCCCCAGTCGCCGGAGCGGGCGACAAAGAGGCGGTCGGGGTCGGCCGCGTAGCCGCCGTAAGTGAAGCCGCCCCAGCTGTAGCCGGTGACGTTGATGTAGTCCCAGTTGCGGCCGCCGTCGCGGGTCAGCGCCCCGTTGTAGTCCTGCGACGAGAAGAAGACGGTGTCGGGGTGGTTGGGGTTGAACTGGAACGTGCCGCCGACGAGCAGGCCGTAGAACCCGCGGGCGGACCAGTGGAAGGTCTTGCCGCCGTCGGTGCTGCGGGTGGGCCAGTCGCCGCCGGTGGCGAGGACGACGTCGGGGTCGGTGGGGTGCCAGGCGAAGACGCCCTGG
>JBCCOP010000134.1:0-6465 GCA_039025315.1 Planctomycetota bacterium | reverse complement strand
TCGCCTGCCCCGCAAGGTCGTCGTCGGGCACTGGGAGGACCCCGAAGTCCGCGACCGGCTCGACGCCTGGGCCCGCGCCGCCCTCGCCCTGGCCGACCAACGCCGCCTCCGCGTCGCCCGCCTCGGCGACAACATGCGCTATGTCGCCGTCACCGAAGGCGACAAGGTCGAAGCTCAACGCGTCTTCGGCTACGAGGTCCACGGCTACGGCCTCGGCGACGTCACCCGACATCTCGACGAGCTTGGCGACGACGAAATCGACGCCTTGTGCGATCAGTACGCGGCGTCTTACGAAACGGCCGACGACCTGCGGCCCGGCGGCGAGCGCCACGCGTCGGTCCGCGACGCCGCCCGCATCGAACTCGCGCTACGCCGCTGGCTCGAAGAGGTCGACGCCGACGCGTTCACCACCACCTTCGAGAACCTGCACGGCCTCCAGCAGCTCCCGGGCGTCGCGGCCCAGCGGCTCATGGCCGACGGTTTCGGCTTCGCCGCCGAGGGCGACTGGAAGACCGCCGCGCTGCTGCGCGCCATGAAAGTCATGGCCGCCGGCCTTCCGGGGGGCACCAGCTTCATGGAGGACTACACCTACGACCTCACGCCGGACGGCCCGGCCGTGCTCGGCGCGCACATGCTCGAAATCTGCCCCACGATCGCCGCCCCCGGAAGCCGGCCCCGTCTCAAGGTTCACCCGCTGGGCATCGGCGGGAAAGAAGACCCCGCCCGCCTCGTGTTCGACGGCGCGGCCGGGCCCGCGGTCAACGCCTCGGTGATCGACCTGGGCGACCGCTTCCGCCTGTTGGTCAACCCGGTCGAGGCGATCCCCCCCGCGGAGGACCTGCCGAACCTGCCCGTCGCCCGCGCCCTCTGGCGGCCCGAGCCCGACTTCAAGACCGCCGTCGCCGCCTGGGTCTACGCCGGCGGGGCCCACCACACCGGCTACAGCCTCGCCCTCACCCCCGAACCCCTCGAGGACTTCGCGGAGATGCTCGGCGTCGAATGTGTCGTCATCGACCGCGACACCGACCTGCGTCGGCTGCGCCATGACCTCGTCCGGGGCGACGCGAGGCGGTTCTGAACAATTTCAAGTCACAGGCTTTGAGCTTTGCCCAATAAAGTCTCTCTTTCAGGGTCCAATGACCCGAAATGGTACAGAAACCTCAACATTATCAGGGGCTGGCGGCCACTGCTCCGTTAAATCTATTTTTCATGCAATATTCCAGCGAAATCCGCAGGAATTTTCACTTTCGAAGCGATTTCGTTCTCGACATTCCGCATTTTGATCGGTACTATTGTTCAGATGCCTGAATTGGTTCAAAACTCTCCTTTCAGCGTGCCCCCCACCGGCCGTGCGGTCGGCGGAGCGATGAAACGCTCGGAGATCTTTGCCGAGGCGTTCCCACCCAGGGCCGCGGTCGAGGCTCTGCGGGAGCGGGTGGTTGCCTACCTCAAGGAGCGGCAGCCGGCACCGGGCTCAAAGTTCATGACGGACGCCGACTTGGCCGAGCAATCGGGCCTGAGCCGCTCGACCATCCGGCGGGCCCTCGAACCGCTGCAACGCGACGGCTGGCTCAGCCGCGAAGCCGGCCGCGGCACCTTCGTCGGCCCCCGGGCGCACGCCAGCCTCCGCGGCACCGAAACCCCGACCGCCACCCGCACCGTGCGGCTCGGCGTCCTGCTCTTCGACATCGGTGCCCTCAATCGCGACTGGATCACCCCCCAGGTCATGGCGGGCATCGACCGAGCCGCCGACCGGGCGGACGTGACGATCGAACTGCTGGGGATGCGTGAGGTCGACATTGACTCGCTGTCCCGCCGGCTGGAACGCAGCCGGCCGGACGTGCTGGCGTCGCTGGCGTCGCAGCCCCGCGACGCGATGCTGCTCCGCGAGGCGGTCCGGCTGGGCATCAAAACCCTCGTGGTCGGCACCGCCCACCAGTACCTCGGCCTGCCCACCGTCGCCGAGGACAACCGCCAAGGCATGAACCTCGTGCTCGACGCCGTCCGCGACGCGGGCCACGAACGCGTCGGTCTGGTCATCAACCGCTGGCCCGGCGGGTGGGTCTTCGAGCGGCAGGAAGCCTTCGATCAGCACCTTCGTAACCACGGCCTAGACCCGCACGAGATCGGCACCTGCTGGATCGGCAGCAGCGACTGGCCCGCCCACGAGGCCCGCCGCATCGCCGCGGGGCATCACCCGTCCGACGAACCCGGGCCCGCGCAGCACGCCCTGCAAGACGTCCGCGACTGGATGCGACGCACCCGCCCCACCGCCCTCGTCGCCGGCAGCTACACCGCCCTCGAAACCATCTGCGCTTCGGCCGACCAGCTCGGCTGGTCCATCCCGGGCGACCTGTCGGTCGTCGCGTTGGACCGCCACCCCCTGTCCGCCGATTGGCTCCACGGCGTGGACCTCACGCTGGCCGAGCTGCCCCTGCGGGCGATGGGCGAGCGGGTCGCGTGGACCGCTCGGGCGTTGGCCGACGGCGTCAAGGTCGAGCAGACCGTCCGTGTGCCTTTCGAGTTTTGCCGCGGCGCAAGCCTCGGCCCGCCCGCCTGATTCATGCACTTTCCGCGGCTTGTTGCCGCGGCCGCCGCGTTTCTGTTTTGCTTCGCAAGTTCTTAATCACTTCAAAAAGGAGATCGAGATGAAAGTTTGGACATTATGCAGCTGTGTCTTCGCGGCCGCTGGTCTTGTTAACGCGGCCCAAGCGGGCGTTGTTACAGATTCTGTACAGGAAGATTTCGCGGACTCAACGACCGACTTCACTTTGTCGTTCGTTGAACGAGCGGGACAAACTACGGCAAGTGGCACCAGCCCGAACAACGGCCTGCCTCCGGGATGGACAATCACGGGCGGCGAAGCGGTCCTCTACAACAACTCAAACTTCTATGACAACGCCGCGATCCTTGTCGAATACAGCCCCGTTCCGACGCTGGACACCTTCTCGGTCTCGGCCGATTTCAACGTACTAAACGAAGGCTCGTTCGACGGCAATTACAACTACACCGGTACGTTCAGTGGCGTGGTGGCTTACGCCCCCGATGCCGTGGACCCCGAGCTGAACCTGACCACGAGCGGCTTCTACGCCTACGTCGCTGAGACCGCCACCACCGGTGGCAGCTACCGCTTCATCCTCGCCAACAACGGTGTCGAGCTGGACGGCAGCACCACTTTCGATCTGACCGACGGATCGCCAGACTACAATGTTTTGCTTAGCGGCACGTCCCTAGGTAACGGCGACGTCGAACTCACCGCGACGTTGACCGACATCGGCGGGCAAAACACCCAGACCCTGTCCGCGGTCGTCGCCTCGGGCGACTTACCGGGTGGCGACGAGTTCGGGGTTCGGGTCAACACAGGCTTCAACACCATCGAGCTAGGCGTCGACAACATCGCCGTGGTCATTCCTGAGCCGGGGTCCCTGGCCCTCGCCGCCGCAGGCCTTGGACTCGTCTTATCGCGGCGCCGATGTTGACGTAATTCACCCGATCTCGCCGACATTGTCACGCCGAAACCGGATTTAGTCGATCTGTCATTTTGCCCAATAAAAAGGACGAATCTGATGGCTCAACACCCCACCGGACCCTCTCAGCACCGGACTAACACTACCAAATGGCTTGCCATCGCCGTTATGGCCACGCTCGTCCCCGGATTATCGGCGGCGGCCGAGCAAGTCGTGTACCGCGAGACGTTCCCCGTCGCCGAGGGCGAGGCCGTCAAGCTCAGTGACGCGGGCTGGAAGGCCTGGGTCTACTCCAAATCGGACGGCCGGGTCCACCGCGGCGCCGGGGGGTACGTCGAGTTGCTGCGCGACAAGGCCAGCCAACCCGCCGACGTCCCGCCCGTCGCGGCCAACGCCGACGACGACGCGCCGGTCGCCACCGGCATGCTCGTCAACTGGAACGGCGGCGACTTCTGGCCCAACCCCACGCTGTACCTCACCGAAGAGTTCACCCTCGACACCGCGGCGGACCTCACCCGCATCGGCTGGTTCCAGAACAACCAGGACGAGGCCGGCGGCTTCCGTGTCGCGCTCAAGATCGGCACCGCCTGGATCGTCAGCGACGAGAACTTCGTCGGCTTCGGCAGCCGCGAGCTCGTCGTCCGCAACGCCTCGTGGCGGTTCCTCAACGTCGCGAATCTCAAGCCCGACGCCGAAGCGACCATGACCGCCCTGCCCGACGGCCCGTTGACCGCCTTCGGCGTCTTCGGCCAACACACCGGCTACGCCGAGCTCGACTCCTTCACCTTGACCGCCGATATCACGGAAAACGAAGAGCCGTCATAACCCGGGCCCGACGCGGCCAGCATGTCACGCCGTCTCATCTCCCCGGATCGTTTCTCTCCCTCACGGAATCGCTGCCATGCCCCGTCACCACCCCTCACCAATCCGTGCGGCCGGCTTCACCTTGATCGAGCTGCTGGTCGTGATCTCGATCATCGCCCTGCTGATCGCGCTGCTGCTGCCGGCTCTGCAGAACGCGCGCAACACCGCCCGTGATGTCGCCTGCAGCTCGAACCTGCGGCAGATCGGCATCGCCATCGCCGCCTACGAAACGGACTACGGCGTGATGCCTGC
Source organism: Planctomycetota bacterium (assembly GCA_039025315.1). Classification (GTDB taxonomy): domain Bacteria; phylum Planctomycetota; class Phycisphaerae; order Phycisphaerales; family Phycisphaeraceae; genus Algisphaera. Next base: position 1,882 of record JBCCOP010000134.1, on the reverse strand, counting down.
CGGTATCGAACGCGACGGCTTCACTACCACTCCTTATTACGATTGGACCTTCGCTTTGCCGGACAACTACATGGGCGGCGGCGACACGGCCCAGCAGCGCGAAAAGGTTCTGCAATGCCCCTCCGCCGACGCCGGAAGCGGCACGCAATCCAACCACTACATGACCCACCCCCGGTTGATGCCCGACATCAACATGTCCGATGGCGCCCGCCCGGGCAGCAACCTCCAGCGGTACCGTTCGGAACGGGTCCTCCAGCCGACCCAGCTCATGCTGGTCTTCGATGGCACGCAGAACCCGGATGTCGGCTTCGGCTCCGAACCCGTTGCCAAGTCGATCGACGACAACCGGATGTTCTACTGGCACGCCCTGGTCCATCGTTCCTGGGAAAACTGGGACGACCCGATCGTCACGGGTGATAACACCGACACGGCGGCCAACCGCTTCTTCCCCCGCTTCCGTCATGCAGACAACGACGTGCTGAACGTGCTGCACGTCGACGGCCACGTCGAAGGCTGGCGACAGGGCACCCTGACCGCCCGCAACACCCGAGTGGAATCGCCCTGAATCGCCGACCCGCGACGTCCATTCCTGTCTTCGAAAACCTCCCCCTGTTTTTGGAACTACGTCATGCCCCGCGCCACTGACCGTAAGGATTTTTACGCCCGCGCTCGCGCCTGCCTGCTGCCTGCGCTGTCGGTGCTGGCGGTGTCCGCGGGGCAGGCTGAAGAACTCCCCGCCACCACCCACCCCCACGCCGACCCCGCCGGTTGGATGCCGATTCCGCTGATCGGCGAAGACATCCGCGCGGCGGGCGAGCCGTACGGCGGCGAGGGCGGACAGTGGGTCCGGTCGATCGGGATCGACGCGGTCGACGGCACGTTCGCGATCTACGGCATCGACGTGGCCGGCCAGCTCCGCAGCCTCGACGGCGGGCAGACGTGGGAGCCGAGCAACATCGGCTACACCCCCCGCGGGGCCGGCGCAATCGCGATCGACCCGCACTTCCCCGACCGCGTGGTCGTGCTGGGCATCAACTCCGTGCCGACGGGCAAGAACGGGCTGTACATCAGCGAGGACCGCGCCGCGTCGTGGGAACACGTGCTGCCGATCGAGATGTCGGGCATCCACGACATCCGCGAGCAGCTCACGTTCGACCGCGCGACCCGCGACGACGCGGCCGGGCTGACCCGTGACGTGTACTGGTCCCGGCTGGCGAAAGACAAGCCCATCTGGGGCAGCGTCGAGCCCGACCCGTCGCTGTACCGCTCGCCCGACGGCGGGCGGAACTGGTCGCGTCTGCCCGACACGGCCCACGTCGCCGGCGGCGTGCTCCGCGACGACCCGCACACCGCCGGCCGGCTGCTGACCACCGGCGAGGGCGGGCTCTACGTCACCGAAGACCGCGCCGCGACCTGGACAAAAACCAAGGCCGGCGATTTCACCGGCCTCGACGTGAGCCTCGCCCGCCCCGGCGAGGTCTGGCTCACCGACGCCCAACACGTCTACCGCTCGAGCGACGGCGGCCTGACGTTCGAGACCCTCGCGGCGTCCGAGACGCTGGGTAAGAGTGGCTACACCCTCCGCGGTGTCGAGGTCAGCCCCGCCGACCCCGACCGGCTGCTGCTCTGGCGGCAGGACGACGACGGCTGGGACTGGACCTGGCACGTCAGCCACGACGCCGGCGCGACCTGGGCGGCCACCCAACACGTCGACGACAAGGTGTTCCTCCCGCGCAACGAACGCCAGGGCGTCTTCGCCTGGCACCCCACCGACCCCGACGTCGTCCTCGCCACCGGCGGCGACTGGCCCACCCGCAGCACCGACGGCGGCAAGACCTTCCACTGGTCCGCCCGCGGGTTCTACGGCCTGCTCGTCGGCGGC
>JBCCOP010000133.1:0-6467 GCA_039025315.1 Planctomycetota bacterium | reverse complement strand
GAAGTCGTGGGCGAACGGCTTGGGCATGAAGGTGGCCACCGCGCCGAGTTGCCCGGCGACGTGCTTGGCCAGCTGGCGGAACTGGATGAGCCGGTCGGCGGTCGTGAGCGCGTCGGCGTAGCCGAAATCGAACTCGTGCTGCCCGCGGCCGCACTCCTGGTCGAAGCTGTACAGGCCCCAGCCGAGCCGCTCGAGGTGTTCGGTCATGGGTTCGAGAAACGGCAGCGACTCGGCGGTGAGCTGCAGGTCGTAGCAGGCGTTGGGGCCGCGGTAGGCGGTCGGCGTCGTCGGCCGGGGCCGGCCAGTATCGGGGTCGATCCGGTAGAGGTAGAACTCAGGCTCGATGCCGAGGTTCAGGGTCAGGCCGAGGTCGGCAGCCCGGGCCAGCGCGTCGCGGAGCAGGCGGCGGGGGTCGTGCGGGTAGGGTGCACCGTGGTGGTACAGGTCGGCGTGGAACCAGGCCTTTCTAGTGTCCCAGGGCAGGACGAGCCCGGTGTCGAGGTCGGGGACCGCGGCGCACTCGTCTTCGTGCGGCCCGGCCAAGCCCAGCCCCTCGACCGCGCCGACGGTATAGAGCTCGGCCCCCGCGCACATCTTTTCGAAGGCCGACAGCGGCGTGGCCTTGGACTTGGGGGCGCCGTAGATGTCGGTGTAAACGGCGAAGCAGTGCTTGACCCCCGCGGCCTCGAACCGCCGACGCAGCTCGGCCATCCGCTCGGAGTCGGGCGCAAAGCCCGGGGGCACGGTGAGCTTGGTGTGACACAAGTCAGCCGAGTGGGAGGTGGCTGCGGTCATGCGGAGGGGGACGTTCGGGGTGTGAGCGGCGGGGTTTCGGTTTTCGCGTATTCGAGCAGGTCGGCCAGGGCGTTGCCCATCTCCAAGAACAACTCCCGGCCGCGTGCGGCGTTGGCCAGCGAGGGCTTGCCGGTCACGCCGTTGGTGCTCGTGAGCGCGACGGGATAGGAGAACACCTTGCCGGCGGTGCGGTCGTCGTCGTCCGCCGCACCGCTCCGCAGCGTGTCGCGGTGGCAGGCGTCGGGGTCGAGGTAGAGCATCAGGTCGGTCTCGGCCCGGTTGGCGTGCAGGTCGTCCGCGTCGCCGATGAAGTACGCCCAGACCGCGGGGCTGACGCGGTACGTGTTGATCAACCCGATCTGGAGCTTGCCGAGGTGGTCGGTGCGGAGCCGATCGACGGCGGTGCGGAGCGTGGCGTCGTTGCCGAAGTGGGAGTTGACCAGGAGCACGCGGTCCCACCCGTCGGCCAGCAGCCAAGCCACCAGTTCTCGCACCGCGAGCGCCAGGGTCTCGTGCATGAGCGAGACCGTACCCGGCCAGCGGTGGGTGTGTCCGACCGAGACGCCGAAGCTCAACGTCGGCAGCACCGGCACGCCGGCCACGCCCGAGGCGTAGTGCGTCAGCGCGGTGACGATCGTGTTGTCGGTCCCGGTGGGCAGCCCGGGCCCGTGCTGTTCGGTCGCGCCGACGGGAAGGACCACGAGCCTTGGACCGGCCTCCCGCCGGTCCTCGAGTTGGGGCCAGCTCATCCGGTCCCAGCGCAGCGGCGGGGCGAAGTCTTCTTCGGCGTAGGGCACACTGGCGTTTTCGGGAGCGAGCACATTCTCAGATCTGGCAAAGGCTGTGCCACGTCGGGGGCCGCTTTCGGTTTTAGATTCAGTCGCGCATCGGTTAGGCAAACCGACGCGAAATAGATACACACGCGCGTTTATTACGCGGGCCCGTAAGCCGTGCCCGGCGCCACGGCACGTGGCGGGGCTTGGCACTGCGTTTGCCTTCGGACACCTAGCCCATTCGCGGATGGTGGAGACCAAGCCTTCGTTAACCCCAGAGACTTTTAAGAGAGACCCTCGTCATGAATTTGCTCCGCACCTTGACCGGTTGTTTCGCATTGGCTTTCGCCTTGGCGGCGTCCCCCCTGCTCACGGGTGCTACCGCCCAGGCCAAGCCCCTGAAGATCGCCTACTCCGACTGGCCCGGCTGGGTCGCGTGGGAGATCGGCATCCAGAAGGGCTGGTTCGAGGAGGCCGGTGTCGATGTCGAGTTCGTCTGGATGGACTACGTCGCTTCGATGGACGCCTACGCCGGCGGACAGGTCGACGCGGTGACCATGACCAACGGCGATGCCCTGGTCACCGGGGCCACCGGCAAGCCGTCGGTCGGCATCATCATCAACGACTTTTCCAACGGCAACGACAAGATCGTCGGGGCACCGGGCATCGAGTCGATCGCGGACCTGAAGGGCAAAAAAGTCGGCGTCGAGGTCGGCTTCGTCTGCCACCTGCTCCTGCTCAAGGGCCTCGAGTCGGCCGGCATGACCGAGGCCGACGTCGAGCTGGTCAACATGTCGACCAACGACGCCGCGCAGACCCTGGCGTCGGGCGAGGTCGCCGCCATCGGGGCGTGGCAGCCCAACTCGGGCCAGGCCCTCGCCGAGGTCGCCGGCTCGAGCGAGATCTTCACCTCCGCCGACGCCCCGGGCATCATCTACGACCTGCTGTACGTCAGCCCCGAAACCCTCAAGACCCGGCGCGACGACTGGATGAAGGTCGTCGGTGTGTGGTACCGCATCGTCGATTACCTCAAGGACGAGTCCAACATGGACGAGGCGCTCGAGATCCTCTCGGCCCGCGTCGAGATCACCCCCGAGGAGTACCGCCCGTTCTTCGGCGGCACCTACATCCTGACGCTCGACGAGGCGCTCGCGGTCTGGGAAGAGGCCGAGGGCTTCGGCTCGGTCTACGGCTCTTCGGTCATCGCCGACGAGTTCAATGTCGCCAACGCGGTCTACGAGAAGCCGCAGGACACCGACGCCTACCTCGATCCCTCACTGACCGAAGACTACGCCGACGCGAAAAAGTGACGAACCGGCCAAAAGCCTCCGGCGGTTGGGTGTGATTTATGGCGGGTTCGTCCTGGTTTACGGTCACCGGTGGTCTGTCGGCGAAGCGCTCGACGCCGCTGATCGTCGCGTCCTTCGTCCTGCCGATGGCGATCTGGTGCTTGGTCAGCTACGTGCCGTTCATCTGGCACCCGCTGGTCAACGTACAGGTATCGGGCGGCTCGATCTACCGGATCGGGGACCGTCCGGAGAAGGCCGACTTCCGCCGCGAACGAGAAGAAGCCCTCGCGGGCAACGCCGCGATCCGGCAGCGGCTCGCGGCCGGCGAACCCCTCGACGAGCGGTCGAGTCGGGTCAAGCGGGCCAACAAAGCGGTCGTCAAGCAGTTCGGGCCGTACGCCGAAGCGAACGGTTGGCTCGACGCGCGGGCCGCGTTGGATGAGCAGGCGATCTACACCGCGATGACGGCCTACCTTGCCGGCGAGCTCGAGCCGACAATGGCGCGGCTCTCGGCCGAGAACGTCGCCGTCGTGGAATACAACGCCGGCGTCCTCGCGGAGCTTCAGGCCGACGACGCGGGGAGGTTGGCCCTGCCCGGGGACCGCTACCTGCTGAGCCTCGTGCCGCAGGGCCGGCCGGAGAACCCCGTGTTCCTGCCGCCGCCGCACGAGGTCGGTCTTGCGTTCTACGACGCGTTTGTCACTCCGCCGCGCCGCGAGGGCGAGCCCTGGCTCCACGAACGCCTCGGCGAGAGCGTCGTCACCATCGCGCAGGGATTCGGCCTCGCCTGCCTCATCGGGCTGCCGCTCGGCCTGATCTGCGGGGCGTTTCCGTTCTTCGCCAAGCTCACCGAGCCGGTGGTGAACTTCGTGAGCTACATCCCGCCGCCGGCGTTCGGAGCGCTGCTTATCGCGGTCTTCGGGATCGCCGGCGGGCCTAAGATCGCGATGGTCTTCATCGCCGCGGTCCTGCCGCTCGTCCTCATGGTCGCCAAGACCACCCGGTTGATGGAACCCGCCCTGCTCGAAGCCGCCCAGACGCTCGGCGCGTCCCGCCCCCGGCTCGTGATGCGGGTGATCGTGCCCGGCGTGCTGCCCAACGTCTGGAACGACCTGCGGATCGTCCTCGCCCTGTCGTGGACGATCCTCATCATCGCCGAACTCACCGGCACCAAGAGCGGGATCTCCGGCTACATGCAGCAGCAGGGGCGGTACCGCAACTTCGACAACGTCTTCGCCGCCATGGTCATGATCGGGATCATCGGCTTTACCGTCGATCAGCTCCTGGTGTTGGCCCGGCGGGTGCTTTTCCCCTGGGCGTACGGCGGGCCGCTGAACCTCACCCAGGCGATCTCTACCGCTTGGGGCCGCGTCACCGGATGGGCCCCCCTCGCTGCCGACCGCCCCGCCCCGCCTCCGCCGGCCCGACGCGAACTCTCACGGAGCCCCGCCGATGCGACCGCTGTCTGAGCTGCCCGACTACCGCGAGATGTCGCCCGGCGTGCGGGGCCGTTTCGCGCGGATCCGGCAGCGGCCTGTCGTGTTGAGTGTCGAGGGTCTGGGCCGGACTTTTGTCAGCGCTCAGGGCCGGGCGATCGACGCGTTGGACGACATCAACTTCGAGATCCGCCGACGGGAATTTATCTGCGTCATCGGCCCGTCGGGCTGCGGCAAGTCCACGCTCAACCGCATTATTGCCGGCCTGGACTTCCCCAGCCGCGGCCGAGTCCTGCTCGACGGCCAACCCGTCCGCGGCCCCGGTCCCGACCGCGGCATGGTGTTCCAGTCGTACACACTGTTCCCCTGGCTCACCGTGCAGAAGAACGTCATGTTCGGCCCGCTGGCCCGCGGCGTGGGGCCCAACCTCGCCCAGCGTGAGGCGTGCCAGTGGATCGACATGGTCGGCCTCACCGACTTCGCCCACCACTACCCCGGCCAGCTCTCCGGCGGGATGAAGCAGCGCGTCGCCATCGCCCGCGCCCTGGCCAACAAGCCCCGCATCCTGCTGATGGACGAGCCGTTCGGCGCGCTGGACGCCCAGACCCGCGCGACCATGCAGAGCCACCTGCTGAAGATCTGGCAGAACATCGACGCCACCGTCTTCTTCGTCACCCACGACCTGCAGGAAGCGACCTACCTCGCCGACCGCATCATCGTCCTGGGCCGCAACCCCGGCCACGTCGCCGAGATCATCGACAACCCCGTGCCCCGGCCGCGCCACCCCGACCAGTTCCTGGACCCGACCTTCCTCGCGGTGCAGCAACGGCTCGAAACGCTGATCCACCCGCCGCAGAAGCTCGCCGCGGAAAAGCCGTTCCACGTGCCGCGGATGACGCTGGTCGGCGACGACGTGTTCTGACCGGTCACGACCGTTGGTCAAACCCATGGGACTCAGCAACCGCGAAGAAGCCGAACGCACCCGTCTCCGCGTCATCGACGCGGCCCTGTCGCTGTTTTCCAGGCGGGGCTACGGCCACACCAGCCTCGAGATGATCGCCAACGAGCTGGGCATGACCCGCGGCGCGATCTACGGCCACTTCAAGAACAAGCTCGACCTCTATACCCAGCTCATGCGGCTCAGCCAGACGCCGCTGTACGACATCATGCGCAAGGCCCTGGACGACGACGGCCCGCCGCTGGACGTGCTCCGCCGATTCATGACCGAGTGGTTCGACCTGCTCGAGGCCGACCCCCGCCACCGCGCGTCGTTCGAGATCCTGCTCAATAAGACCGAGCTGACCGAAGAACTGAGCGACTACCTCAAGTCGGAGTACTCGCTGACGCAGGCGATGATCGACGGGGTGGCCGAGCTGCTGGACCGCGCGGTCAAGCGACGCGAGCTAATCCGGAAGACCGATATCGGGTTTCACGCCCTGGCCGCCTACAACATCCTGATGGGCGTCACGCACACCTGGCTGTTCAACCCCCGGCTGTTCGCCATCACCGAGATGGGCCGGCGGATGACCGAGCAGTACCTCGGTTCGCTGCCCCGGCCGGCCGCCGCGGCCCCCGCGCTGGCGTCGTAACATGCCCGCCCCGCCCGCTTCACGCTTCGCCCGGAGAGAAGAACCGCATGACCGATCCCCCCGCCCGCGAACCGCTCGACCCCCAGCAGATGAAGGGCTACCTCGCGGCGCTCAAAGAGGAAACGCTGGCCGAGACCCAGACGATGCAGAACATCGCCGACGGCGTCGAGCTCGGCCTGCCCGGGGCCGACTCGATCGGCGACCCGCACATCAGCACCTTCTCCCGCAGTGAGCTGCCCCACTACGCCGGCATCAACACGGTCATGAAGACCAAGTACCTGGAAAACGTCCGCCAGGTCGGCAACTACGACGTCGCCTTCCTCGGCATCCCCTTCGACATCGGCACGACCTACCGCTCGGGCACCCGTTTCGGGCCCCAGGCCATGCGCCGCATCTCCGCCCTCTACACCAGCTACTTCTACGAGCTCGGCGTCGACCTCGTCGAGAAAGTCAAGATCTGCGACCTCGGCGACGTCTTCACCATCGGCAATATCGAAAAATCTTTCGACCAGGTCAGCCGGGCCGTCAGCCACGTCTACGGAAGCGGCTGCTTCCCGATGCTGATGGGCGGCGACCACTCGCTGG
>JBCCOP010000132.1:0-6536 GCA_039025315.1 Planctomycetota bacterium | reverse complement strand
CCGCCTCGGCGTAACGCCGCAGCGGGGGGGGCGGTGTTGGTGTTCGCGGGGGGAGCGCCGCTGCGGGAGACGCGGGTACCAGACGCATCGCCCCCGGCAGGGGGCTCAGCGGCGCAGTCGCGGGGACGGGGGGTGCTGCGTTGGGCGGGGGGGCCGCGGATGGCGTCGGCGCGGGTGAACGGGATCGATACGGAGGCGGGGTTGTTGGCGGACCTGGACGGGGCGGCGCGGGAGGCGCTGCGGGGGGTGCGGCTGCGGCGGGCGTGGCGGGTGGATGAGGTGACAGGCGACACGGCGGTGTTGATGCGGTTCCGCGGGGGGTCGCCGGCGTTGGCGGAGCGGGCGGTGGGCGGGGGGCGGGTGGTGGCGGCGGCGTTTTCGCCATCGGCCGAGACGGGCGGGCTGGGGAAAGAAGGCGTGTTTGTAGCGTTGTTGAACGGGTTGGCGGGTCAGTTATCGCGGAGCAGGCCGGGCGAGACGCCGACTTACGCGGGGCGGGGGTTGACGATCCCGGCGGACGCGTCGCCGGACCCGTCGGGCGGGCCGGCGGTGGTGCGGACGCCGGGCGGCGGGACGGCGCTGGACGGCGTGGTGAGCCTCGGCGGCGACGACGCCCGGCTGGACCTGCCGGCGGCGGAGCGGCAGGGCTTCTACGTGTGGACACAGGGCCCGGCCGAGCTGGGCGCCGCGGCGGTGAACCTCGACCCGCGGGAGAGCGACCCCCGGAAGATCGACCCCAAGGTGTTGGCGGCGGAGCTTTCGGCGCAGGCCGGGATATCGGTGGCGGTGGGCGGCGCGTCGGTGGCGTCGCCGGGTGGCGTGGGGGACGGCCGGCCGTTGTGGGGGGTCGCGTTGCTGCTGGCGATGGGGCTGCTGTGCGTCGAGATGGGGCTGCTGGGGAGGTGGCGGAAGTGACGGGGACGGGTTGGACGCCGAGTCTGTTGGCGGGGCTGTTGTTTCGGCCGGTGGTCGATCCGCTGTGGGTGGGGCTGCTGACGGCCGGGGCGGTCGGGTTGGCGGGTTGGGCGTGGCGGCGGGGACGGGACGGCGAGGTCGGGGCGTGGACGCGGTTGGCGTTGCCGCTGCGGCTGGCGGGGGTGTTGGGGGTCGGGTTGTTGCTGATGGGGCCGAGCGTGATGCCCGAGTCGGGTGAGGCCCCGACGCCGACGCCGTTGACGATTTTGGTCGATGCGTCGGCGTCGATGCAGACGGCGGACGTCCCGCCCCCGGAAACAGGCCCGGCCGTGTCGCGTTACGGCTACGCCCGCTCGGCGTGGCTCGACGACGCCCGGCTCGCGGCACTGCGGCGGGAGCACGACGTACGGCTCTACAGCTTCGGGCCGCGGCTCAGCGCGGCGCTGCCGGGCGAAGACGAGGCGGACCACCGCACATCCGACGTCCTCGGCGGGGTGGCGGAGGCGGTGAACCTCTCGGGCGGGGGTGGGCACGTGGTGGTGCTCAGCGACGGGCGGCACTCGGCCGGCGGCGACGCGGCGGCGACGGCGCGGCGGGCGGCGGCGGCGGGGGTGAAGGTGCATACGGTGACGCTGGGCGGGGCGACGCGGGCGACAGACCTCGCGCTGGAGGCCCGGCCACGGCAGCCGTACCTGATGGCGGGGGAACCGGGGCAGCTCGACGTGCGGCTCGACGCGGTGAACGCCGCGGGACGGGGCACGACGCTGCGGGTGCGTCACGACGGGCGGGAGACGGCGCGGCGGGTGTCGCTGCCGGCCGCAGACCACGCGGCGGGTGGCAACGCCTCGCTGAGCGTCGAGCTGCCGGTGCAACACGACGAGCCGGGGCTGTACGTCTACGAGGTCTCAGTGGATGCGCTGCCGGACGAGCCCGAGGCGAACAACAACGCGGCCACGGTATTTCTGGAAGTGACCGCGCGGCGGATGCGGGTGCTGGTGCTGGAGGGTCGGCCGTACTGGGACACGAAGTTTTTGAGCCAGGCGCTGCGGCGGGACGAGCGGGTCGCGCTGAAGCAGATCACGCAGGTGACGCCGGAGCGTCGGGAGCGGATCGTGACGCGGACGGAAGAAGCGGGACCAGACGCTTCGCCCCCGGAAGGGGGCTCAGCGTCGGCGTCGGGGGTGCCCGAGACGCTGGCGGACTGGTCGGCGTACGACGTGGTGGTGCTGGGGCGGGGGATGGAGCACGTGCTGAGCGTGGCGTCGGCGGACGCCCTGGTGCGGTACGTCTCGGAGGGCGGGGGGCGGGTGGTGATGGCGCGGGGGCGGGCGTACGACCCGGGGCGGCCGGGGGGCGGGGCGCTGGGGCGGGCGTGGTCGGTGATGGAGCCGGTGGTGTGGTCGTCAAGTGACGGTCAAGGCGCGGGCGGGGTTCTCGTTCCGACGGAGTATGGGCAGACACACCCGGCGTTTGCGCGGCTGATGCGGGCGACCGACGGTGCGCCGGGGTTGGCTTCGTTGCCGACGCTGGATGAGGCCGCGGCGATCGAAAGCCTGAAGCCGGGGACGCGGGTGCTGGCGGGATTGACGGCAGGGGGTACCAGACGCTTCGCCCCCCGGGGGGGGCTCAGCGTCGGCGTGGAGGGTAACGAAGACGGGGTTGAAACTTCCGGTGGGGGTGTGGTGGAGATGGGGTACGGGCGGGGGCGGGTGGTGGCGGTGACGGGGCAGGGGTTGTGGCGGTGGAGCCTGGCGACGGGGGCGGACGAGGACTTGGCGGGGGTGTACGACGCGTTCTGGTCGTCGCTGGTGCGGTGGTTGGTCATGGGGGCCGAGGCGGACGCGGGGGCGGACGTGTCGCTGCGGCTGAGCGGGCGGAGCGTGGAACTGGGGGGGGTGCTGACGGTGACGGTGGTGCAGCGGGGCGCGGCGGAGGACGCGGAGCTGTCGGCCGAAGTGGTCGGGCCGGACGGGTCGGTGACGGGGCTGTCGCTGGAGCGGCGGGCGGGGGCGGCGACGCGGCGGGTCGGGGCGTATGTGCCGACGGCGACGGGGGTGCACACGGTGCGGCTGCGAGGGTTGGATGAAACTCCGGAAAGTGTCGTTGAAACTTCCGGGGGGGGGAAGTTTGCGGTATACGATGGGAACGCGGAGCGGCGGCGGACGGCGGCAGACCCGGGGCTGATGCGTCGGCTGGCCGAGGGCTCGGGGGGGCGGGTGCTGGACCCGCGGGAGCCGGGGGCGTTGGGGCAGTTGCTCGCGGCCGAGCGGGCGGCGCGGGTGGTGCCGCCGGTGCCGAGGTACGTGTGGGACCGTTGGGGTTGGTTGGTGCTCTTGTTGGGTGGGTTCGGGGCCGAGTGGCTGCTGCGGAAGAAAGGCGGGCGGTGGTGATGAGCCGAGCGTTCGATGGGTTGGCCCCCGGAAATTTGCCGCACGGTGCCCCCCAGACCGGCCGAGGTATCGTTGATTCGACGCTCTGGCCGACGCTGCAGCGGGTGGTGCGTCGACGGTCGGCGGGCCGTCGGGTGGCGGGGCTGCTGGGCGGCTTCGCGGCGGTGGTGTTGTTGGCGGTGGCGGCGGTCGCGCTCGACGCGGCGGCGGGGTTGCCGGCGTGGGGGTTACTGGCGGTGGATGCCGTGTTGTTGGCGGCGCTCGGCGGGTGGGCGTGGCGCGTGCTGGGCCCGGCGGGGAAAGAGGCGGGTGACGTGCGGGTCGCGGCGGTCGCATTGGAGCGGCGGGGGCTGGCGGGGCCGAGCCGGCTGGTCAACGCGTTGCAGTTCGCGGAGGGGGGTGAGGCGGACGCGGCAACGAACGGCAGCGCGGCGCTGCGGGGGTTGGCCGTGCGCGAAGGCGAAGCGGCAGCGGAGGCGATCGCACCGGGGGCGTTGGTGGACCGGGCGGCGGTGAAGCGGTCGGCGAAGCGGGCCGCGGCGGCGGCGGGGCTGCTGCTGGTGTTGGCGGCGTGGCCCGGGACGTGGCCGGTGGTCGGGGCGGTGGGGCCGCGGCTGCTGTCGCCGCTGACGGGTTTGCCGCCTTACACGCCGCTTCGGTTCGAGATCACCCACGACCCGGCCGAGGTGCCGGTCGGGGCGGCGGTGACGGTGACGGTACAGATCACGGGCCCAAACCGGGCGCTGCGGGCGGCCGAGGCGGCGGACCTGGTGGAAGTCGGTGCCGCCACGGCGGCCGCGATGGTGCGTGAGTCCGGCCCGGTGTTTCTGGATCAGGCGGCGGCGGCCGAGGAAGGGCCGCGTCGTTTCACCGCTCGGCTGGCCCGGCTTGACACGCCCCGGTCGTTCTACGTCCGGACCGAGGGCGGGCGGTCGCGGACGTTCACGCTGACGCCGGACCCCGCGCCGCGGTTCGCCGCGCTGCACGCGACGCTGACGCCGCCGGACTACGCCCGCCGGGACGCGACGACGCGGCGGCTGGCGGTTCCGGGGGTTCCGGGGTTGACTGATGACGCGGGGTTCAACGAGATCGAGGTCTTGCGGGGCACGGCCGTGACGCTGACCGCCCGGAGCAACGTGCCGCTGGCCGGGGCCGGGTTGACGGGTCCGCAGGCCGAGCACCCCGGCGAGCCGGTCGCGGGTGACCCGCGGACCGTGGCGGCGTCGTTCGTGCCGCGGGCATCGGGGACGTACCGGCTGACCCTCGAAGGCTTGGACGGCCACGCGTCGCCCGACGCCGCGGAGGTCGCGGTCACGCTGCGCGACGACGCGCCGCCGCGGGTCGATATCACGCAACCCCAACCCGTGGCGTTCGCGGTCGAGGGCTACCCCGTACCGGTCGCGGTGCGGGCGTCGGACGACGTCGGCGTCGCGTCGGTGGTGCTGCGGGCGAGCGTCAACGATTCGGCCGGCGAGACGGTAGTCCTACATGACGGCGAAGCACAGCGCCCGGCCCGGCTCGACACGGGCGTCGACCTCGACCCGGCGGCGATGGGCGCGGTCGTGGGGGACGTGGTCCGCTACTTCGCGGTGGCCCGCGACGCACGGCCCGCGGCGCTCGGCGGCCCGCCGGGCGACGTCGGACAGTCGGCCGAGTCGGCGGTCCACACGATCCAAATCATCTCCGCCGCGCAGTGGGAAGACATGCTGCGGACGCAGGTCGGCATCGACCAGCTCGCGGCCGAGGCCGAGGCGCTGCGCGAAGAGCTCGACGCGCTGGCCGAGGCGCGGGCCGCGGCGGCCGAGGCGATGGAAGCGCTGCAAGAACAGCTCGAAGCCGATGCGCCGCTAACGCCCGGGCAGCAAGACGCGCTGGCGGACCTGGACCGGCAGCTCGAGGCGTTCGCGGAGCGGTCGGCGGCGTTGGCCGAGGCGTTGCGGCAACGGGCGGAGCAGGACCCGCTGTACGAGTTCGAGGAGCCGTACCAGCAGCGGCTGGCGGAGTTGGCCGAGCAGCTGGAGCGTGAGGCGGCGCGGGCCGAGGCGGCGCGGGAGGCGGCCGCGGCACTGGGTCAAGACGGCGAGTCGAAGGAAGCATCGGGTACGCCGAGTCAACCCGGCGTAGCGCCGCCGCCCGGCCTGCTGCCCGGCCTGCCGGGGATCACCCCCGTGCAGTTGGAGGAATTCCGGGAGCAAACGCAGGAGTTTGCCGAGGCGGGCGCGCCGTTCGACGCGGCGTCGCAGGAGGCGTACGAGCTCATGGCCGAGGACCTGATCCGGCTGGAACTGGCGGACGAGCTGGTGTTTCACGGCGAGCGGGTCCGGGCGGTGATCGTCGAGCAGCGGCAGCTGCAGCAGAAGCTCGCGGCGATGCAACACCTCAGCCCACTAACGCTCGGCCCCGCGGATCGGCAGCAGCTCGCGGCGTACGGCGTGCGGGAAGCGGAGCTGCGCGACGAGCTGGAGGACGCGGCGTTGATGCTGCGCGAGACCGCCGAGCTGGCCGGGCCGCTGCTGCCGCGGATGTCGGGCGGCGCGGTGGCGTTATGCGACGCGCTGGATGCGTTACACGTGGACGAAGACCTTACGGCCGCGTCGGTCGCGGCGGGGGCGGGGCTGGCGGCGACGGCGCACGCCTCGGCGTCGGTGGCGGCGGACAAGCTCGAGTCGCTGCTGTCCGAGCCGGGGGCGGCGATGGCCGGCCTGGCGTCGGACGAGCTGGACGGCTGCTTCGGCCTGTCGAAGGCGGGGCTGCAGAGCGCGATGCAGCAGATGGCCGCGGCGCGGCGGGCGGCGGGCGCACTCGGGATGGGGCGTAGCGGCTCGGGCGGGTCGGGCTTCAGCGCCGGTGGAGGGCGGAGCAGCATGTCGATGATCGGGCCGGGCGCAGCGGGCCGGGGCCTGGCCGGCGGCGGGTCCGGGCCGGACTCGCCGTGGCGCGGGCCGGGCCGGGGCGGGGCTGCGGGTATGGGCGACGCGGCGGGCGATCTTGGCCCGGCCGAGCGGATCGACCCCGGCAGGTCGGGCGGGGTGCTCGACGCGGTCGGGGTCGGGCCGGGCGTGCCGGCGCGGTTCCGCGAGACGGCGGCGGCGTACTTCCGGCGGCTGGCGGAGGACGCGGTGCGGGGCGAGTAGCGGGGGGGGGGGGGCCCCCGCGACGGGGGGTGTGGAGGCACGGGGGGCCCCCCCCCGCCCCCCCCCGCAACCCCGCCCCCGCGAGGGGCGGCGGGGG
>JBCCOP010000131.1:0-6642 GCA_039025315.1 Planctomycetota bacterium | reverse complement strand
GTCGTCGGTCAGGTCGCCGAGCGTGAAGCCCTTCGAGCCGTACGGCAGCACGACCCGCCGCCCCGCCGCGGCGGACGAATCGTTAAGCGTCCCGCCCGCGTCCACCGCCAGCAATACACCCGACGACGACGAGACCCGCTCCGCCAAAACGTCCGCCCCCGCCGCGATGCTGCCGGTCTTGGTCACGAAGTCACGCGACGTCGACATGATCTGCAGCGTGCCGGTCGCGAAGCCGGCGGTCACCGGGTGGGTGTTGTCCACGATGTCGATGCTGTCGGCCGAGTACGTCGACATCGCGCTGGCGACGTGCAGGTCGTCGGCGACCCACTGCTCGTCGGTCACCACGCCGATGGACTGGTCCGTCAGCTTGTCGGACACGGCACCCGCGGAGACCTCTTCGCTGACGTACGCCACGTCCATGTCCGCGCAGGCCGCGTCGAATTCCGCCTGCGTGCGGCTCTCCAGGATCGTCGTGACCTCGTAGCCCCACGACTCGAACAACGCCTTCTTTTCCAGGTCGATCGCCGTGGGCGGGTCGAAATCGACGACTAGCAAAAGCCGCCGGCTCGCCGTAGCCGATGCGGGCTGGACGCGGTGGGTCAGCCGGTGGGTCACGCCGTCAAAGCTCGCCTCGACCATCGCGAGGAACGGCTCCGAGGCGTCGTCGCCGAGGTCGCCGTCGTCTTCGTCCTCGAACACGACGCGGAACGTGCCGTCGCCGAAGCCCTGCGACGCGGACCAGACGCCGTGGGTGTGCCCGTCCCGCCAGTCGGTGTCCTCTTGCAGGTGGGCGAGCACGACCGCCATCGCGTCCTCCGCGACGGCCCGGGCCTGGACCCGCCGCGACGCGTTGTGCGCGATCGCGGTCGACGTCGTCTGGCCCGACAGGAACGTCAGCGCCAGGACCGTGCCGACCGTCAGCGCGATCATCACCATGACCATCGCCACGCCGCGGCGTCGCGCGTCACGCGCTGCGAGCGGGAGAGGCGGTCGTTGGTTCCGGGGGGGTTGCGTCATCTCAGTTGCCGTTGCGCAGGTGGGCCGTGCCGACCGCCTCGTGCGTGTTGACCCCGGAGGTCAGCCGCAGGCGGTAGCTCACCAGCCGGGCGGCGGTGGCGTCGGCGGTGTCGTAGCTCAGGGTGAACGCGTCGACCCCGCCGGCCCACCGCGTCTCGGGGAAGTCGGCCGTGCCGCGGAGGGTGTTGGTGATCGCGTCGAAGTCGTCGCTCAGCGTGTAGGCCACGTCGGTGGTGCCGGCGGACGCGGCATAGGACCCGAGTGTGGCGCCTCCGGCATCCAACTCGATCAGGCGGAGCTCGAGCAGGCTCGGGGCGTCGTTGCCGTCGAGGTCGCGGGTCCACAGCACCAGCCAGCCGTCGCCGGCGTCGAGGACCCGCCGGCTGCCGCGCAGCGCAGCGCTCAGCCGCGTCGTGGCCGTGAGCTGGCGGGCGACCAGGGCGCGGGCGCTCTGGTCGTCGTCGGTGCCGTGGGCGACGGCCGTGAGCATCCCGCCGATCGCGGTGCCGATCAGCCCGACCACGGCGAGCGACATCATCAGCTCGACCAGCGTGAGGCCGCGGCGGCGGGTCGCACGCCACGTCACGACGCGGGCTCCGCCACGAAACGGCTGACCCGCCACGGCCGCTCGGTGTCGCTGTCGGTCACGGTCACGGTCACCGCCAGCCCGGCCCGGCTGCCGCCGAAGGCCGCTACGTCCCGCGTCGTATACGCCGCCGCGACCGACCGCGTGAAACCCCCGTAATCGTCGGGGTACGCGTCGCCGGCCGGGTC
Organism: Planctomycetota bacterium; assembly: GCA_039025315.1. Lineage (GTDB taxonomy): Bacteria > Planctomycetota > Phycisphaerae > Phycisphaerales > Phycisphaeraceae > Algisphaera. The sequence continues at coordinate 4,851 of JBCCOP010000131.1, read as the reverse complement.
GGTGAGACCACCCGCCGCTTCGGCGTAGCCGTCGTAGTCGTCCATCGCGTCGAAGTCGTCGCGGCCGACCTCGCCGGCGTCGGCCCCCGGGACGGTGTGCCCGTCGGGGTCGGCGTAGGGCTTCGAGAGCACCTCGTCGATCATCGCTTCGGCGAGCGCGAGGGCCCGCGCCTCGTGCAGCGCGTGGTGCGTGTGGGCCTGGCCCGACACGACCGCCTGCGTCAGCCCCGCGACCGCGAACGCCAGCACCGCCGAGGCCAGCAACGCCTCGGGCAGCGAGAAGCCCGCGGCGCGGCCGCGGGCGGTCCTGGGATCCGGTCGGGCGCGGTCCATGCCGAGATATCGGAAACCCCGCCGAGCTGTTTCAGTAAGGCCAGGCCGGCGGCCGCAGAAACCGCGGCGGTCGGTTATCGGCCGCCAAACCCCGCCGCCCCGACCGCCGATCAACCCGACAGATGCCGCGCCGCCGCCCCCACCCACCGACCGCCCCCGGGCGGCCCGCCTTCACGACGACCGAGCTGCTGGTCGTCGTCGCCGTGCTGGGCATCGCCTCGGCCCTCGTGCTGCCGACGTTCCGCGACCACGACACGCTGCAGCTCCGCCGCGCCGCGGCGCTGCTCGCCGCCGACCTCGACGCCGCCCGGGCCGGGTCGCTCACCCACGCCGACGACCCCCGCCTCGTCGTGTTCGACGCCGACGACCACGCCTACCACGTCGCCGCCGCGTCGGACCCCGCCACCCCCGTCACCAACCCGTTCGACCGCCGGCCCTACCGGGTCGCCTTCGGCACGGGCCGCGCCGCCGCCCTCGGCCTCGTCACCCTCGACGCCTGGTCCCTCAACGGCGACGACGCCGTGGGCTTCGGCGTCTACGGTCAGCTCGACCAGACCACCCCCGCCACCGTCACCCTCCGCGCCGGCGACACCCGCCTCACCCTCACCCTCGACCCCGACACCGGCGAGGCGTCGATCGGCGACTTTCACTGATTTAACGCCCACTGCAAGCCGGGCCTGAGCAGTGCGAAGGCCCGGATCACGCCCCATACGGTTCCTCCCGCCCCCGGCCTCCGGTATACTTGTCGATCAAACCTCGCCCCGGCCGAGCCCACGTTCTGCGGCCGCGGACGCCTCTCCCGGAGCCCCGACTTGGCCGAACGACCCGGCAACCCCGCCGCCCGCCCCCCCGCCAACGGGGCGCCGACCGCCCCCCCGCCGGTCGTCACCGAACGCCGCCGCCGTTGGCGCGACGTGGTCGAAACCGCCCCCGAACTGCCGACCACCAAAGCCAACGTCCCCGCCGGCCTGTGGCTGCGCTGCCCGGTCTGCGGGGCCATGACCTACCGCAAACAGGTCGAAGACAATCTCCACGTCTGCCCCGAGTGCGGCCACCACTACCGCATCGACGCCGACGAGCGCGTCCGCCAGCTCGTCGACCCCGGCAGCTTCGAGCCGATGTGGCAGGACCTGTCCCCGAAAGACTCGCTGAATTTCACCGACCGCAAGCCCTATAAGCAGCGGTTCGCCGAGGCCCAGAAGCAGACCGGCCACCGCGACGCCCTGCTGGCGGGCAAGGCGTTCATCAAGGGCCGCGGCGTCGTGCTGGCCGTGATGAACCCCGCGTTCATGATGGCGTCGATGGGCAGTGTCGTCGGCGAGAAGATCACCCGCGCCATCGAGCTGGCCACCGACCTCGACCGGCCGGTCATCGTCGTCTGCGCGGGCGGCGGGGCGCGGATGCAGGAGGCCACCCTCGCGGTCTCGCAGATGATCAAGACCTCCGCCGCGCTGGCCCGCCACGACGACGCCGGCGGGCTCTACATCTCCTTGCTCACCGACCCGACCACCGGCGGCACCGCCGCGAGCTTCGCCATGCTCGGCGACCTGATCCTCGCCGAGCCCAAGGCCCTCGTCGGCTTCACCGGCGCCCGCGTCATCGCCAACACCGTCCGCCAGGAGCTGCCCGAGGGCTTCCAGCGGGCCGAGTTCCTGCTCGAAAAAGGCTTCGTCGACCGCGTCGTCGAACGCAAGAACCTGCGCAGCGAGATCAGCCGCATCATCGACTTCGCCGGCAAGTAAGCCGCGTTATTCGAACAGGTCCCCGACCCGCAAGCTGAGTTGCGGCAGCCGCAGCGGCGACACCCGGTCGTCGCCCCGCCGCTCCTCGACGATCCGGTACGAGTCCCCCCGCGGCTCGCGGTGCGTGATCAGCACGCCCCGCTGCACGTCCGCGATCCAGTAATCCGGCACGCCCGCCGCGGCGTAAGCCCGCAGCTTCGGCCCGCGGTCTTTGGCCAGCGACGACTTGGCGGACTCAACAACGAGCAACAGGTCTTCGGGCCCGGGGTGCCGGGTTCTGAAATCAATCCCCGGCCGAAGCAGGACGTAATCCGGATCGAAAACCTGACCCTCGCTGATCCTCACAGTGCCCTGAATCAGGGGCTCGGCAGACTCAGGGGGAGGAAGCAGTGACCGAACCAAGCGGGTGATGATGTAGTGGTGCTCGGGGTCGGCCGGCGACATCTCAACGATGATACCGTTGACCAATTCGATCTTATCCCCGGGCCCGATGACCCCGTCGGCGATCATCTTGATGTATCGCTCGCTGCTGATCCGCCAGGGGATCAACGCGGGCTCCTCGGCGGCGGGCGGCTCGGCGGTCGCTGGCTGGACCATGTGTTGATTATACCGGCGTGTCCCGCGACCTCGGCGTGAAACTCGGTAAGCCGTACGGGCTACGCGCCCCACCCCGTCGCGTTTTACGCGAAGCGTTCGTCTCGGACCGTAATCAACTCTCCGGCGTGACGATGTCACCGCCGATGCGTGTCCAGTTATCGGCGATCCTTCTCGGTTGGTTGATGCTCTCCGCCCACGCGGCGCCGGGTCAAACCCCCGGCGCGGCGGACGGCCTCACCGTCTACGCCACCGCGTACTACCACCTGCACACCAACCTCACCCGACGCGAGGCCGTGCCTTACGGAAGGCACCTCGACACCATCCACGCCGCGTACGCCCGGCGTTTCGCCCGCTTCGGCGACCGGCCCGCCGGGCGGATGTCGGTCTACCTCTTCCGCACCCGGGACCAGTACCTCGACTTCCTCGAAGCCCACGACGTCGCGGCCCACGGCAGCGGCGGCGTGTTCTTCGTGACCCACGACCTCCGCGGCCTGGCGACCTGGACCGACGGCCACCCACGCCGTCAGACGTTCCGCACGCTGCAGCACGAGGGCTTCCACCAGTTCGCCTGGCACCACCTCGGGCCGCAGCTGCCGCACTGGGTCAACGAGGGGCTGGCCCAGTACTTCGAGGACGCGGTGCCGACCGCTTCGGGGCTGACGCTGGGCCTCGCCGACGCGGGCCGCGTCGCCCGGGTGCGCGGGGCGATCACACGGCGGGAGACGCTGCCGCTGGCCGCGATCGCGGGCTCGGGCCGGGCCGAATGGCTCGCGGCCCTGCGCTACGACCCCGAACGGGCGACCCTGCTCTACGCACAATCGTGGTCGCTGGTGTACTTCCTGATCCACGGCGAGGGCGGCCGCTACCGCCCCGCGTTCGAGGACTACCTCCAACATCTGGCGGAGGGCGAGACCAGCGAAGACGCCTTCGCCGCCGCCTTCGGCGGGCTCCCGCTCCCCGCGCTCGGGCCCCGCTGGCGGGCGCATGCCTTCGGTCAGACGGTTAGCGAGCCCGTCGCCGCGACCGACGAGCTCGTGCTGCTGGGCGAGGCCCTGCTTCTCTTGCACCGACGCGACGAGACGCCGCGGCGATTCGACGAGCTGCGGCAACGCATAGATACGCTCGGCGTCACCGTGACCCGTGTCGTCGACGGCGCGGCGACCCGCGTCCCCGCCGACGACGACCTGTTCACCTACCGCCGGCCCGGCGGCGAAGCGAGCGAATACCTCTTGCTCGAACCCGCCGCCGCGGGCCTGCCCCCCCGCCTCGCCGCGCCGGGCCTCTCGCCCGAGCCGACCCTGGTCTGGCAAGCCGGGCCCGACGGCGAGCCACGGTACGACCTGACCTACCGGTAAGCGGGCCCGGGGCGGGTAATATCAGAGCAGGTGAACACATGGCCGCTCCCCTCCCCGAAGCCCTGGACCGCGCCCGCCGCGGCCGGGCCAGCACCCGGCGGCTGACCGTGGCCGACGCCGAGACCCACGACGCCGACCTCAGCGAAGCGCTGCACGACGCGGTCTCCCTGTTCCGCGAACTGAAGATCGGCTACGCCCTGGTCGGCGGCCTCGCCGCGATGGTCCACGGCCGGTCCCGCTACACCGAGGACGTCGATTTCGTCGCCGAGCCGGGCCACGAGTCGGTCCTGGCAGATAACTCCGAAGCGATGAGCCGGTATGGCTTCGACCCGGCCTGCACCTGGAAGCTCTACCACGGCAGCGGGATCGCGATCGACCTGTGGAAAGACGACCACGCCGCCGGCGTCGTGGAGCGGGCGGTGCGGCGTAAGCTCGGGCCGCGGTTCGCCAAGGTCGCCGAGCCGCACGACCTGATCGCCATGAAGCTGCGGGCCGACCGGCCGCAGGACGACTACGACATTTCGCAGGTGCTGTCGCGGCAGCCGATCGACGACGCGGTCGTGCGTCGCCGGGTCACCCCCGGGCAGTTCCGACGCTTCCGCGCGATCCGCAAACGTCAGGACAAAAACACAGAACCCCCAAGCCCGGGCGGGACCAAACCACAACCCGCGTAAGGCGCGGGGGGGCCCCCAACCGGGCCGGCGCGGCGCCGATGGGCGTGGTGGTGTAGGTGGGGGGGTGGGGGCGGAACCCCAACGAGTTTGCCCCGCCGGGCCTGCGCGCCGCCAAGCCCCGGATCGTCGGACCACGCAACGCGATCCGGG
>JBCCOP010000130.1:0-6647 GCA_039025315.1 Planctomycetota bacterium | reverse complement strand
CGGCGACTGGCCCGACGTGAACATGTGGTGGCCCCAGACGATGAAGCCGAAGAGGGCGATCGCCAGCGACGAGGCGGCGATGAACTTGTAGCCGAAGATGTGCTTGCGGCTGTGGACCGAGATGATCTCGGAGATCACGCCGAGGGCCGGCAGGATCATGATGTACACGGCCGGGTGGCTGTAGAACCAGAAGAAGTGCTGGTACAGCACCGGGTCGCCGCCGAGGGTCGGGTCGAACACGCCGATACCCAGCACCCGCTCGGCCAGCAGCAGCAGCACGGTGATCGCCAGCACCGGCGTCGCCAGGATCTGGATGATCGCGGTGGCGTAGAGCGCCCAGAGCAGCAGCGGCAGCCGGCCCCAGCCCATGTTGCGGGGCCGGAGCATGTGGATCGTCGCGATGAAGTTTACGCCGGTGAGGATCGACGAGAAGCCCATGATGAACACGCCGATCGTGCCCAGGATCACGCCCGTGTTGGTCGTCGTCGAGTACGGCGTGTAGAACGTCCAGCCGGTGTCGAGGCCTTTGGGGAAGAACCAGGGCATCTCGCCCTCGGGGATGCCGAAGAGCGTGCCGACCACGCCGCCGGCCAGGATCCAGACAAAGAAGATCGACCCGCCGACCCAGAAGTACAGGCTCAGCAGGTTGAGCTTGGGGAAAGCGACGTCTTTGGCCCCGAGCATGACCGGCAGCACGAAGTTCCCGATGATCGCGGGGATCGCCGGGATGATGAACATGAACACCATGATCGCGCCGTGGATCGTGAACAGCTGGTTGTAGAGCTGCCAGTTGCTGTTGAGCTGGGCGGGGGTCTCGGCCCAGAACATCAGGTCGGCCCCGGGCCGGATCAGCTCGGTCCGCAGGGCGATAGCGAACACGCCGCCGAGGAAGAACGAGAACAGCACGCCGACCGAGTACATGATCCCGATGCGTTTGTGGTCGATCGTCAGTGCCCACGACAGGAAGCCCTTGCCGTGGTTCAGGTAGTTGTCTCCGTGGGCCGGCGGGGCCTGCGGGGCATCGGTCGTGATGGTGCCGGGGGCGGGGTTGGGGATGACGGACATCTGGCTTCGCGTCCTCGGGGTTAAGGGCCGGCGGGCGGTGCCGCCGGCGGCAGGTTTCGTATCAAACGGCTTGGGCTGGTTCACTCGGCTCGGCGGCCGGGGCCGCTCCGTCGTCGGTTTCGGTCTCCGACCCGTCGCCCGCGGCGGGTAACGCAGACGGGTCGAGGTCTTCCCGGCCGTCGTAGCCCTCGGGGAAGGCCTCGAGTACCGTCCCGTCGTGGTGGGCCGGCGAGATCGACTTCATGAACTCCAGCAGCGCCCGCACGTCGCCGGGCGAGAGCACGGCTTCGGAATAGGCGCTCATGTTCGCCCCGGCATAGCCGACGGCCTTCTTGCGGTTCGGGTAGCGGATCGACTCGACGAGGTAGTTCTCTTCGGCGACAACTTCCATTTCGCCGGTATCGCTGAGCGCGAGTTTCCGCTGGCTGCCGTAGAGGTTGTACCAGGCCGGGCCCTGCATCGACGTCATCGCCGAGTCGACCGAGTGGCACTGGGCGCAGCCGCCGCGGACCTCCCAGACGTACCGGCCGTACTCGACCGGCGTGAGCCCGTCCTTGTTGAACTTGTTGACCTCGGCCAGCACGGCGTCCCACTCGCTGGTGTGGACGACCTCGACGAACGTGTTCATCTTCGAATGGCCCTGCCCGCAGTACTCGGTGCAGTGCAGCCGGTACTGCGCCCGCGGGCTCTCGGCCGAGACGACCGAGGCATCCGGCTCGAACCACATCTCGTTGAACCGCCCCGGCACGCAATCCTTCTTCGCCCGCATCGCGGGGATGTAGAGGCTGTGCAGCACGTCGGTCGACTCGAGCGTGAGCTTCGTCGGCCGGTCGGCGGGCACGTAGAGCACCGTGCTCTGCCCGCCGTTGGGGTAGAAGAAGTTCCAGCCCCACTTGTACGCCTGGGCCCGGATCTCGTAGGCGTTGCCGCCCCGCGGCGGGGTCGACATGTCGAGGTAGCCCGTGAACCCGACGGCGAAGATCACCAGCACGATCGCCAGCGGCGGCAGCGTCCAGGCGATCTCCAGCGGCGTCGAGTGGGTCGCGCCGCGGCCGACCTCGCCCTTGTCCTTCTGCCGAAACTTGATGCAGAAGAGCACCATCAGCGAGCCGATCAGGGCCACGAAGAAGTAGCAAACGAGGATCACGAAGCCGTTGAGCGCATCGACGTTGTCGGCGAAGCCGCCGGCGGAGTCGGGCATCCACGGGTCGTTGAGCCAGCGGAAGAAATCGGGGATCGAGGCGAGGGTCATGGTGCTTCGGTGTTCTGCGTGTTTATCCTAGTCGTTCATCGGCCGGCCGCCCGGTAAATGCGTGATTCCGGGCGGGTTTTTCGGTCCTGCGAGCCGGTCTCGGCCGCCCCGGAAGCGCCCCCAGAAGCCCCGCGAAAGGTCCGGCTCACGCCGGCTTAGGCTGGGGGGTGGGGGCGTGTGATTCTGACGGGGTGTGGCCTTGGTCTTCGGCCGCCAGCCGCCGTTTCCGCCGACGCTCGAAGACCAGCATTCCGGCGATCACCCCGCCCAGAGTGATCACGGTCACCGCCCCCCCGAGCTGCATGAACGCCATCGCGCTCGCGGTGTAGCGCCCCCCCGCGTCGTCGTAGACGTAGCACAGCTGCAGTACCCGGTCGAACAGCGAGCCCTGCCGGCCTTCGGACGCCTCGGTGAGCGCCAGCCGGAAGTCTTGGGGGTCGTACCGGTTCCCGGGCAGGTACCGGGTCACCACGCCTCGCGGCGAAGCGAACGTCACCACCGTCGGGTGGGCGAAGTCGTTGCTGCCCGGCACCGCGGCGTACCCGAAGCCGGCCGCGTCGGTCACGGCCCGGATGTCCAGCTCCCGGCCGGTCAGGAAGTGCCAGCCGCCCCGCACCCCGTCGGCGACGGACGGCGCCGGCGGGAGGCCCCGCGCCTCGTCGCCCGCCTCGAGCCGATCGACCAAGCCTTGCCGCTTCTCCAGCGACGCGGGCGGGTCGTCGTCCGGGTTGATGCTGATCGTCACGATCGTGTAATCCTCGCCCGGCAGCCACGCCCCGGCGAGGCCGCCTCCGCCGCCTTCCGACGACGGGCCGACACTGCGGGCCGCCTCCAGCACCCCCTCGAACATCAGCGGGCACGACAGCGGGCACTCGTAGTAAGCGAACTGCAGGACCACCGGCCGGTCGCCGTCGAAGTAGTCGCCCAGCCGCACGGGCCGGCCGAGCTGGTCGATAAACGGGGTGTCCAGCGGCAACATGCTGCCGAGCTTCTGGGTCATCTCGACCGCCGCGACCTCGGCCGGCATCGGCGGGGCGGTGTTGCCCAGCGGCTGGGGCCCGACGCGCGACTGACCCGCCGCGGGGACGGCGGACATCCATGCCAGGCCGACGCCCACACCCAGACATGCGGCGTAACGCAGTGTCGTGCGGAGCCCGCCGGGTGCGGTAAGCGATCTTGGTGCAGTCCGGAAAGCCATGATTTGAAGTTTAGCGCCGTGCCGGCGTGTTTTGCGTCCCGGCCGGCGGTCGTTCGGGTCGGCCGCGGCCCCGTCGTTTAGTACCGCTCGGCGATCCGGCCCATCGCCTCGTCGATCGGGATCAGCGTCTGCGTGCCGATCACGTTGCCCTCGTCGTCGGTCAGCTCGACGGTCTCGTTGCGCTCCAGCTGGCCGAGCTGCCCGGTCTCCAGGACGGCGAGGTCGAGGTTGTCGCCCCGCACGCCGGTCTCGGCAAAGGTCCGGGCCGCGCCCTCGGCGTACTGCCGCTCGGTCTGCACGTTCTGGAAGTAGAAGAACGCGGCCTGCGCGGCGTAGATGATCGCCACCAGCAGCATCACCGCCACGAGCGTGACGAGAAAGATGACCTTGACGTTCAGTTCGCGGGTGGTGGGGACGGCCATGGCGGGGCTTGTGCGGTCGGGGGTCGGGTCAGTGCGTGTGCAACGGGGCCCAGGCGGTGGTGTCCAGGGCCAGCGACTCGTGCAGCCGCGGGTCGTTCTTCGCGGTCAGGCTCGCGCCGGCGGCCCGGCGGGCGGCCTCGGCGAGCAGGATCGACACGCAGAACACCACGCAGCCGATCTCGGGCACGCTGAGGTAGAACTCCGGGCTGCTGAACGCCGGCATGATGACCCAGTGCAGGTCGATGTAGCACAGCACCAGCATCCAGCAGGCCATGCTGAACAGCGCGACGCGGTTACGCTTCACGTGTTTCGAGAGCAGGATCGCAAACGGCAGCAGCAGGTGCGCGAACAGCAAGGTCCAGGCGCTGACGGTCCACATCCCGCCGAAGGTCGGCGGGGCGTCCTGCATCCCGTCGCCCGAGACCGACGTCACCCCGCGGATCTCGAACCAGTACGTCGTCTCGGGGAATGAGGCGTACCAGATCAACATGAACTGGCTGAACGCGACGTAGCCCCAGAAGAACACGAAGGCGAACAGCAGCTTGCCCAGGTCGTGGAAGTGCTCGGTGTTGATCGCCGGGAAGTAGCCGACGCGCTGGCCGAGCATCATGACGATGATCATGGTGCAGATCGCCAGCGTGAACGCGCCGGCGAAGTAGTACACGCCGAACATGGTCGAGTACCAAGCCGGGTCCAGCGACATGACCAGGTCGAACGACGCGGCGGTGACGGTCAGGGCGAAGGCGATCACCGACAGCGGGGCCCACCACTGCCGGCGGTGGGTGTGCTCGAGGTCGCCGTCGGCGTCCTGTTTGACGCTGCGGTGCCAGTAGAACCAGCCGATCAGTGACCAGACCGCGAGGTAGAGCACCAGCCGGAAGCTGAAGAACCCGGGGGTGAGCCAGGACGCTTTTTTGTAGGTGTAGTACGGCGTGGCGTGGGCGTGGGCGGGCCAGCCGCCGGCGGTATGGGTCCACGCGTGATGGTCGTCGCCGTGGTGGCCATCGCCGTGATCGCCGTCCTTGTGGTGGTACTCGTCGTGGTGGTGGTCGTCTCCGTGGGCCTCGTCCGCTTCGACGGCGTCGGCCGCGGCGAGCAGGTTGACGAAGGTCGGGGCCTTCATCCGCGGCTCGCCCCCGGAAGCGTCGCCGTGGCCTTCGTCGCCGTGGCCGTCCTTCTCGCCGTCGTCTTTCTCGTCGGTGTAGGTGTTGTGGGCGGCCATCTTCTTGCCGTAGTCGTGGATGCCGTCCTGCGACCAGGGGTAGATGTAGCCGTTCGGGCTGCCGATGAAGGCCATCACCAGGATGGGGATCGCGAGCATCCCGAGCGTCGGCATGCTGGCGGCCACGGTCTCGGGCAGCCGGCGGAAGGCGGTGCACCAGCCGGCGCGGAACAGCGTGGTGATGAGTACGAAGAACAGGCAGCCCAGCGCGATCGCCAGGGCGTAGCAGTAGCCGATCAGGTAGGCGAAGCCCAGCCGCTGCCAGCCGCCGCCGAACACCGGCAGGGCGGCGGCGACCACCGCCAGCAGCAGCGCGACGCCGCCGACGATCCACAGATTCCGGCGCAGCGGCCAGACGGCTTCGCCCAGCACGGCGGTGTCTCGTTCGGTCAGGCGGTTCGGGGCGTGGTGCGACACCGGGGCGGTTACTCCGTGGCGGTCGGGCGGGGATCGGCGGCGGAAGCGAGTTCCGTGGCGTCGGCGTCGGCGCGATCCATCGCCACCTGCATCTTGTCGGCGTGCTGGGAGAGCTGCAGGGCGCGGATGTAGGCGACGATCGCCCAGCGGTCTTCGACCTTGATCGCGTGGCCGTAGCCCGCCATGTTGCCCTTGCCGCGGTCGATGACCTTGTAGAGCTGGCCGTTGGGGTACACGTCCGGGCCGTAGACCAGCCGGCCGTCTTCGCCGACGAGCTGGAGGTTGGCCGACGCGACCCACTGCGTGCCGTAGGACAGCGTCGGGTCGCCGAGCTGCAGGGCCATGCCGCGCTGGTTCACCGGGCCGTCGCCGTAGCCCGCCTTGCCGTGGCAGGGGTAGCAGAACGTCTCGAATTTCTCCCGGCCGCGGACCAGGAACAACGCGTCGACCTCGACGTCGTCGGGGTAGCCGGTCACGTAGTTGGGCACGAACGCCGGGGCATTCTCTCCGCCGGCATCGGGGTTGCGGGTGGCGGTGAAGCCCTCGTGCGTCGCGGCGCCGGCGTTGAGCTCGCCTCGGGCGACGGTGCCGACGACGGGCTGCCGCATCGCCCGGCCGTCGCGGAAGATCGGCGACGACGCCTGGGCCTTCAGCTTCGGCTGGTTGTCCATGTCCTGGAACAGGTGGACCCGCGGCTGGCTCTTCTTGACCTGCATCGACTTGACGATCATCGTCAGCGGCAGCCACGACGCGACCCCGGCGAGGAGGATCACCGTGATCAGCGGCAGCGGCACGCGCTTGGGCAGGAAGAGGCGGAGGTCGAGCATGGGGCGGTTAAAGGGCTTAGGGCCGGGTGTTCGGAGCCGGGGCTTTTATTCGTCGATCAGCTCCGTGGACATCGCGCGGTTGTCTTTCAGGAACGCCGCGGTGGCGTCGGGGTCGAAGTAGCGGTCGCGGGCCTCGATCGCCAGGAAGAAGCGGTCCTGGGTCGCCCGGCGGAAGTTCTTGGACTTGAACATCGGGTAGTACAGCAGCGGCAGCTTGTTGAGCAGGAACATCGCGAACACCGCG
>JBCCOP010000129.1:0-6673 GCA_039025315.1 Planctomycetota bacterium | reverse complement strand
GGTGGTCGCACGTCGAGGTGTGCGTACGCCTCGTTAAACCACGCACAAACACACAAATGCCAACGATGACACCATCGCTGGTCGCATCGGCTTCGCGCCGGCGCGACTCGCGGCCTAATTTCGGTTAGGTCACGAACCCCCGTGGGCGCTGGGCCCGTGGCAAACACGGGGCTGACAACGGGCTCGTCCAACGCGGGCGTCAAAGCCGCCGCGGACTAAACCTCACTTTGACTGGGCAACGCGTAGGCTGTCGCTGGCCGCCGCCGCGCCGAGAGCAAACCAACGACTAAACGTGTAGAAGCCGCCGTCCGACTGTACCGACACGGGGGTTCGAATCCCCCCGGCTCCATTCATCCGATGCACCGCTTCTCAACGGCTCCAGGCCAAGAGTCCGTGTGCTCGGTTTTTGTAAATCTTGTGTCTGGGTAAGCGTGGTCTTCGGGGGCCGCCAACCGACACGAGCGTATTCCTTGATTCCCTCGGCCCCGCTCCGCATGTGCGGATGTTTTAGCCTGCCCGATGAATGGCTCTGGTGCCTTACGGTGGTGCGTGGCGAAGACGGTCGCTACCAGGTGTGCGCGTCGGGGCGCTAGGTCACCCGCTCGGGCGGGTGGGATCGGTCTCAATGCTCGGCGGGCGGGAGCTTGACCTCGTACACCGCGCGCCGGCCCGCGTGGGCCGAGTCGATGCAGACCGCCCGGCCGTCACGCCGCCACCGCGGGTGCAGGTCGGTACGGATCGCTTCCCGCAGCGGCCGGGGCGAGAAAAACCGGCCGAGCTCGCGGTACGGCCCGTCGGGCCAGCCCCAGAGGAACAGCCGACGCATCCTGCCGGCCTCGGGGTAGGTGTCCGAGAGCATCAGCGTGCGGTCGGGCGACAGCGACATGTGCCCGTCGCCGTCGAGCCGGTCGGCGTCGATCAGGCAAAACGCTTCGGCCCCGTCCGGGACCACGACGTAGGACTCGCCCCGCCCGGGGTACTCGGTCCACCCCACGATGCGGCGCGGATCGACCCAGTCGTAGTGCGAGAAGTAGCCGCAGTCGGCCACGACCCGGCCGTCGCGGCCGTCCGGGCCGACGGTGAGCAGCCGGGTCTTCCAGCCGCCGTCGCCGCGCCGCCAGCGGTGCAGCAGCGAGATCCGTGAGCCGTCGGGGTTGACCCCGGCGTGGTTGAACCAGTGCTCGACGCCGTGGTGCTCGTCGAGCGGGGCCAACGCGACCGCGTCGGCGACCGAGAGGATCAGGCGGGGCGCGTCGCCGTCGAGCGGCACCCACCACAGCCCGTCGTCGGCGGGCATCAGGTCGTCGGCGTGCGGGTCGGCCAACCCTTCGTAGCCGTAGCCCGGCCGGCTGCGGGCCAGGCGGGCGAAGTTGAGGCTCACGGCGTACCGCCCCCGCGGATCGACGGCGTAGACCGGCCGGGGCAGCTCGCGGGTCTCCCGGGTGTGGGTGTCGAGGACGACCGCCACGAACCGGTCGCCCCGCCGGGCGTTGAACACAAGGTGTCGGTCGAAACCGGGCGGCAGCCACTGCAGCATCGTCCCCTGCTGCCAGCACCACGCGGTCGTCTCCGCGAGGGGCTCGAAGCGCGGCTGCCCGTCGCGGGCGGCCGCGGTCTCGATCCGCCCCAGGGTCAGGACGTCGTCGGGCGTGGGCATGCGGTCGTCGAACGCGGCCCGGCCCGCCAAGGCGTAGCGCCCGACGGCGTCGTACGGCGACTTGTCGTAGTAACCAAAGAAGTAGTTCGCGTCGTCGTCGGGCGACAGCTCGCAAAGTTCCACGCCTTCGGCCAGGGTGTGCGTAACAGAGGGATCGGCGGGTTGGGTTTCGATGTGACTCATGGTGGGCGCGGCGAAGGGATGAGACAAAGGTCGATAGAGATACTGCTCACTTAGCACCAACGGTGAACCTCAGCGACAAGGCCCACGACCTCGGCCAAGCCATCTGGTCCCGGGCCGATCACCGGGAGCTCGGCGTCCGGCCTCACCCGTACCACCGCTCGTCCAGGGCGTCGCGCTGGAGCTCGAGCAGGTCGTCGATGATCGCGTCGACGTCGCCGATCGAGCTCGTGAGCGGGTCGGTCAACAGGGCCCGGCGGAGCAGGCCCCGGTCGGCGTGGTGGGCCGCCGCCGCGGTGAGTTCGTGGGTGTCGAGCACCTGCTCGCACAGCCCGCGGACGCCGCGCGGCATCGCCGGGCACGACCGCGGCCGTACGCCTTCCATATCGACGTCGCAGAGCAGCTCGAGGAACGCGTCGTCGGCCAAGTTAGGCACCGCCCCGCCATTCATCGTGTTAACGAACATCGGCCCGCCGTTGCCCGTCCACATCCGCTCGACCAGCTCCGTGGCCGGGTCCTCGCGCAACTCGTCGTCGAACTCGCCGATCGCCACCCCCCCGCCGTCCGTCCCGGCCAGGTACGCGTCGACCCGGTCCCAGACGCGCTGCGTCCACGCCAACCGGGCCGGCACCTCGAAGATCTTCAGCGGCGGGTGGGCGTCCCGACCCGCGTAGCCGGGGTGCTGATAGAACCGGACGTACTCCTTGGTGTGGCCCAGCACCGTCGGCAATACGCCGAAGGCGTCGTACAGCTCCGCGGCGATCCCGTTGTTCATGTAGCCCTTGGCCTGCGACACCTTGCCCTGGGCCTGTTCGTTGAGGTCGTCGGTCGCGCGTTCGCGGAGCTGGGCCAGGATGTCCGGCGTCAGGTCCCGGCCGTTATGGGTGCACTCCAGCAGCCAGGTGAAGTGGTTCGGGCCCGCGCTGCGGATGACCAGGCCCGGATCGTCCTCGTCGACGCCGGCCAGCTCCGCGTACCGACGCGTCAGGCCGAACTGCGCGTCGCAGAGCGCGATCGACTTGAGCCCGGGGAAGAAACGCCGCAGCCCGATGCCGTTCGTCGCCGTCGGGTTGATGTAGTTCAGGACCCAGGCGTCGGGGCAAGTGTCCATTACGTCCCGCGCACACCGCGCGATCTCCGGCCACTCGCGCAGCGTCCGGAACACGCCGCCCGGCCCGATCGTGTCGCCCGAACACATCCGGATGCCGTAACGCAGCGACGTCTCGCAGTCCACCCCGCGGAAGTGGGCGTTGCGGTCGGCGAACGAGAGGATCACGAAGTCGGCACCCGGCAACACGTCCCGGCGATCGACCGAGGCCTCGACCTTCAGCGACGCGTCGTGATGCGCGACGACCCTCTCGGCGAGCCGGCGCATCTTGTCCAGCCGGCCGGCGTCGGTGTCCACCAGGGCCAGCGTCCCGCCGCGCAAGGCCTCGGCGTGGACCATCTGCCAGATCGCGTTGCGCCCGAAAAACAGGCTGCCCGCCCCGACCAGGACGACTTTGGGTTTCTGCACGTTGATGATTCCCTTGAGTCCGTGAAATGTGTGTGCGTCGCCGCACGACGGAGGTAAAAAATATCCGCACCGCGGCGTCGATCGATGAAAAATGTTGATCGAAACATGTAAGATATTGATGTTGCGTGCGCGAAGCCGTCTCGAATACGACCCCCACTCCCAGCGAGCGAAGCCGCCCTCGCCGGCGACGGCGCTGCCGGTGCGTGTGCGTGCGTTGGGAGAGGTCGCTGGTCAGCCGTTTCATTCAACCGCCGGGACGTACTACGACGACGCGATGCTGACCGTCGTCGTCTCGGGCCGGGGCTGGTTCCAGCGGCGCGGGGAGCGGGTCGGCGTCGGTGCGTCGGACGTCGGCCTGGTGTGGCCCGACCCCCGGCCCCGCGACGCACGACACGAGCCCCAATCGCCGCTGCAGAACGGGCTGCTCCTCGCCGACCCGAGCCGGCCCTACCGCCACCTCTACTGCCGCTTCGGCGGCGGCGTGGCCCTCGACCTGGCCAAACAAATCGCCGCGCAGCGCGGGCGGCCCGGAGGCGGCTTCTTCGCCTGCCCCGAAGCGACCGAGCTGACCCGGGGGCTCCGCCGCATGATGGGGTTCGGCCACGTCCGCATCCACCAGCCCCTGACCGACGAGCAGAGCCTCACCCCCGCCGACGGCTTCCTGCTGCACCTGCTGGCCCTACTCGCCGCATCGCCCCCGCGGCCGACGGAACGCCTCGGCGCCGCGTCGCTGCGCGGATACCTGACCGACCATCTCGCCGAGCCCTTCGACCTGCGGGCCATGGCTTCGGCGTTCGGCGTCAGCAAGTCGCACCTCTGCCGCGTCGGCCGGTCGTCGCTGGGGCGGACGATCGGGCGGGAAGCCGTGGCGATCAAGATGGCCTGGGCCCGCGACCTGCTCCGCGAGCCCGGTCTACGCATCCGTGAGGTGGCCGCCCGCGTGGGCTACCGCGACCCGCTCTACTTTTCTCGCGTCTTTACCGAGCACACGGGGCTCAGCCCTCGGTCCTGGCGTCACGGCCACGGCCCGACGAAAGCGGGCGCGTCGGCTCGGCGAGCCGACATGTCCTAGGTCCAACCAACCGGAGACCGCTGGTTTCGGTTTCAGGTCCCGCCGAGCCGCGGCCTTGGGGTTTCAAGGCACGCGGGTCTCACCGACTCCCGTCAACTCAGACAAGGCCTTCTCGGTGGTCCACTCGGTCTCGATAAAGATCGGCATCAACGGTGTCACCCCGGCGATCAGCGGGTTGCCGAAGACGTCGACCGCCCCGTTGGGCAGGGCCGAGAGGTCGAGCGACGCGGCGTCGGCGTTGGCGGCCTCGGTGATGACGAGCGTGGACCGGTCCGGGGTCTGCGGATCAACGAAGGCGTAGGCGTGGGCCGCGTCGCCCAAGGCCCGCGAGCCGGCGATGCGCTTGCCGTCGAGCATGGCGGCGAACACCGCGTGGGCCGCGGCCGAGGGGTGCGGCGAGCCGGCCTCCATCAGCAGCACGGCCCATGGCGTGTTGGTCTCTTCGAAGTGGCCGTAGCGGGCGGAGTAGAGGAAGACCCGCTCGACGCCTTGAGCAAAGTTGCTCAGCAGGTACCGGCTGAGCTGCTGCGCGGTGTGGACCGGGTCGTACTCGCGGCGGACGCCGGCGAGGGTGTGGTCGAGGAAGCCGGAGCGGTGGGTGAGGTGCGTCGCGGAGCCCTCGGTCATCCACAGCGGCCGGTCGACCCGCTCCGCGGCCGCGATTTGGTCGGCGGTCTCCCGCTGGAACGTGTTGTCGGGGTGTCCGAGGCTGCCGCCGACGTAGCGGTGCACGATCAGGACATCGGCGAGGGAGGCGACGTCCTTATCCATGAGTGCCTCAAGCCAGTCGTGCTTCGTGACGCAGAAGGTGAGCCGGATGTCGGGGTCGACGGCGTGCAGCGCGGCGTCGGCGACGCGGCCGAGCTCCATGTACTTGCCGTAGCGCTCCGATTGCGGCGCCCCGCGGAACTTGCCCTTACCCCTGCCTTCGGGGACGAAGGCCTCGTTGAAGAACCCTCCGCCGTAAGGCTCGTTCCACAGGTCGTACACCCGGATGTCGTCGCGGTAGCGTGTGGCCAGCGTGGTGACGTAGTTTTCCCAGTCGCCCAGGTCCCGGGGCAGGAAGTATTTTGTGAAATACCGGGTCATGTCCTCGGGGGACATTTGGTCTCGGTTTTTGATGGCGGACGCCCAGGTCGGCGTCGTGGAGAGCACGCCGAGGATGGATAGGTCGTGGTCGCGGAGCGTTCCGATGATGTCGTCGCGGAAGTTCCACTGCCCCGGCTCGGGTTCGAGGAAATACCAAGCGACGGCCTCGACGCCCTGGTCGTGGAGGCGGACCCAGTTGACGCCGACCGCCTTGAGCAGTTCGGCGGACCAGCCGGCCGCGCGGAAGTGGACACCGAAGGAGGATTCGGGCGCGTCACGGCCGGCGAAGCGGGCCGGCGGTACGCGGAGGAACACGCGTTCCTGGAACGCGCTGACACGCCGCCCGTCGGCGTTCTCGATCCACGCCTCGGCGCGGAACGCGCCGAACGGTCGGGCAGGGTCGGCGGCGACGGCCACGGTCTGCTGGGCGTAGGTCGTATCGGCGTCGAGGGAGGGCATGTCGACGGCCGGCAGGTCGGTGGTGGTGCCGTAGACGTCGTGAATCCGGACGCGGAGCTTGGCGGCTTGGAGTGTGCCCGCCGATTCGATGCCGACGCGGAGTTGAGCCTCTGTGTCCGGGCCGGAGAGGATCGGCGCGCGGTCGTTCACGCCGTTGGCCAGGTGCAGCGACAACTCGGCGGTGTGCGAACGTCGGAAAGGCGTCGCTTTGGCTTTCGGCTCGAGTTGAAACGCATCGAGCCGCAGCCGACCGTTGCCGCGGATGTGTACGTACCCGCGTTCGCGGAAGACGTCCGGCTGGAGCGTCATCGTGAAGCGCTTCCAGTCGTTGGGCGAAGGCCGGAACGACTCCTGCGCGAGGATTTGTTTGCCGCCGTCGTAATGCATCTCTACGTCCCAGCGGCCCTCGCCTTTGTGGAAGAAGCTGAGGGTGTGCGGTTGGTCGCGTTGGATAAAGGCGATCGGCTCTGAATTAAGCGGCATCCGCTCGTTGCGGCACGTCATCTCGAGCGCCCGGCCGACGCCCGACGGCGCGTCGGGGTCTTCGACGACTTCGAGCGTGCTCTGCAGCCCGTAGAACCCCCGGCCGTAGGTCGACCAGCCTTCCGGCAGCCCCTGGTCGAGGGTCGTGTTGCGGAACAGGTTGCTCGGGCCGCCGTCCGGGTGTTGGCGGCGGAGTTCGTCGAGCACCAGGTTGGGT
>JBCCOP010000128.1:0-6790 GCA_039025315.1 Planctomycetota bacterium | reverse complement strand
CGAGCCGTTCAACGGCGAGCAGCGGGTCAAGGCCGACGCGGTGGGCGACGAGACCTACGGCGTGCTGAAGCTGAACCTGATGGAAGACTTCCCGACGGGGGTGTACGAGTACAACCTGATGACGTCGGTGTTCGTGGCGACGGAGCCGGCCAACGGGTTGCCGGCCGGGTCGCCGACGAAAGTGAGTTTCTCGAGCCAGGAGTGGTGCGGCCACGTGTGGCAGCAGGCGGAGTTCAACCGCCCGCGGCGGGGTCGGCCGGGCGTGCGGCAGACGGTGCACAGCTACTTCGAGGGTCAGGCGGACCCCAACGATTTCATGGACCACCCGGCCGGGGGGATCGCGGAGGAGGCGTTGATGCTGTGGGCCCGCGGGCTGGCGGGTCCGCGGCTTGGAGCGGGCGAATCGATCGAGGTCTCGGTGCTGCGGGCGATGTCGGTGCAGCGGCTGCTTCACCGCGAAGCGGCCTGGGTCGAGGCGACGCTGACGCGGAGCGGCGAGACGTCGAGCGTGGAGGCGGCCGGCGAGACGTTTGCGGCCGAGTTGTTCACGGCCGACGTCGAGGGGCGTCGTTACGAGTTCGTCGTGGCGACCGATCGGCCCGCGCGTCCGTTGCTCGAGCTGCGACGCAGCGACGGCTACACGTTGACGCTGACCGGCGTCGAGCGGATGCCGTACTGGCGGATGCAGTCGAACGCGGACGAGGCGTCGGTGTCCGATTTTGGGCTGCAGCGGCGCGGGCCGGGGCGGATGTAAAGAAGCCGACGGCTTACGGCAGGACGCGGCGTTGCGACCAGCGCAGCGTCTGCTTCTCGAAGCCGGCGTCGACGTCGGTGATCTCCAGTTCAACCGTCACGGTCCGGCGGCCGGCGGGGCGGTCGATCCGGGCGAGGTAGACGCCGTCGTCGGGGGTCGGTTGCAGGTTCGCTTCGACGGCGGGGGCGTCGTCGAACATCAGCCGGGCTTGCACGCGGTCTTGCTGCGGGTCGTGTTGGTCGTCGTGTACTTCAACCCGTAAAGCCAACGCCGATGCGCCCTCGGCGTTCAGGCCGACGACGGCCGAGAGGTCGTCGGGGCCGGCGTACCAGCGTGACGTGTCGGGGTGGGATTCGTTCGGGTTGTTCACAAACGCCGCGCCGAGGACGGCGAGCGGCGGCGTCTCGTCGCCGGCCGACGACGGGGCGACCGCCGGCACGGCGACGACCGGCAGCACGCGGCGGGCCAGTGGCTCGGCCGAGGCGCTCGGGTTACCTTCCCACAGCGTGAGCTCGACGCGGTCGGGCGGGCTCTCGGGGCGGCGGGCGGCCGCGACGGTGGCCGGCCCGGCCGCGAGGAACTTCCAGCCCTGCGAGCCGCTGAGCACGTCGGCCTCGAGGTCGTTCCAGCCGCGCTTCAGGTCGACGTCGAACGTGTGGGCCAGCGGCGACACCCCGCTCTGGTTGCCGCGCTCCAGCGTGTCGTAAACGGCTCGGCCGTTGACCCGGTACGCCATCCACCAGTCGGCCGAGGCGCCGACGGTCACCCGCCGGTCGCGGTCGGACCAGACCCGGCTGCGGACCACGGCCGGGTCGCGCTCGGCGAAGTTGCCGGCCAGCTCGGCGAGGTCGATCGACTCGCCCATCGACACCCACGGCGTGCCGAACGACGGCTTGTCATCGAAGCCCACCCGCCAGGTCGTCGGCCAGGCCACGCGATCGAACGTAGCCGGCACGTCGAGCGCGACCGGCACCGTGAGCCCCTCGGCCGAGCGGGCGCTCGACGCGGGCACGTCGATCTGTCGGACGTCGATCTCGGCGTCGTCCAGGACGAGCCGGGCTTGCAACACGCGGTCGGTCGGCGTCGGGCCCTGCGGCCGGACGAGGGCGTCGAGGGTCAACGCCTCGCCGGCGACCGCGTTGGTCCGGCCCGGGGCTTCGAGCAGTGGCGGCAGGCCCGCCAGCGCCGTATCGGCCGCGGGTCGGCCGTCGGACCAGGTCAGGTACACCGCGTCGGCCCCGAGCGCAAACGACGCGACACCGGCCTCGATCGGCAGCGTCGCGCGGTTGCCCATCAGGTCGATCTGCGTAACCCGCGTCAGCTCGGTGCCGAGGTTGATGCGCACCGGCTCGGGCTGCTCGGCGGTGGACCAGAGCACCAGGGTCTGCCGGCCCGTGTCGGGGTCGACGAAGCGGTGGCCGTGGGCCGTGTCGGACAGATCGCCGACCGCGTCGGCGTAGCGGGAGCCGCGGAGGGTCTGGACGAGGTTGCGGTAGGCGAGCACGACGGGCCGGGGCTCGTGGTCGGCTTCGATCATGGTGTAGCCGCCGTCGCCGCCCTGGAAGTGCAGGGCGAAGAAGATCATCAGCGGCATGTCCTTGGACATGCAGTAGACGAACTTCTCGACGGCGGTGCGGGCCTGCTCGCGGAGCTGGACCTCGCCGCTGGCGGCGACGCCGGTCTCGGTCTCGACGACGGGCAGGTGCGACTTACCCACGGCGTCGGTCGCGGCGCGGAGCATCTCGTAGCGGTCGCGTTCGGCCTCGAAGCCCGGGCCGTGGGCGTGGTAGGCCCAGGCGTCGACGTCGTCGGCCAGCAGCTCGATGAGCCGGTGGGCCCGCTCGTAGCCGATCGCCGAGTGGAAGCACACGCCACCGTTCATCACGACCGCGTCGTCGTCGCCTTCGTGGATGGCGGCCCGCATGACGCGGAACGACTCGGCGTATTCCTCGATCGGGCCGGGGTAGAAGAACGGCAGGTCGGGCTCGTTGCCGATCTCGTAGTAGTACAGCCGGTCGGCGTGGACCCGGGCGACGCGGCGGCAGTGGGCGGTGGCTTTGGCGCGCTCGCGGACCTCTTCCTCTGGGGTCAGGCCCTCTGGTCGGTAGTTCACCGGCGAGCCGGGCAGCGGCGGGTCGATCTTGGCCAGGAGGTGGATGTCGCGTTGCGCGAGGGCCTCGACCACGCGGTCCTGCTCGGCCGGGTCTGCTTTTTGGTAATTGAGCGTGCCTTCACGCAGGATGTCGACGCCCAGCAGGTCGAGCCACGCGGCGTTGTGCGGGACGAGCGGGCCGTTGACGGCCTGCATGCCGTAGAGGAAGCCGCCGGGCTTGTCGCCGTCGACGTCGCCGAGCCGCGGCGCGGGCCCGCCCTCGTAGACGCCGAGGCGTCCGTCGATCGCGGCCACCGGCGTGGGGTGGCCGTCGTGCTCCAGGCGGTAGGCGTAGCGGTACGAGCCCAGCGGCCAGTCGGAGACATCAAACTCGGCGTCGAACGTCGAGTCGCCCTCGGCGTCGAGCCGGGCCACGCCCTCTTGCCGGGCCTTGGTCTGCCCCTGCTCATCGACGACCCGTATCGACCAGCGGGCTGCGGTGGCCTGCAACGCGAGGTTGCGGACGGCGAAGCGCAGCCGGGCGGGTTTAGAGCGTTCGAACATCAAGTTGCCCGCGTCGCCGTAGGTCGCCACGCCGAGCGGCCGCTCGGCCCGCAGCAGGCGGGACCAATCGACGTCGCCGCTGCGGCGGTAGCCGGTGACCGACACGCGGTGGACGAACATCGGCTCGTTCGCGCCGAACAGGCGGAGGTCGAAGCCGTCGCTGCGGTGCGCGGTCGGCGGGTTGCCGAAGTCGCGGGCGCCGAAGTGCGCGTCGTCGAGCTCGAACCGCAGCAGCTTCCACTGCGGGTCGCCGCCCCAGAGCCAGGCGAGTTCTTCGTGGCCGCCGCTCGACGCGGTGTCG
Source organism: Planctomycetota bacterium (assembly GCA_039025315.1). Lineage (GTDB taxonomy): Bacteria > Planctomycetota > Phycisphaerae > Phycisphaerales > Phycisphaeraceae > Algisphaera. Next base: position 3,079 of record JBCCOP010000128.1, on the reverse strand, counting down.
CCGTAGGCGTGGACGCCGGCCCAGGTGTCCAGCCGGACCAACGCCTCGACGTCGACGACCGACATGTTGCCGTGACGGAACCGCTCGTCGGTGAAGGTGAGGTTGAACTCCTTGACCCAGCCCATGGACGCGTTGCGCTGGCGGTAGCTCTTCCAGGCCCGCTTGCCCTCGGCGTTCGCCGGCTCGCCGGTGCTGCGGTCGAAGGTCAGGCCGTTCTCCGGCTGCGGTTTGGAGAAGTCGACCCAGGCCTCGGCGGCGACGCCGGTGGGCTCCAGCACGTCGCCGCCCGACTTGCCGCCGCCGAAGACCAGCAGGTCGCTCGGGTCGAACGCGCCGGGCGCAAAGGTAAACACCCGCAGCTCGTCGAGGTCGCCGGCGAACGGCTGGTGCTTGTCCGGCTCGACCGGCAGGCCCAGCAGCAGCGGCCGGGCGGCGGGGAAGCCCCAGCTCTCGGCGTTCTCGGCGACGCCCGCGGGCTTGCCGTCGACGAAGAAGCTCGCCTTCCCGCCGTCCTGCACGACCGCGAGGTGGACCCACCGCCCCGGCCCCAGCTCGGACCAGCCGACGGTCGCCTTGCCGTAGACCACGCCCCAGCCGCCGTGGTTCTGCATCGCGATCCCGAGCCCCGTGCCGCCTCCGTAGTTCGCGGCGTTGCGGAAGCCGTCCTGCTGCGTCGGGCGGACCCAGAGCTCGACGCCGAGCTGGCCGCTGAAGCCCTCGGGCAGCCCGTCGAGCCGGTAGCCTTCGCCGGCGTCGAGGCGGACGGCCAATCGGCTGCCGGTCTGCCGCGCCGCCTCGGTCGAGACGTCTTCGACCGTCTGGGGGTTGCCGACCGCTTCGAGGGTCAGCGTCCCGTCGGCCGAGACCAGGCGGGCGGGCGAGCCCGCGGCGTCTTCGCCGAGCGAGAAGCGGGCGAGCTCGCGCAGCTCGGCGTGGGCCGCGCCGGCGGTGAAAACGCAAACAAGCAGTGCGGTCAAGACCGCGGGACACAAACCGAGAGGTGAACGCATGGGGAACTCCGTGCGGGTGGGGTTCAGCGGACGGCGTAGGGTGGGGCCAGCCCGGCGATGCCCAGGTGGGCTTCGTTGCCTCGGGTGAGGTTGGTCTCGCCGGTGCGCAGCGGGCTCATGCTCTCGGCGTGGCCGTCGGCGAAGAGCCCGTTGGCGACGCCGGTCGCGCCGGTGGACTCCGGCGAGGCCGCGACCCAGGCCGTCGGGTCGCCGCGGTCGCCGGCGTGACGCCAGGCGACCATCCGCATGTCGCTCCACTGACCGAGATACCACTGGAAGACCTGCGGCAGGTTGTCGGCGATCAATAGGAAGTCCGACTCGTTGAGCGAGCTGCCCGGCAGGTAGCCGTAGTTGCGCCAGCCGGGCGTCTCGGCGGGCGGCCGGGAGCTGAACCGGCTCATGGCGTACGTCGTGCCCCGCCGAAGCGCGAAGTTAGCGCCCGGCGTCCCCGCCACGGCGGCGTCGAAGTCTTCGTCGCCCTCGGGGCAGAAGTACACCGCCTCGTCCACCGTGACGCTGCCCGGCGTCAGGTCGGCGCTGCCCGAGAGGTAGACGCTCAGGGCCGCGGGCCAGTGCAGCTCAGGGATCGTGTCCGACACCGCCGGCAAGATGTCGTCGAAGTCGCTTCGGTAGCCCGCCACGGCGATCCCGATCTGCCGTTGGTTGGAGAGGCACGCGACGGTCCGGGCCGCGCCGCGGGCCGCCGACAGCGCGGGCAGCAGGATGGCGATCAACAGCGCGATGATGCTGATCACGACCAGCAGCTCGATTAACGTGAAGGCCGACGTGACGGCGGGTCGGCGGCGGGGGGTGTGTGGCATGGTGCGGTCTCCCGGTACGGGGTTGATCGGGGGCCCGACGTGAACGGAGACGTGGCCGTCGGGCGGGTCACCTGTTGCCATCGGGAAATCACGGCACCCGGTTGCGTGGGGGCGGGCTCCGCCCGGTCGGCCGGGTTTTATTCGGACCTAAAACGGATACGGTCCATATCGCTGCCGCACCACTTGATTGCGTTAGCTTTGTGCTTCACCACGTCCCGCAACACCCCGACGTCGAGGCTCTCGGCGTGGCCGAGGGTTACTGGCGGTAGCCCGGCGCGTCCGGGTTGCCGTTGATAAACGCCGCGATCCGTTTTGCGTTGGTATCGCTGAGGTTGATCTCCGCGAAGTCGTCGAGCCGAAGCGACTCGGAGTGGCCGTCCATGAACGATACGTTGGCGTTGCCGCCGGGCTCGGTGTAGGTGCTGTCGTCCCCCCCGTTGTGACGGAACGAGACCGCGCCCGCTCCGGCCACGGTGTTGTCGGGGGCGAAGAAGAAGAGGGCGCCGGTGGGTGCCGGCGAGCCGCCGCCTCGGAACGGCCTGAGGTCCGTGAACCGGGGCATGGTCGTGGCTTCGTAAAAGTCGGGGCCCAGCCAGCGATCGGTCCCGCCGGTCCACCATGACGGCGTCGGCCGAGAACTGAAGAACGACGGGGCGTAACTCACCGGGCGTTTCGGCTTCCAGAAGTCATCCATCTCGCCGAAATCGCTCCCGTCGTCGGGGCAGCGGTAGACCTCAACCGGCCGCTCCTGGTTGACGTCGGCCCCATTGCTGGCGGTGTCGTACTCCAACCAGCGTTCCGTCCCGATGTAGCTGGTCAGCAAGATCGCCCAGTCGGGTCCGTCGGCGCTGCCCTCGATATAGGGAGCGAAAACCAGATCGTGGTCGTTGGCGTATACCGAGTCGGCAATCATCAGTTGGCGGAGATTGGACAGACACGCCGTCGACCTTGCCGCTTCGCGGGCCCCGGCGAGGGCGGGCAGCAGAAGCCCGATCAGCAGGGCGATGATGCTGATGACCACGAGTAGTTCGATGAGCGTGAACGCCGGGGCGGCGGGGCGGTTTGGTGGTGAAGCGGGCATGAGTCTGCCTTTCGAGAGGGGACGGGAGCCGGGCGGAAGCGAATCGGCGGCGCGGCGGGTAGGCCGCGCCCCCCGAGGGGGCGGGAGAAAATAAGGCCCCGCCCCCGGGGCGCCGGGCGCCCCAGGGGGGGGCCCCCCCCATACACCCCGGCCGGGGCGGGCCGGGG
>JBCCOP010000127.1:0-6794 GCA_039025315.1 Planctomycetota bacterium | reverse complement strand
CGTGGCGCGACACCTCGTTGGTGAACAGGTCGATGACCGCGTCCGCCATCGCGTCGGTGTCCTTGAACGGCACCAGCCGGCCCCGGCCGTCGGCGAGCATCTCCTGGGCGTACCAGTACGGCGTGGCGACGGTCGCCTTGCCGGTACCCAGCGCGTAGGCCAGCGTGCCGGAGGTGATCTGCGCCTCGTTCTCGTAGGGCGTGACGTACACGTCGGCCGCGCCGAGGAACTCGACCAGCTCGTCGAGCTCGACGAACTTGTTAAACCACTTGATGTGGTCGGCGACGCCGAGCTCCTTGGCCCGGCGCTGCAGCCCGAGGCGGTAGTCCTCGCCGCTGTGCGCCAGCACGCCGGGGTGCGTCGCGCCCAGGACCATGTACACCGCGTCGGGGTGGGCGGCGACGATGCGGGGCATCGCCTCGACCATGTTCTCCAGGCCCTTGCTCGGGCCGAGCAGGCCGAAGGTGAGGATCACTTTTTTGCCTTCGACGCCGAACTGGTCTTTGTAGTAGTTCGGGTCGACGAAGGGCACGTCCGGGATGCCGTGGTGGATCAGGCGGACGCGGGACTTGTCAATGCCGTAGACGCCGGTGAGGAAGTCGTGGGCCCGCTCGGCCATGACGACGAAGCGGTCGCAGTACTTCGCCAGCTCGCGCATGCCCTCGCGGTACTTCGGGGCCGGGTCCTTGAGGACGGTGTGGAGCGTGGCGACCACGGGCATCCGCAACCGGCGCAGAAGTTCGTAGAGGTGGCTGCCGGCGTCGCCGCCGAAGATGCCGAACTCGTGCTGCAGGCTCACGACGTCGACGCCGCCCATGTTCAGGAAGTCGGCCGCGAGGCGGTATTCGCCCAGGCGGTTCTGATTGATCTCGAACCAGACGCGGTTGGGGTAGCGGTAGCCCTCGGCCCGGTCGTTCATCGCCACGTTGTGGACCGTGGCCTCGGGCGAAGCGTCCGCCAGGGCGTCGGCGAGGTCGGCGGTGAAGGTGGCGATCCCGCAGCGGCGGGGCAGGTCGTTGCCGATCAGCGAGACGTGGTTCAGCCCGTAGCGGGCCCGGCGGTCGAGTTGGCGGCGGAGCTGGGTCATGCGGAAGTGAAGCGTGGCCTACCCCACAGCATAGGACATGACGCCCAAACCCCACACCCCGGACCCCACCCGCCACTGGACCCGCCGCGGCATTCGGCCGATGCTAAGCCCGTACGCCGTCACACGATCCAGGGCCACTCCATGAAGGGCATCATCCTCGCCGGCGGGCACGGCACCCGGCTGCACCCGCTGACCCACGCGGTCAGCAAGCAGCTGCTGCCGGTCTACAACAAGCCGATGATCTACTACCCGCTGTCCGTGCTCATGCTCGCGGGCATCCGGGAGGTGCTGGTCATCTCCACGCCGCACGACCTGCCGCAGTTCCGCCGGCTGCTGGGCGACGGGGCGAAATGGGGCATGTCGTTCAGCTACGTCGAACAGCCCGAGCCCAAGGGCCTCGCCCAGGCGTTCCTGCTCGACCGGTCGTTCACCGCCGACGCCCCCTGCTGCCTGATCCTCGGCGACAACATCGTCCACGGCAGCGGGCTGCGGCAACAGGTCTTCGACGCCGCCGCCGTCACCGACGGCGCGACCGTCTTCGGCTACCCGGTGCGCGACCCGCAGCGCTACGGCGTCGTCGAGTTCGACGGCGACGGCAAGGTCGTGTCCCTCGAAGAAAAGCCCGCGAAGCCCAAGAGCCACTTCGCCGTGCCGGGGCTGTACTTTTACGACCACGACGTCACCGCAATCGCCGAGGACCTCGCGCCCTCGCCCCGCGGCGAGCTGGAGATCACCGACCTCAACCGGCTCTACATGGACCGCGGAAAACTGAACGTCAAGCTCTGGTCCCGCGGCACCGCCTGGCTCGACGCCGGCACCCACGAGTCGCTGCTCCAGGCCGGCACGTTCGTCGAGGCCATCGAGCAGCGCCAGGGCACCATGATCGCCTGCCCCGAAGAGATCGCCTGGCGGATGAAATTCATCGACGACGCCCAGCTCGAAACCCTCGCCGCGCCTATGGAAAAAATCGAGTACGGCCGGTACCTCCAGCAACTGCTCGCCGACAACCACGTCGAGCCCTGGCTCTAAAGCCGCTTGCGGCTTAGCGGGCCGCGTCAACCACCACCCCCATGCAAATCCACCCCACCGCCATCCCCGCCGTGAAGCGCCTGGTCCCCAAACGCTTCGGCGACCACCGCGGCTACTTCGCCGAGGTCTACAGCCGGCCGAAGCTCGCCGAGCACGGCCTGGCCCTCGACTTCGTCCAGGACAACGAGTCGCTCTCCGCCGCCGTCGGCACGGTGCGCGGCCTGCACTTCCAGACCCCGCCGCACGCCCAGGACAAGCTCGTCCGCTGCGGCCGCGGGGCGCTGCTGGACGTCGCCGTCGATATCCGTAACGGCTCACCCACCTACGGCCGGCACGTCACCGCCGTGCTCAGCGCCGACAACGGCGAGCAGCTGCTCGTGCCCCGCGGCTTCGCCCACGGCTTCGCCACGCTGCAGCCCGACACAATGATCCTCTACAAAGTCACCGGCACCTACGCCCCGCGGTGCGACGCCGGCCTGCTCTGGTCCGACCCCAACCTCGGCATCGACTGGCAGACCACCGCCGCCGCCGCGGTGCTGTCGGACAAAGACGCGAAGCTGCCGACGCTCGCCGAGCTCAACAGCCCGTTCGTGTACGACCCCGCGACCGACGGCGTCGCCGAGGCCGTAGCGTGAATCAGCCACCCGCCTATGTCGTCACCGGGGCCGCCGGCATGCTCGGCCGGGCGTGGACCGAACTGCTGCGATCCGACGGCGTGTCCTGCGCCGCCCACGACCGCCAACTGCTCGACATCACCGACCCCGACGCCGTCGCCCGGGCCGCCCCGGAAGGGACACGGGTGGTGGTCAACTGCGCCGCCTACACCAACGTCGACGGCTGCGAAACCCACGAAGCCGACGCCATGCGGGTCAACGCCGACGGCCCCGCCCGGCTCGCCGAACGCTGCGCCGCCGTCGGCGCCACGCTCGTGCACTACTCGACCGACTACGTCTTCAACGGCCAAGCCGACGCCCCCTACCCGACCAACGCCCCGATCGCCCCCGTCAACGCCTACGGCCGGACCAAGGCCGCCGGCGAGGCCGCGATCTGCGCGACCGGCTGCGACCACCGCATCCTCCGCACGAGCTGGCTCTACGCCCCGTGGGGCAGCAACTTCGTCCGCACCATGCTCCGCCTCACCGCCGAACGCGACACCCTCAGCGTCGTCGACGACCAGCGCGGCCGGCCCACCAGCGCGACGCACCTCGCCGCCGTCTCCAAACAACTGCTCGCCGCTCCGTCCGGCACGTACCACGTTGCCGACGGCGGCCAGTGCACCTGGTTCGAGTTCACCAAAGAAATCGCCCGCCTCGCAGGAAACACCTGCGACCTGCAGCCCTGCACCACCGACCAGTTCCCCCGCCCCGCCAAACGCCCCGCCTACAGCGTCCTCGACCTCACCCGCACCGAGGCCGCCGTCGGCCCAATGCCCGATTGGAAGGTTAACTTGGGCTCGGTTTTGACAGGATTACAGGATGAAAGACAGGATTGACGGGATTCGGAAAAAATGTCGATTCAGGACGATTCTTTGACCGAGGCCATCATTGGGTGTGCTTACACCGTGCACAACACGCTAGGAGGCGGGTTCGCGGAGTCGGTTTACGAAAGAAGCCTTGCGATTGAGCTCCGGGCGGCCGGGTATTTTGTCGAAACACAGATCAATATCCCGGTACGCTACCGCGATCAACCGGTCGGCGATTTCGTGGGCGACGCCCTGGTTGAGCGTCGTGTGCTTTGCGAACTCAAGGCGGTCGAAGCATTTGCGAAAGCCCATGAAGTTCAACTGGTCAACTACCTGCAAGCCACCGGCATCGATGTTGGACTACTCATCAATTTCGGCCCACACAGCGTCAGCATAAAACGAAAAACAAGACTGCGCGGTCATTGCGAATCCCGTTAATCACTGCCTTTCATCCTGTCATCCCGTCAAAACCCGAGCCCCAGCAAACCAACAGCCAACCATGAAAATACTCCTCACCGGCGGCAGCGGCTTCATCGGGTCCAACTTCGTGCGCCACGTCCTGCGCGAACACCCCGGCCATGCGATCGTCAACCTCGACGCCTTGACCTACTCGGGCAACCCCGAGAACCTAGCCGACGTCGAAGACGATTCGCGTTACGAATTCGTACACGGCAGCATCCTCGACCTCGAACTCTGCACCAAGCTCGCCGAGCGCTGCGACGCCGTGGTGCACATGGCCGCCGAGTCCCACGTCGACCGCTCGCTCATCGACGCCCGGCCGTTCGTCGAGACCAACGTCCTCGGCACCCAGACCCTGCTCGACGCCCTCCGCCAGACCGACCCCCGGAATACCAAACCTTTTATCCACGTCAGCACCGACGAGGTCTTCGGCGACCTGCCGCTCGACCAACCCGAGCTCAAGTTCACCGAAGCCACGCCCTACGCCCCGAGCTCGCCTTATTCGTCGAGCAAGGCCGGCAGCGACCTGATCGCGCTGGCGTACGCCCACAGCTTCGGCATGGACGTCCGCGTCACCAACTGCTCGAACAACTTCGGGCCCTACCAGTTCCCCGAAAAAGTCATCCCGCTGTTCGTCACCAACCTGATCGAGGGCAAGCAGGTCCCGCTCTACGGCGACGGCAAGAACGTCCGCGACTGGCTCCACGTCGAGGACCACAACGAGGCCGTGCTGACCGTCCTCGAAAAAGGCAAACCCGGCGAGCGCTACTGCATCGGCGGCAACAACGAACGCAGCAACCTCGAACTCACCCACGCCATCCTCGAGATCATGGGCAAGGGCGAGGAATCGATCCAGCACGTCACCGACCGGGCCGGCCACGACCGGAGGTACGCGATCGACGCCACGAAGTTGGAAACCGAATTGGGGTGGAAGCCTTCACGCTCGGCCTGGCCCGAAGCGTTGGAACAGACCGTCAAGTGGTACGTCGACCACGAGCCGTGGTGGCGCAACGTCAAGAGCGGCGCGTACCGCGACTACTACGCCAAGCAGTACGGCGGCTAGCCGACCGCGTCGGCCAGCGTTTGTTCGAACGCCTCTTCGTCGTCGAGGAACGCCATCCGCAGCACCGGCCGCAGCACCGGCAAGGACGCTTTCACGCCACCGCCGAAGCGACGCCACTTGACCCAGTCCTTCTCGGTCACCACCACGGCGTCGGCGCCGCGCTCGCGGGCGGTGTGGAACACGCCGGCGATGTCGTCGCGGTTGTAGCGGCGGTGGTCCTCGAACACGACGCAGCCGACGCACCGGCCGGCAAAGCCGCGGAGCGACGCCTCGAAGTCCGTCGGGTTGCCCAGGCCGCAGCAGCCCAGCACGGTCTTGCCGGCCAGGTACGCGACCGGCAGGGTCTGGCGGGCCTGCCGCAACTCGGCCCAGCGGTGCCGGGCGTGGGCCAGCGGCGGCCGGCCGGTGAGCCGCTCGATGCGTTGGTCCAGCGTCCGCAATGCTTCCGGGGTCGCGCGGTCGGCGCGGGTGACCACGACCGCGTCGGCGCGGCGCAGCCGGCCGGGCGGCTCGCGCAGCAGCCCGCGGGGCAGCACCCGGCCGTAGCCGAACGGGCAGCTCGCGTCGATCAATACGAGGTTCAGGTCGCGGGCGGCCCGGCGGTGCTGGAACCCGTCGTCGAGGATGAAGCAGTCGGTCTCGGGGTAGCGGTCGAGTACGGCCGCCGCGCCGCGGACCCGGCGGCCGTCGGCCATCACCGAGACGTCGCCGCCGAGGCTGCCGCGCAGCTCCGCCGCCTCGTCGCTGCCTTGCCGACTCTCCAGGCCCGCCGGCTCGTAGCCGCGGAGCAGCACCGCGGGCTTCCGGCCCATCGCCGTGAGCCGGCGGACGACCTCAACCACCATCGGCGTCTTGCCCGTGCCCCCGGTCGTGAGGTTGCCGACGCTGATCGTCGGCCGGCCCAGCGGCACCGCCCGGATCACGCCGGCGTCGTAGAGCGTGTTGCGCAGCCCCGACGCCAGGCGGAACGGCGGCACGCCCAGGTTCGTCGCCAGCCGCAGCGCAACCGCCGCCGGGTCGCGGTGCGTGCCGCCGAGCACGCCGGCGATCCGGTCGGGCTTCGGGCGCAGCCGTTCGAGACGCGAGTGCTTCGGCACGTCAGCAGCCCCCCGCCGCGGCCGGATGCGCCTGCGGCACCAAGCCCCACGCCGCCAACCGCGGCACCAGCCGACGCATCGGCAGGCCCATCACCGTGCCCGGGTCGCCATCGACCGCGATCGGCCAACCCGCCGCCCGCCGCTCCGCGAGGTTGTAGCCCCCCGCCTTGCCCCGCCACCCGCCGCCGGCCACGTACGCCTCGATGTCAGCGTCCGCGACCGCCCCGAGCGTGACGTCCGCCGCGTCGCTCCACGACTCCACCGCCCGGCCACGCCCCCGCAGCGCGACGCCCGTCACGATCCGATGCGTCCGGCCGACCAGGGATCGGAGCATGGCGTCAGCCTCCGCGGCGGTCTCCGGCGTGCCGAGCAGCGGACCGCCCGGCACGACGCCCACCGTGTCGGCCGTCAGCAGCACCGCCCCCGGAAGAATCGCGTCCTCCGGCACGCTGGCCGCCTTCCGCTCGGCCAGCCGCACCGCCACGGCCTCGGCAAAAGCCGCGTCGTCGCCGTTCGGGTCCGCCGGGTCGGCGTAGGGTGGGTCGGTCTGCGTGAACGCAAAGCCCGCCTCCCGCAGCATCAATGCCCGCCGCGGCG
>JBCCOP010000126.1:0-6823 GCA_039025315.1 Planctomycetota bacterium | reverse complement strand
CTAACGCAGGAAACCCGTCATGAAAAAAGTCCTCGGCATCGGCAGCCTGGTCGTGCTCACGCTGATCGTCGTCGGCGGCGTCGTGCTCTACTTCTCGCTCAACGGCATCGTCCGCGGCGTCGTCGAGACCCAGGGCACCAAGGCCACCGGCGTGGCGACCACGCTCGACGGCGTGAACCTCAACCCCTTCGGCGGCTCGCTCGGGCTCAGCGACTTCGCCCTGGCCAACCCCGAAGGCTTCTCCAACCCCACGATCTTCAAACTCGGCTCGGCCGACGCCGCGGTCCAGATCGGCAGCCTCCTCGGCGGCGAGGAGACCGTCGTCGATAAGGTCCACGTCGACGGGGCCGAGGTCGTGGTTGCCTTCGAAAACGGCAAGCTCAACGTCCAGGAACTGCTCAAGCAGATCAACGAAAACGCAAAGCCCGCCGAAGAGGGGGCCGAAGAGGAGCCGGCCAGGGAAGCCAAAGGCATCCTAATTAAAGATCTCAAGATCACCAACACCAAGGTCCGCGGTGAGTTGGCGCTGATCCCCAACACCCCGCCGGTGGCGGTGGACTTCGTGATCGCGGACATCCAGGAGACCGACTTCCGCGAGGCGGACACCGGGGCGGTGATCGGCTACGTGATCGAGACGGTCATGCTCAACACCACCACCGGGCTGGCGGAGAACGTCGAGAACCTCGGTCAGGTGGTCGGCGACCTCGGGGCGATCGGCGTCGAAGCCGTGGGACGGGCCGGCGAAGAGGCGGGCCAGGCCATCGAAGACGCGGGCCGGGCCGTGGACGACGTGGGCAAGCAGCTCGAAGAGGGCCTCGGCGGCCTGCTGGGCGGCGGCAAAAAAGAGGAAGCCGCCGAGTAGCGGGCGGACTCGTTCGCCCGGGGGCCTCGGTGCGCTTCCGATCACGCAAAAAAAGGCCCGGCTGGGACCGAAGTCCCAAGCCGAGCCCTTCCGGGGGCATTGATTAACGATCTATTAACTTACCCTAATTCCTATCGGCCGTCTATCGGGGTGACTCCCGAAAATGGGGTGGGGTCAATACCCCGTACGAGAGTCGAACTCGTGTTTTCGCCGTGAGAGGGCGACGTCCTGGGCCACTAGACGAACGGGGCGTTCGGTCGCAGGGCGAAACGGTAGGGGCAAGCGGCGGGGGTGTCAAGATTGCCGCCGCAGCGTGTCCGGCCGGACGCCCAGCCCCGGCAGGCGGGGCCGGACCTCGTCCCAGAAGCGGTTGGCGTCCAGGCCGTAGCCCGCGGTGGGCTTGACGCCGGGCAGGTGCCGGGCGAAGTACGCGGAAAAACGGCGCATCATCAGCTCCCGGCTGTACTTGGCGAGCATCGACGCCAACGCCACCGGCAGGTGCGCCGCCTCGGCCTCGCTGGTGAAGACCACGGTCATGCTCCGGCCGGACGCCCCGCCGGGCGAAACCACCCGGTAGGCCGACGCCGCGGGCGACTCCTGCAAGATCGACACCTCTGCGTCGGGGAAGTTCATCGCCAGCGGGTCGCGGTACCGCATCCGGCCCGACTGGCGGTCGACCACCACGGTCGGCCGGTCGCGGCCGTGGGTGGTCCAGACGTCCCATAATTGTTTGGCGACAAACGTGAAGCTCACCGCTGCCTTGGACCGCGTCGCGGCGACCATCCGGTTGAACCGGTCCTCGAGGACGACCGACCCGCCGAGGTGGGCGACTTCCACGCCGATGCGGGCGCAGGTCTGCCGCAGCACGCCCCGCGACACCGCCAGCTCGCCGGCGTCCGCCACGGCCGGCAACGCTTCCCACGGCCCGACCGCGTCCACCGTGTACCACGGCAGGTCGACCAGCTCGCGATGCGACCGCTCGCCGAGGCCGTCGAGCCACGTGCCCGTGTCGTAGTCCACCACGGTCTCGTCCCGCACGCCGGCGAAGGCGAGGCAGCCGCGCTCGAGGTGCCCGATCCCCGCCGCGGGGGTCCGCAGCTTCTTCGAGTCGTTGACCACGACCCGGCCCTTACGGCCAACGATCGTCTTGCTCACGGCCGTGCTCAGCCGTTTCCACAGGTCCGGCAGCGGCGCGTCGTGGTCCAGCTTCGGGACCCGCAGCACGCAGCAGCCCACCGTCAACGGCCCGAAGATCGGCCCGTACCCCGCCTCGTCGATCCCGGCGTAGACCAGCACGCCGACAGGGTAAGCCAGCATCGTAAAAATCGCTGCGACGCCACGCGTCGCCGACCCGATTCTCACGGCGGGGCGGTAGGATGAGGTCATGCGGGAACACACGGCCAAGATCGTGATCGTGGGGCTGATGCTGCTGGTGGTCGGCGTGCCGTTCGCCCTGCGGCCCCGGGGCGCGGCGGGGGTGTCGGGCGTTCCGGAAACGCCGACCGATTACGTCGGGCGGCTGGTGATCTACACGCCGCACAACGAGCAGATCCGGCTGGAGATGGGCGCGGGGTTCAACCGCTGGCGGGCGGCCGAGGGCCTCGGGCCGATCGACTTCGACTGGAGAGCTTCCGGGGGCACGTCGGACCTGCGGCGGACGATCCTGGCGCAGTTCGAGTCCAAAGCGCGGCAAGGTCGGATCGACGAGGGCATCGGAGCCGACCTGTTCTTCGGTGGCGGCGAGTTCGACCACGACCGCATCGCCGGCGGCGTGAGGGTGACGGTCGACGGCGAAGAGACGAAAGAACCCGTCGCCGTCGCGCCGCGGCTGCCCGACGGGTTGCTCGATGAAGCCCTGCCGAACGAGACCATCGGCGGCGAGCAGCTGGTCCACGAAGAGGGGCTGTGGGTCGGCACCGCGCTGTCGAGCTTCGGCATCGTCTACAACCGCGACCTGCTGGTGATGCTCGACCGGCCCGAGCCCGCGTCGTGGCGGGACCTGACGCACCCGGCGTACCGCGGCTGGGTCGCGCTGGCGGACCCGGGCCACAGCGGGTCGATCAGCGCCGCGTTCAACACTGTGCTGCGGCGCCAGGGCTGGACCGAGGGCTGGCGCACGCTCCGCCGGGTCTTCGCCAACGCGCGGTACTTCGCCAGCTCGGCGAGCAAGGTGCCGGTCGACGTCTCGTCGGGTGAAGCGGCGGCGGGCATGTGCATCGACTTCTACGGCCGGACCCAGGCCGGCGCCGTCGCCGCCGCCGGCTGGTCGGGCGACACCGCGGGCGTCGGCATCAGCCGGCTGGGCTACGTCGACCCCGTCGTCGACGGCAAAAGCATGACCGCGACCACCGCCGACCCGATCACGCTGCTCCGCGGCGCGCCCAACCGCGAGACCGCCGAGCAGTTCGTCGCCTGGGTCCTGAGCAAAGACGCCCAGCGTCTGTGGCAGACCCAGCTCGGCACGCCGCTGGACGAGGGCGGGCCGCTGCGGTTCGAGCTGCGGCGTCAGCCGATCCGGGCCGACCTGTTCACGGCCGACGAGAAGGCGACCTGGACCGACCCGGAGATCGACCCGTACCCCACGGCCGTGCCGATCCTCGACGGCGTGCCCGACTTCTTCGGCGCGGTGCGGGCGGTGACCCCGGCCATGGGTATCCACCCCCACAAGGACCTCACCGCGGCCTGGGCGGCGATCCAGCGCACCCCGGACGACCACCCCGACAAGCCCGAGATGCTCCGGCGGTTCGACGCGATGCCCGAGCCGCTGACGCTGACCTGGCCGACCGCCGAGCTGGACGGCGGCGGCTGGCGCGTCGCGTTGTCGGATCCGGATCACCCGCTGCACCAGACGGCGGCCGAGACGCTCGCGGCGTTCATGGACCGCCTCGGCTCGCGCAGCGACGACCAGGAATTGAAAGACCAGCTCGCCTGGACGCTGTTCTTCCGCGACAACTACCGGCGGATCGCCGCCATGGGGGCGCGTTGAAAGCGCTGCTGTTCGGCGTGTTGGCGGCGGCGTCTCTGTCTTGCGGGTCGGCCGCGACCTTCGCCCACCCGCCGGTGTCGGCCGCGCCGGGCGAGGTGCAGCCGCCCCTGCGGACGATGGTGACGCTTACGGACGGCACGCGGATCCGCGGCTGGCTGCAGGCGTACGACGACGAGGGCTTCGACTTCCGCACGTCGGACAACCAAGAGATGCGGGTGGCGTGGGCGGACGTGCCGGCGGAGCGGGTGCTGGGGCTGCACGAGCGGCTGCTGGAGCGGGGCGACGCCGAGGGCTGGTTCAACCTGGCGCGTCGGCTGCTGCGGCGTGACGACGGGGCCGACCCGGGCGAGCGGGCGCTGCGGCGGGCGGTGCGGGCCGAGCCGGCGATCGAAGGCAAGGCCGACCGCCTCCGGGCCGGCGAAGACGTCGCGTTCCACGACCCCGACGCCTCATTGACCGACGGCCCCCCGGAAACGACCGGGGGCGACGCGGAAACTTCCGGGGGTGCTGGGGGCGGGCCGATTACGGCGGGCGAGCTGCAGGCGCAGTTCTGGGGCGAGCTGTCCGACGAGGTGATGGCCGACAGCGTCGCGCAGCTCAAGGCCAAGATGATCGAGGCCCAGCGCCTCATCGGCCGCCCGCTCGTGCTGCACGAGGAGCACTCGGACTACTTCCTGTTCTACTCCGACCTGCCGCCCCGCGAGGCGGCGCAGTGGGCCCGCCTGCTCGACGACATGTACGACCGGCTGTGCGAGATCTTCGGCATCGACGAGGGCACCAACGTCTTCCGCGGCCGCGGCCTGATCACCGTCTTCGCCCGCCAGGAAGACTTCCAGCGCTACCACGCGCTGGTCCACAACCTGCCGAACACCGACAACTACCTCGGCCTGTGCTGGTCCTTCGGCGACGGGCACGTCGACGTCACGTTCTTCAAGCAGGAGGACCGGCTGAACTTCGCGCGGGTGCTGGTCCACGAGGCGGTCCACGCGTTCGTCCACCGCTACCGCTCGTACCCCCACGTGCCGTCGTGGATCAACGAGGGCCTGGCCGAGTACGTCGCCCACGGGCTGGTCGAGGAGCGGGGCTTCGGCGAGAGCGACTACGCCCGCAACCTCGACCACGCCGTCCGGCTGCTACGCCAGATCCGCACCCTCGGCGGGGCGAGCTTTTTCTACAGCTCGCACATCCAGGGCTGGCAGTACCCCGTCGCCCAGCTGCTGACCGACTTCATGATCCGCTCGAACCGCAAGCGGTACCGCGCGTTCATCGACGCGATCAAGGACGGCAAGCCGTGGGACCGGGCGCTGGTCGAGGACTACGGTGTGACCGTCGAGCGGTTGGTGGACGCCTTCGGGCAGGACCAGCGCATCCGGGACCTGCGGCCGTGAGCGACGCGGTGGGATCGGCCAAGCCCGTGATCGGCCTGCTGGGTGGGCCGGGGTCGGGCAAGAGCTTCGTCGCCGCGGCGATGGCCGACCACGGCGCGGCGGTGATCGACGCCGACGCGCTGGCGCGGGCGGCGCTGGACCGCCCCGAGGTGCGCGACACGCTTGCCGCGTGGTGGGGCCCGGGCGTAGTCGGCGGCGACGGGCGGGTGGACCGGGCCGCGGTGGCCAAGCGGGTGTTTGACGACCCGACCGAGCTGGCCCGGCTCGAGTCGTTGGTGCACCCGGTCGTAAACCGCCGGCGGGGCGAGCTGCGTGAGCGGTACCGGGCCGACCCCGCGGTGCGGGCGGTCGTCGAGGATTGCCCGCTCCTGCTGGAGCGCGGGCTCGAGGGCGACTGCGACGTGCTGGTGTTTGTCGACACGCCGGACGCGGTGCGTCGGCGGCGTGTCGCGGACGCTCGGGGGTGGACGGCCGGGGACCTGGCGGCTCGGGAGAAACACCAGTGGCCGCTTGACACCAAGCGGGGCCGCGCCGATTATGTTCTCGACGGCGGCGGAGAGCCGCCGGACGTCCAGGTTCACGCCCGTCGCTTGCTCGACCGGATACTCTCGAACCGGACCCTCTCGCCCAACGTCTGATCCCCGGTTGCGTGCGGCGTCGTGCCGCGCGGTGGAGGCCGCCGGGCGCGGCGTCTCTCCACCGTCCGCCGCTTCACCCTGATCTGTCCGCTCCGCCCACCGCCCACCGCCCGACTCCCACCCTCCCCCACCCTGCCGCCGCCACGCGGCACGGCCAACCCCCCTCCCGCGAGACCGCCATGTCCGAGAACACCGTCAAGAAGAAGTCCACCAAGAAGAAGACCACCCGCAAGCCCGCCGCCAAGGCCGACGACGAGAAGGTCGATCCCCCCGCCCCGCAGAGCGATTCCGAGCTCGACGCCGAGACCCAGGAGCACTACGAGGAGGCCAAGCAGGCCGACCTCACCGTCCGCGACCTCGAGGCGATGACCGACGAGCAGCTGCTCAAGCTCGCCGCCGCCGAGGGGCTGGCCGACAAGGACATCGACGGCCTGGCCAAGACCCGGCTGATCTTTCGCATCCTCGAGAAGCACTTCTCCGCCAAGGGCCTGATGTACGGCGAGGGCGTGCTCGAGATTTTGCCCGACGGCTTCGGCTTCCTCCGCAGCCCGACCCAGTCCTACCTCGCCTGCCCCGACGACATCTACGTTAGCCCGTCGCAGATCCGCCGCTTCGGGCTCAAGGTCGGCCACGTCGTCGCCGGCACCATCCGCCCGCCCAAGGAGTCCGAACGCTACTTCGCGCTGCTCCGCGTCGACGCGATCAACGGCGAGGACCCGCCGCACCTCAACGACCTCAAAGACTTCGACGACCTCACCCCGCTGCACCCCTACGAGCGGTTCGTCATGGAAACGCCCGGCGACGACGCCAACTTCGAGATGCGCATCGTCGACCTCGTCGCCCCCGTCGGCAAGGGGCAGCGCGGCCTGATCGTCGCCCCGCCCCGCACCGGCAAGACCGTCCTGCTCCAGAAGATGGCCAAGTCGCTGATCGTCAACTACCCCGACTG
>JBCCOP010000125.1:0-6862 GCA_039025315.1 Planctomycetota bacterium | reverse complement strand
TTGTTGGACCAGGTCATCCGGCCGTCGGCGTCGATGATGCACACGCCCTCGCCGATGGTGTTGAGCACCAGGCTCGACTGGTCGCCGACCAGCGCCCGCTCCAGCGGCAGGAAGTCGCCGACGTCGGCGAAGACGGCGTGGTAGTCCTCGCCGCGCAGGGCTGCCATCGCCTCGTCCATCGACGCGACGCGAACCACGTCGTAGCGGTCACGCAAGGCCTCGGCCGCCGGGTGGTCGTCGGCCTCTGCTGCCCCGAAGACCAGCACCCGTCGCTTGGGTTCGCTCATGATGGGTTCCCGCCCCGGCCCGGACGGACGCCGGCTTTCGCGCCGGACCTATCCCATATCATAGACCCGCCTACGGCAGACGGGCCGTTCGGGTCTTGATCCGATTCTTGTTCATCGGCCGGGATGGGCCCGGGGCTTTCGCGGGTGACCCGGGATCGTTAGAAACGCCGCGACAGCACCGCGTCGGCCATCTGGGTCAGCAGCGCTAACGACGGGGTGTCGGTCAGCACGTCGGCGAGCTCGGCCTTGGCCTGTTCGATCAGGCCCTCGGCCCACTGCCGGGCGTAATCCAGCCCGTCGCCGGCCAGGACCGCCTCCCGCAGGCGACCCACCGCCTCCTCGTCGGCCCCCCGACCCAGCAGTGTTTCCAACTCGGCCCGCGCGGGGTCCGCGGCCGTCGCCAGGCAACGGATCAGCGGCAGCGTCAGCTTGCCCTTGGCCAGGTCCCGGCCGAGCGACTTGCCGACGGTCTCGGCGTCCCCGGTGAGGTCCAGCACGTCGTCGACGATCTGGAACGCCACCCCCAATCGCTCGCCGAAGCCGAAGAGCGCCGCCGCCCGCAGGTCGTCGCCGCCGTCGGTCTCGCCGGTGGCCAGCACCGCGGGCATCCGGCAGCAGACGCCGCAGAGGCTCGCGGTCTTGCGGCGGATGACCTCGAAGTAGGTCCGCTCGGTCAACGCCCAGTCCTCGCGGTGGTGCAGCTGCAGCAGCTCGCCCTCGCAAACGGTGTTGGTCGCCGCGGCGATCGCGCGGGACGCGGCCGGCAGCGGGATCGCCGAGCAGAGGTGGTAGGCGTGGCTGATCAGGTAGTCGCCGAGCATCACGGCCGCCTCGTTGCCGCGGAGGTGGTTGATCGTCGCGCCGCGGCGGCGGACCTCGGCCTCGTCCAGGATGTCGTCGTGGACTAGCGTGGCCATGTGCACCATCTCCACGACGGTCGCGACGGTGAGCACCCGGTCCCGGAACTCGGTGTCGTCGGCCCGCTCGGGGTAGGCCGCCGCCGCCGAGGCGAGCACCAGCGTCGGCCGCAGCATCTTGCCGCGGTACCGCTCGACGTGGCGGGTCAGCGCGTTGACGCTGGGCAGGTCGCTGAGCAGCTCGGCGGCGAACCGCCGCTCGACCTCGGCCAGGCCAACGCTGAGCGTTTCGCGGGTTTGTTCGTCGTGAGGGGTAAGCAACTGCATGTCCAGGAAGCCTAGGCCCGCGGGCCCTCCGCGACGCCGATTCCTCCCGCGCCGGTCAAGTGGGCCCCGCCGCCGATCGATAAAAACCGGCGGCCCCGGCCCCCGCGGGCTTTATCGGACCGCGGCGACACTCGCCGCAAACTTGCCGTATTTACCAAGCGTAAACAACGATTCACGATACACTTTGAACGGCGGAACATCGTCCCGCTTTCCGACGAATCAGCCCGGAACCCTCGCGACGTGGAACTGACCCAGACCAACCTGGACTCCACCGTCGGCCGACTCGTCGTCGAGAAAGGCCTTGCCGCACAGCAAGACGTCGACCGGCTGCTCGAATCGATCAAGCAGGGGTCCTCGTTGGCGGGGAGTTCCGGGGGCGGTCCCGGGGGCGGGGGCGATCTCAAACAGAAGAGCCTTGCCAACCTCTTGGTCGACGAGGGGCTGGTCACGCCCAAGCAGATCGAACGGCTCAAGCCCGAGCTCGAGGAGCGCCGGGCCGGCGCCCAGATCCCGGGCTACCAGATCGTGCGGCAGCTCGGCGCCGGCGCGATGGCCCGCGTGTTCCTGGCCAAGCAGGTGTCGCTGGACCGCATGGTGGCGATCAAGGTCCTGCCGCAGAAGTTCACCAGCAACCCCGACTTCGTCCGCCGGTTCTACGACGAAGGCAAGGCCGCCGCCAAGCTGAACCACCCGCACATCGTCCAGGCGATCGACGTGGGGCACAGCGGCGAGTACCACTACTTCGTGATGGAGTACGTCGCCGGGCGGACCGTCTTCGACGACATCACGACCAAGGGCCCGTACGCCGAGGCCGACGCCGTCCGCATCGCGATCGAGACCGCCGAGGCGCTGGACCACTCGCACCGCCGCGGCTTCATCCACCGCGACGTGAAGCCCAAGAACATCATGATCGAGGACGGCGGCGACCGCGCGAAGCTCGCGGACATGGGCCTCGCCCGCGCCGTGTCCGACGCCGAGGCCGCCCAGGCCGAGGCCGGCAAGGCCTACGGCACGCCGTACTACATCAGCCCCGAGCAGATCCGCGGCGAGGTCGACGTCGACGCCCGCGCCGACATCTACTCCCTCGGCGCGACGCTGTACCACATGGTCACCGGGCAGGTCCCCTTCGACGGGCCCAACCCCTCGTCGGTCATGCACCGCCACCTCAAGAACGCCCTGGTCCCGCCGGACCACCTCAACGAGTCGCTGTCCCACGGCGTCTCGGAGGTCATCGAGGTGTGTATGGCTAAGGACCGCGGCAAACGCTACCGCACCGCCGCCGACCTGCTCGAAGACCTCCGCGCCATCCAGCGCGGCGAACCGCCGCTGCAGGCCCGCAAGGTCTTCGACGTCGGCGCCCTGGCCGGCCTCGCCGCGGGCGACGGCGACCGACGCGTCGAAAACCTGCCCGCCGAAGAATCGCTGACCGCCCAGCCCGCGTTCTGGATGGCGCTGTCCGGCTGGGTCGTCGCCCTGGTGATGCTCATCACGTTGCTCGTCGTCAACGCCCGGCTGTAGCACGTCACGCCGGGGACGCCTACGTCTCGGCGTGCCACCGCCGCAGCGCCGCCTCCAACCGCTGCCCCTCCGGGTCGCCCGCCGCCCGCACGGCGAGGTTATTCATTTCGTACCGGTCCTCGCGCAGGTCGAAGAAGCGGTGCGGCGACGCCTCGAGCCGGTGACGCACCGGGCCGGGGTCGTCCTCGGCGTAGCGGACGCCCAACGCGTGGGTCGCCGAGCGGACCCCCACGCCGTTGCCGTGGGTCTCGATGAACGCCAGGCCCGCGTCTTCGGCCGACGGGGCAGCGACCGGCGTGGACCAGTTGTCCCAGCACGACCGGCCCTGGAAGTGGCTCGGCGTCTCGACGCCGGCCGCCCCGAGCAGCGTCGCCGGCAGGTCCACCAGCGACGCGACGTGCCCGCTCACCGCGCCCGCCGGCAGCCCCGCGCCCGCCGCGATCATCGGCACCCGCGTCGCCTCCTCGTTGAGGCTCGCTTTGCCCATCAACCCGTGGCTGCCGAGGTTCTCGCCGTGGTCCGACGTGAACACGACCAGCGTCTCGCGATTTGACCCGGCCGCGTCCAGTTCCGCCAGCACACGCCCGACAGTGTCGTCTACCCACGTGACCAGGCCCAGGTACATCGCCGTGAGCGACACGAGGTCCAGGCCCTCGGGCAGCGTCTCGGTGTGCGGTAGATGGTCGCGGTAGTGGCGGTAGTCGTGCAGGTAGGTCTTGAACCGCTCTTCCTGATCCGGCAGCGGCACGGAGAGGTCCACGTTCGGCCGGACCGGCACATCGTCCCGCACGTACATCTCGAGGTACTTCCGGGGGGCGTCGGCCAGGGGCATGTGCGGCGGCGAGATGTTGTAGTACATGAAGAACGGCCGCTCGCCGTCGGCGTGCTCGCAGAGGTAGCCGGACACGCGCTCGGCCTCGAAGTCGACGCTGTAGCCCGGCGGGGAGAACGGGGGTTGGCCGTCCTCGATGAACCACTGGGCGGTGTGGGCGTGGTGGTGCGCGGGGATGACGTAGTGGTCGAAGCCGATCGCGTCGGGCCAGGCCTCGACGTGCCACTTGCCGACGGCCGCGGTGCGGTAGCCCGCTTCGCGCAGCCGCTCGGGTAGGGTCTGCTCCGGCAGGTGGACGCGTCGGCCCGTCGGCCACTGCGGGAAGCCGACGACGTTGAACGGCAGGTCGCCCGGCCACAACGCGTTGGTCAGCGAGCCGCAGCAGGTCCGCGGGTACTGCCCGCTGAGCATCATCGACCGGGCGGGCAGGCACACCGGCGCATTGCTGATCGCCGTCTCGACCCGCACGCCCCGATCCGCGAGGGCGTCGAGGTGAGGCGTGCGGACCGTCGGGTGGCCGTAGCAGCCGACCTCGAACGCCCGCAGCTCGTCGCACACGATCATCAGCAGGTTGGGGGCCTTGTCGGACTCGGGCATCGGGGCGTCTCCGGGGCGGGGGTGAAGGGCCGAGAGTTTATCGCCAACCGCTGGCGTCCAACTCGTCCATGAGGGCGACCATCGACCGCCGCCACCGCGTTTCGAGGTCGCGCTGCGCTGCCCGCGGCTCGGCGTCCGCGTCGATCGCCAGCGGCTCACCGTAGGCCACGGCAAACCGCGTCCGCCGTAGCGGCAGCCACGCCGCGGGACGGGTCAGCGTGTCCGCCCCCAGCACCACCACCGGGACCACCGGCACTGCCGCCAGCCGCGCCAGCCGCCCCAGCCCCGGCCGGTACTGCCCCCCCGCGGTGACCGACCGCGCCGGCTCCGTCAGCCGGCCCTCCGGGAACATCGCCAACGCCCGCCCCGCCCGCAGCCGGCTCACCACCCGCCGCATCGCCGCCGCGTCCGAGCCCCGGCCCGCCCGCGACAACGCCACCGCGTTGAACCGCCGGTAGAACGCCCCCACGACCGGCGTCGCCATCACCTGCTCCGTGCTCAGAAAATCCAGCCGACGCCGCGTCGTGTACATCAGCACCGGCACGTCCATCGGGCTGTGGTGGTTTGCCGCCAGCACGAACTCGCCCCGCCGCGGCACCCGCTCGGCGTGCAACACCGTCGGACGCGACACCAGCCGACCCACCCCCGACCCGAAGCCCACCACCGCGTCGTAGAACCAATCGCTCACGGCCTCACCGCCCCCGGAAGGTCAAACGCCCCTTCCATTTCGGCCATCAGGTCACGCAACGCCGCCCCCAACCGCTCGGTCAGCAGGAGCCGCCCCGCCCGTCCCGCCGGCAGGTCCGCAGGCACTCCGATCGGCTCGCCCACCCCGATCCATAACCGCCCCCTCCGCAGCGGCAGCCACGGCACCACCCCCCGGAATTGATCGGAACCTAACGCTACACACGGCACCAGCGGAACACCGCCGCCGTCCGAGCCGCCCCGCCGCGCTAACACCGCCGCCCCCCCACGCAGCGGCCCGCCCCGCAGCACCGACACTTCACCCAGCGTGATCTCCCCCTCCGGGAACAGCCCCACCACCCGCCCGGCCCGCAGCCGACGCACCGCCTCCCGCACCCCCGGAAGCGGGTCCCCGTAGCGGTCCAGCCGTATACAACTCGCGTGTTCGCACGCCCACCGCGACCCCAACGTCCGGTAGAACTCGTCCCGCGCCAACCAGTCGATCTCCCGCCGCAGCAGCGCCCCGATCACCACCGGGTCGTAGTGGCTCAGGTGCGGCGCCGCCAATACAAACGGCCCCGCCGGCAGGCGGTCCAGGCCGAGCCACCGGCACCGCGACGTCAGCCGGAACACCCCGTGCACCAGCGTCGCCACGCCCGGGTTGTTCAGCAACGCCATACCCCGCAGTGTCGCATACCGACGCGGCCCCTCGCTGGGTAGCGGCGGAGCTTACTCCGTCGGAGGTTGCGTTTCACCCCCGCACCGGCAGCAGCGCGTCGGCCAGCCGCAGCCGCATCGCGCCCACCAGCTTACGGACCTCCCGGCTGCCGCGGTCGATCAGGTTGGCCTGCTCCTCGGGGTCCTCGACCAGGTCGAACAGCCCCAGGCAGGAACGATCGGCCGTGTGGAACACCGCCTTGTACCGCTCGGTCTCCAGCAGCAGCCGGTCGTGGAACTCGCACAGGTTCGCCCGCGCCGGGGGCAGCACCGGCTCGCCGTTGAGGATCGGCAGGACGCTGCGGCCCGGCAGCGTTTCGGGCGGGTCGGCCCCGGCGAGGTGGGCGACCGTCGGGGCCAGGTCCACCACGCTGAATAGGCCGTCCTGAAACTTCTCCTTCGGCGGTGAAACCCCTGGGGACTTCGGCGGCGTGACGATCAGCGGCACCTCGACCGCCGGCGTCAGCAGCGAGCGGTGGCCCAGCAGCCCGTGCTCGCCCAGCAGCTGCCCGCGGTCGGCCGAGAAGACGGTCCAGGCGTCGCGGGCGTCGGGGCGCTTGGCCAGCTCTTCCCGCAGCCGGCCGACGCCGTGGTCGATCAGGCTCACCCGCCCCAGGTAGTCGGCCCGGACCCGTGCGACCTGGTGCGGCTCGAGGCGCTGCAGCACCGCCCGCGGCAGCTCGGGGTCGATCAGCCGGTCCAACGCATCGAGCTTCGCCGGCGTGAACCCGCGGGCCAGCTCGGCCGTCTCGACCAGGTTGTCGTAGTACATCGGCGGCGGCAGATCATTGCCCGGCCCGGAGAAGACCACGAACATCGCCCAGGGTCTGTCCGTCGGCAGCCGGCCGATCGCCTCGGCGGCCTGGGCGGCGATGAACCCGTCAAGGTCTTCGTCGGGCTCGAGCAGCAGGCGGTCGGGCGCGAGCGGCCCGGTGCGTCGGCGTTGGCGGCGCTGCTGCGCCAGGGCCGGGCCGTGGCCCCGCGACCGCGCCGCGGCGGCGTACCAGCACCGGCTCGGCTCGGGCTCGTCCACCGCCACGCCC
>JBCCOP010000124.1:0-6933 GCA_039025315.1 Planctomycetota bacterium | reverse complement strand
CGTGTCTCCGTGCCTCCGCGATCTCCGTGGTGGTTCAAAAACGAGTCCCAGCGGACCCCACGAGCGTGCGCCCCCGGCCGAGCCGTGGTGTCTGGACCCGCGGGGTTCCCGACAAGGTGGTACCCGTGGCATCGCCGCCGACACGCGGTCACTCGACCCGGCCGTCCGCCGCGGGCGGGCCCGGCCTTGCCTGTACCGGGGTCCCGCCGGCAAAACGGGGGCCGACACTTAAGGACGCAACGAACGTTTTGTGCGCGAAAACCACCGGAATCGGCCGCGACGCCGCGGCGCAGGTTCCGGGGGCGGCAGGGTTTGAAATTTTTGTGCGGCCGATGGATTTTGGGAGCAGAACCGCGTCCGCTTGTGCGCGCCGGCGCTGTGTCCGGCGGTAGGCTGTCCGACAGAACTTACATCGCCCCGATCCCGCCCATGCCCGGCCCGCCGCCCCACGCCACCGACACGTCGCACCGCCTCCGCCTGGCGGAGCGGGTGCAGTCGGCCCGGCTGAGCGTACACGCGGTCGTCGACCGCCCGGTGCCGGCGGGCGCGACCCAGGGCGAGCACGTCGCGCCGCGTCCGAAGCTGCTGTTCGTCGACGCGGGCGCGGTGGACTACCACCTGCCCGACGCGGACCTGCCGCTGCGGCAAGGGGACGTGCTGTACCGCCCCGGCTGGATCGAGGCGCGTTGGGAGGCGGACGCGGCGGGGCCGCTGCGGCTGTGGTACTTCGAGTGGGAGTTCGACCCGATGGAGGTCGTGCTGCCCGAGCCGTTGGTGGCGTACGGCGTCGGGCCGGCCGTGGGCCGGGGGGTGCGGGACGCGGCCGCGGCGGCGGCGGGCGGCCGGCCGGGCCGACGGCAACGCACGGACCCGACGGTGTGGCTCGAGGCCGAGGCCCGCACGATGCTCACGCGGTTCCTGCAACGGTCCGAGCGGCCGACGGCCCGCCCGGCGCATCCGGCCGACCCCGACGACGACGCCCCGCCGACCCCGCCCGCCGGCCCGGCCCGCGACGACGACGCCCGCCGCTGGGTCCGGCTGCTGCAGCAGGGCTTCGCCCGGCCCGACGTGCTCGAGCGGCTCTACGCCGAGGCCCGCGTCGGCCCCAGCCAGGTCCGCCGGCTGTTCAAGGCCCACACCGGCCGATCGCCCAACGCCCACCTCACCGACCTGCGCATGAAGGCCGCACACTTCTACCTCCGCCACGGCGTACACGGCGTGAAGCAGGCCGCCGCCGCCGTGGGCTACGCCGACCCCAAGTACTTCAGCCGTCTCTACCGCCGGCACTGGGGCCACCCGCCCGGCCGCGATTTGCCCTGAGCCGGGCACCGGGTGCGGCGGAGATTCGGGCGTGCGCGTTTTGTCGACCACCATGCCCGTGGTGTCCACCCCGCGGCGGCCGGGCGCGATTAATTTTCCGTCTCGGACGAAGCCGGCCCGGTCGCGGCGCGGCCCCCACCGGCCCCTTAAACCGAAAGGACATCCGTGAGCCGACCGACGGACCGAGAACCGCAGACGGGTTTGAACCACGCGGAGCACGAGTGCGACGTCTGCGTCGTCGGCGGCGGCCTCGCGGGGCTGTGCGCCGCGATCGCCAGCGCCCGCCGGGGGGCCCGGACCGTCCTGCTTCACGACCGCCCGGTGCTCGGCGGCAACGCGTCGAGCGAGGTGCGGATGTGGGTCTGCGGGGCGCACGGGCACCACCAGAAAGAGACCGGCATCCTCGAAGAAATCCTCTGCGCCAACGCCTTCCGCAACGGCCCGTTGAACTACTCGGTCTGGGACAGCGTGCTGTACGAGAAGGCGATGTTCCAGCCGAACCTCACGCTGATGCTCAACACCGCGGTCTGCGACGGGCGGCGGGAGGGCGACCGGCTCGCGTCGGTGCGGGCGTGGCAGCTGACCAGTCAGACCTGGGTCACAGTGCACGCGAAGTTCTTCGTCGACTGCAGCGGCGACAGCGTCCTCGCGCCGCTGAGCGGGGCCCGCACGCGGTGGGGCCGGGAGTCGCGCGACGCGTTCGGCGAGGACATCCAGCCGGCGACCGCCGACCGCAAGACGATGGGCAACTCGCTGCTGATCCAGCTGCGGCGGACGGACGACGAGGTGGCGTTCGTCCCGCCGAAGTGGGCCTACCGCTTCGACACGCCCGCCGACGTCCACCACCGACTGAACGACGGGGTCAACGGGCACAACTTCTGGTGGATCGAGCTGGGCGGTCTGGACGACACGGTCCACGACGCCGAGGCGATCTCCCGCGAGCTGTACCGCACGGCGTGGGGCGTGTGGGACTACATCAAGAACCGCGCGCCCGAGCGCGACCGCGCCGCCCGCTGGGCGCTCGAGTGGATCGGCGCGCTGCCGGGCAAGCGGGAGAACCGGCGGTACGTCGGCGATCACACGCTGACCCAGCTCGACGTCGAGGCGGGCACCGGCCGGTTCGGCGACGTGGTCGCCCACGGCGGCTGGTCGATGGACGACCACCATCCCGCGGGCCTGCTGTACCCGGGCGACCCGACGATCTTCCACCCCGCGCCGCCGGCGTACGACATCCCGTGGCGCTGCCTGTTCTCCGCCGACGTGCCCAACCTGCTCTGCGCCGGGCGCAACATCTCGGTGACCCACGCCGCGCTGTCCTCGACGCGGGTGATGGCCACGTGCGCCGTGCTCGGCCAGGCGGCGGGCACCGGCGCCGCGCTGTGCGTCCGCCGCGGCGTCGCGCCCCGCGACCTGGCGGAAGGCGACGGGCGGACCCGGCTGCAGCGGTGGCTGATGGACGACGACCAATGGCTGCCCGGGATCGACCGCCCGGCCAATCCGGTCATGGCCGGCGGCCGGGTCGAGGCAACGGGCGGCGACGCGGGCCGGCTCACCGACGGCCAAGACCGCGACCGCCCGCGGCGCAAGGGCCGGTGGGACGGCCCGCTCCACGAGCCGATCACGATCGCCTGGCCCGAGCCGCGGGACGTCGGCGGCCTGCGGCTGGTCTGCGACAGCAACCTCCGCGACAGGAAGCGGATGCCCGCGTCTTACCCCCAGCCGGCGAAAGACCACCGCGTCGCGCCGGGCATGCTCCGCGGCTTCCGCGTCGAGGCCCGCGGCGGCGACGGGCGGTGGCAGACCGTCCACCGCGAGGCCGACAACCACCAACGCCTCGTCCGCGTGCCGCTGCGGGTCCGAACCGACGCGCTGCGGCTGGTGCCGGAGTCGACCTGGGGCGACCCCACGGCCCGGCTGTTCGGGCTCGAAGCGGTCGCGTCGCTCGAGGTGGCGTTGCCAAACCTCGGGGTCGAGCGGTTCCGGGACCGCGTCGCCGAGGTGCCCGCCGAAGACTTAGCGGACCCGCCGAAGACCGACGGCCGGCCGGCGAAGCCCGTGGGCATGGGGGCTTGACCCGGGAGCCTTGACCCGGAGACGAGGCCGCGTTTCTCCCCAGGACCGCCGAGGCGTCAAGCAATGGGCCCGGTAGGATTCGAACCTACGACCTCACCCTTATCAGGGGTGCGCTCTAACCAGCTGAGCTACGAGCCCGGCGGTGCGGGCGGGTCGCGGATTATGCCACGTTTGTAAGCGGGTGTCACGGCGGCGGGTTGCCGCGGGGCGGCGGGCGGGCGATACTGCCGGGCCCGCGGGTGCGGGGTGGATCGTCGGCCGGGTTCGCGCCGGGCCGGGCGTTTTCTGCGGGTGTTGGAGCCTGTCCCGGCAAGCCGGGCGCGGCCGGCTTGGACCCGTCTTCGTTCTCCGGCCGCCGCGGACTCTCGTTGTCATGCTGCCCAAGGAACCGGCCCGCCGGCCCCAGCTGGGGTTTCTTTACCTGCCGCCGTTCCGCGTCGAGGGGATCTCGATCGCCGGCGAGGAGTCGTGCGTCCACCTGCCGGAGTTCGACGTCGCGTTCGACATCGGGCTCTGCCCGCGGGCGGCGCTGTCGAGCAACTTCGTCGCGCTCACGCACGGCCACATGGACCACGCGGCGGCGTTGTCGTACTACTTCTCGCAGCGGGTGTTCCAGGGCATGGGCCCGGGCGCGGTGCTGTGCCCGAAGCCGCTGGCGATGCCGATCCACCGGCTGATGGAGGCGTGGGTCGACATCGAGGGCCAGCGGACCGAGTACAAGGTCGTCGCGATGGAGCCCGACGAAGAGCACGAGGTCAAGAACAACCACTACCTGCGGGCGTTCTCGACGGTGCACACCGTGCCGTCGCTGGGCTACACGCTGGTCGAGAAGCGGAGCAAGCTCAAGGACGAGTTCGCGGGCCTGCCCCAAGAGCGGCTGGTCGAGCTGAAGCAAAACGGCACGGAGATCACGCAGACGCTGAAGATCCCGCTGGTCTGCTACACGGGCGACACCGCCTGGGGCCCGCACTTCGACCGCGACGACGTGCTGAACGCGAAGGTGTTGATCTGCGAGTGCACGTTCGTCGAGCCGGGCCAGCGGAAGCGGGCGGGCATCGGCAAGCACCTGCACCTGGATCACATCGTGGACCTCTTGGAGCGCAGCACGGCCGAGGGAGTGGTGCTGACGCACCTCTCGCGGCGGTCGCACATCGGGCTGGTGCGCAAGGCGATCGCCCAGGCGGTGCCCGAAGAGCATCTAAGTCGATTGTTCGTGTTGATGGACAACCGCACGAACCGCGAGCGGTACGAGCGGCAGGTCGCGGAGGCCGCGGCCGGTTCCGGGGAGTAGCGTCGGCGTGACCCGCGGGTCAGCCGCCCTTGAGCTTCCGCAGCACCGCGTCGACGGTCTTGTCCACCGCCTGGGGCTCGTCGTAGTGCCCGGCCTCGATCCGCCGGCGGACCTCGTCCACCCTTTTGATGTCCACCCCCTCGGGGGCTTCCTGGGTGGGAGCCGTGGCGTAGTCGGGCGAAGAATCGTCGAAGGCAGAAGCGGTCATGCGGACTCCTTTCCGGGAAATTTCCGGGGAAACATGGGGACGACCCCGAGGTCGGGGCGAGATGCTATTCGGGTGAACACCGATGTCCAGCGAACACGGGTCGATAAATTCCGCTTTTTCGCTTCAGGCTTCCGCGGCCCGCGACGGGGTGGCGGTGGCGTTCACACGCCCGGGCCGGGCGGTAACGGCCCGCCAACTGGCGGAACGGCTGGGCCTGCCGCGGGCCAAGAAGTTCCGCGACCCGCACCCGCTGCACCTGACGATCGCGGATGACCCACGGGCCGGTGACGACACGGGGCATCGGCTGGAACTGCGGGTCGTAGACGCCGGCCACGACCTGGCCGGCGGACGTGGCGTGGCGGCGGACCTGCTCGCGCTCGACACCGACAGCGGGGCCGGCCGATCGCGGCAAGCGCCGATCCACAAAGCGTTTGGGTTACACCGGCGGAAAGCCGCCGAACCGCCGCTGCGGGTCCTCGACGCGACCGCCGGGCTGGGCGAGGACGCGTGGTTGCTCGCCGCCGCCGGCTGCCGGGTCGTCGCGGTCGAGCGGCAGCCGGTGGTCCACGCCCTGCTGGCCGACGGGCTCCGCCGCGCGGCCGGGGCCGCGTCGGAGGTCGCCGAGCGGGTCACGCTCTTGCCCCCGGCCGACGCGGCGGCGGTCTTGGCCGACCCGCCGGGAGCGTTCGATGCCGTGCTGCTGGACCCGATGTTCCCGGGGGCCGACCGCCGGCGGACGCTGGAGCGCAAGCCGCTGCGGGTGCTGCGGCTGCTCTGCGGCGACGACGCGGACGCCGACGCCCTGCTGCCCGCCGCGCTCGCCACGGCCCGCTGGCGGGTGGTGGTCAAACGCCCGCGGCACGCCCCGCCGCTGGCCGGCCAACCGCCCGCTAACTCCCACGAGGGACGGGGGATGCGCTTCGACGTGTACCCCGCGGCCTCGGCTAAAGGCTGAATTAATTGTGCGAAATACTTGCGGACAACCCTACCCGTGGCACGGTTAAGTCCGATGAGGGGTTGGCCGACTACGCTCGGCCCCCCCGCGGACCCGATCCTCCGCACCACGAACAGGGGCAACGCATGACCACCGACCGCTTCGCCACCACCACGGACCCCGCCCCCGTCTTCGGGCGCTGCGGCACCGTGATCGCCTGGATCGACGACAACGTGGTCCATGACCTCTGCGGCCGGTGGGTCGCGTTCCTCGACGACGAGACGGTCTACAGCTTCACCGCCCGGGTGCTGGGCTTCTACGAAGACGGCTGGTTCCGCGACGCCCGCGGCGACGCCGTGGGCTTCACCGAGGGCTGCGGCGACGCCGGGCCCGTGCTGCCGGTCTGCGACCCCGTGCCCCTGCCGCCGGCCCTCGACTGCCCGCCGATCCCGCCGACGCCGCACCTCATGCCCGTCTCGCCCGTCGCCGGTCTCGACTGGAGCCTGAGCACCTGGAACGAGTTCGTCGCCGGCAGCGGCGCGGTCGGCTCGGCCTACTGATCGCAAGATAACTTCGGTCGAACGCCAAGACGCCCAGCAAGGCAGCAAGGCATTTTTGACAGGATGAAGACCGGGATTGACAGGATTCGATCCAAAAGAAAATGGATCGAATCCTGTCAATCCTGAAAATCCTGTCAAAAACGAGTCTCTGACACGCTTGATTCGCGTCTCGGCGTCAAACGATAAAACCCAAGCGTCAAGCCGCGCTCGGCGTCGGCGTCGGGCCCGCCGGGTCGGTCGGCCGGCCCTCGGTCGGCTCTTCCAACACCCGCACCTCCGAGCGGTCGCCGATCAGCAGGATCGGCGCCGCGATCGCGATCGACGAGTACGTCCCGACCAGCACGCCCACGATCATCGCGAACGCGAAGCCGTGCACCCCCGGCCCGCCCAGGACGTACAGCGTCACCACCGCGATCAGCGTCGTGCCCGAGGTCAGCACCGTCCGGCTCACCGTCTGGTTGATCGAGTCGTTCACGATCGCCGGCGTCGCCCGGCTCAGCCGGCCGCGGTTCTCGCGGATCCGGTCGAACACCACGATCGTGTCGTT
>JBCCOP010000123.1:0-6941 GCA_039025315.1 Planctomycetota bacterium | reverse complement strand
CGACTACGGCTCGATCCCCGGCTGCACCTACTGCAACCCCCAGGTCGCCAGCATCGGCCTCACCGAGGCGCAGTGCCAGGAGAAGGGCCTCGACTACGCCGTGGGCAACTTCCCGTTCCAGGCCTCGGGCAAGGCCCAGGCCCTCGGCGAGACCGCGGGCTTCGTCAAGCTCATCACCGGCAAGCCCCACGACGAGGTGCTCGGGGCCCACATGATCGGCGAGGGCGTCACCGAGATGATCGCCGAGATGGGCCTGGCCATGCGCCTCGAAGCGACGGCCGAGGAACTGATCAACACCATCCACGCCCACCCCACGATGTCCGAAGCCGTCCACGAGGCGGCGCTCGGCACCGACGGGCGGATGATCCACTACTGAATCGCGGATGTCTTCCACCGTCACCGACCACTCCTGCGGCGTGATCCCGTTCCGCGTGGTAGACGGCCGGCGGGAGTTCTTGCTGATCCAACACCGGGCGGGGCATTGGGCGTTCCCGAAGGGCCACCCCGAGGGCGACGAGTCGCCGATCGACACCGCCCGCCGCGAGCTGAGCGAGGAGACCGGCCTGGCCGACGTCGCGTTGGTCGAGGCCCCGGCGTTCGAGGAGCGGTACGCCTTCACCAAGAAGTCCGGGGTGCGCGTCGAGAAGACCGTGACCTACTACCTCGGCGAGGTGCCGCGCGACGCGTCGGACGCCGTCGTGCTGCAGGAGCAGGAGGTTAGCGACGCCGCGTGGTGCGACGCGGCCGCGGCGCAGCGGCGGATGAGCTTCGACGAGGGCCGACGCCTGCTCGACGAGGTCGTGGCGTGGCTCGCCGCTGATTCAGATCGATAGCTGCGACGCCACGCGTCGCTGACCCCACCCCCGTCACTCCGCGCAAACGCTGCGGGTTATGCGGACCCGGCCGACGCTTTGTCCTGTGCGGCGACCCCGCGTGCTGGACGCGGCGGCCGTTGTTTGTGTGGATTGACGCATCGGCCCGCCGCGTCTCTCGGCGGCGGGCCGGTTCGATCTTCTCGGCCGCCGTCTCAAGTCGGCGGGACCGGGGGTCGATGACAGTGCCGGCCGCGTGTGCCTTGCCCGTATCCGCCCTGTTTGGAGGGGCGAGGCGGGCCCAGGCAAATCACACGCGGTCGGGGCGGGTCGGCGTGTGCCGGCCGCCGCAGCGTCCCGGGCCGGGTGGCCCGCGGCGAGCGTCGCAACACCTTTGCAGGAGTTTTCGTTATGTCGGCACGTTCCTTGAAGGCCCAGGGCTTCACCCTGGTCGAGATCCTGATCGTCGTGGTGATCCTCGGCATCCTGGCCGCGATTGTCATCCCCCAGTTCACCAGCGCTTCGGAGTCCGCCAAGGCCTCCAGCCTGGTCACCCAGCTGCAGACCCTCCGTAGCCAGCTCGAGCTGTGGCAGATCCAGCACAACGGCAACTACCCCACCCTCGACGGCACCGGCGACGCCAAGTGGCACGCCCTGACCCAGTACACCGCCCAGACCGACACCAAGTCGTCCGACTCGGCGTCGACCAAGGACTCCACCAACCCGCTGGGCACTTACCTCCAGAAGCCCCCGGTCAACCCGTTCACCGGCGGCTCCGATGTCGCCACCGGCAACAGTGGCGACTGGGACTACACCCCCGCCACCGGCGTCGTCCGCGCCGTCATCCCCGCCAACAAGTGGGCGGAGATGGAGACCCTCGGCCTGGCGACCAGCGCCGAAGTGACCGCCGGCTCCAACGACGACCTGCTCAAGGGCAGCTAACCCCTACGCAGATCGAACGACAATCCCCGACGACGGAGGCCCCACCCGGCCTCCGTCGTCTTTTCTTTACCGGACCCCCGGCCCCCGCCACAGTCGCCCCCCGCGATGTCCGATGTAACCGCGGGTCCGGTGCCCCCGCCGCGCGCCCGAACTCCCCGGAAACCCACCCCCGGAATTTCGAACCATGAACAGCCTCCGCTACCTCAACGCCGTGCTCACCGTCATCGCCGTACTGCTGAGCGTCAACGTCTACCTCGACCTCGCCGGCTCGCCCGCCGGCGCGACGCTCGCCCCGGTCTCCGAGGCCCGCGCCGAGGACCGGCCCCGCGGCATCGGCTCGACCGCCGCCCGCGAGCAGGCCCAGCTCGACGAACTCCGCGCCCTCAACGACGGGCTCCGCGAACTCCAGTCGACCCTCACCGGCGGCAGCGTCCGCGTCAAGGTCGACTCGATGCCCAGCGGCGACTGACCCCCCGGAAGACCCCCGGAAGTCAGAAGCCCACGGATTCAATCCGTGGGCTTCACCCACGACCCATGCGTGACCCGATGCGAACATCCCGAGCCCGCCGCGGCTACACCCTCGTCGAGGTGCTGCTGGTGGTCCTGATCCTGAGCATCATCAGCGCGATGGTCGTGCCGAGCATGCTCTCGGCCGGGCAGCTGGGCGTGCAGGCGGCGGCCCGCCACCTCGTGGCCGACCTGCTCTACGCCCAGAACGAAGCGATCGCCCAGCAGGCGCCGCGGCAGGTCGTCTTCGACGCGGCCAACGATCGCTACCAGCTCAACGACGAGTTCGGCAACACGCTGGACAAGGACTGGGTCAGCGGTTCCGCGAGCCCGTACGTGATCGACTTCACCGCGGACGACCGCTTCATGGGCGTGTCGATCGTGGCGGTCGATTTCAACGGCGGGTCGGCGGTGACGTTCGACGACCTCGGCGGGCCGGACACCGGCGGCAGTGTCACCGTGCGCTTCGACAACCAGCGGTACCGCATCGACGTCGCGGAATTCACCGGCCGGGTCACGGTGACCAAGCTGTAGCCCCCGGAATGGACCCCCGGAATGACCCCGCAAGGGCGGGTAGCGGGCGAGCTTGCTCGCCCATCGACGACCAGGGACCCGGCGCGGCCGGGAAGAAGTGAGGCGAACGTGTTGGGAGGCAGATTCAGATCATCCGTGTACCCGATCGGGCTCGACGTGGGCCAGCGGTCGGTGCGTCTGGCGCAGTGCGTCGAGCGGAACGGCCGGCTGCGGCTGGCGGCCGCGGCGTCGGCGGCGCTGCCGGGGGGCGACGACGCGGCGCTGGGTTCGGCGGTGCGGGAGGCGCTGGGCCGGGGCGGCTTCTCGGGCCGGCGGGTCGTGAGCGTGCTGCCGTCGTCGGCGGTGCAGAGCAAGAACCTGCGGCTGCCGGTGATGCCGGCCGACGAGCTGGACCGCGCGGTGCAATGGGAGGCGGCCGACCGCTTCCGCATGCCCGAGGGGCAGTGCGTCTCGACGTACCTGCACGCGGGCCGGGTGACACAGGGAAACGAAACGCGGCAGGAGCTGATCGTGATGGCGGCCAAACGCCCGGCGGTCGACGCGCACGTCGCGGCGCTCGGCGGGGCGGGGCTGCGGCCCGACGCGATCGACGCGGTGCCCACGGCCTGGGGCCGGCTGCTGGCGGCCCGCGCCGGGGAACTGGGCGACGAAGACACGCCGCGGCTGCTGATCGACCTGGGCGCGTCGTGCGCCCAGGTGCTGGTCGTCGCCGAGCGGGCGGTGCGTTTCTACAAGACCATGGAGATCGGCGGGGGGGTGTTGGACGCCGCCCTGGCCGGGGAGATGGGCCTGACGCTGGAGGCGGCCGCGACGCTGCGGCACGGGCTCGCGGAGTCCGGGTCCGACGACGGGCCGGACGCGACGCGGGCCCGGCACGTGCTGGCCAAGCCGCTGGGCGAGCTGGCCCGCGAGATCGGGCTGTGCCTGCGTTACTACGGGGTGACGTTCCGCGGGGCCCGGCCCGAGTCGGGCTGGGTCGTGGGCGGCGCGGCGTGTCCGTGGACCGCCCGGATGTTGTCCGAGGCGACGGGCGTGCCGCTGACGGCCGTGGACCCGCTGGCGGAGCTGGGGATCGCGGGCACGGAGTCGCTGATCCCGCGGCACGAGGCCGCGGCGTGGGGCGTGGCGGTGGGCCTGTCGGTCCGCGACCGCCCGCTGCCGACGCGGAATGATCCGGGGCGTCCGGAGGAGCCGGAGGCCGACTCGGTGTTCGCCGCGGCGACGACCCACGAAGGAAGCGGGGTGGCGGCGTGACGATGAAGGTCAATTTTTTGCCGAAGTCTTATCGCCAGGCGCGGTCGCGTCGCGGCCGGCTGATGCGTCGGGTCGCGCTGGTCGCGGCGGTGGCGGGCTGCGTGGGCGCGGCGACGGTGGGCATGAAGGCCCACAGCCGGAGCCTGCGGCTGACCGCCGAGCGTCTGGAAGACACGGTGCGGACCGAGCGGACGACGATGGGCGTGATCACCGGGCTGGACAAGCGGCGGAGCGAGCTGCTGGCGCAGTTCGACCTCGAGCGGGAGCTGGTGCCGGCGTTGACGTACACGCAGGTGCTCGCGTCGCTGGCGGGGACGCTGCCCGAGGGCGTCGCGGTGTCGGAGCTGGCGATGCGTTCGGTGCGGCCGAAGCCCGAGCCCCGGGTCGAGCCGGAGCGGCCGAACCGCCGGGCGACCGCCGCGAAAACCGACGACGAGCCGGTGTACGAGCCGGACGTCATCGGCGTGGAGGTCGTGGGCCTGGCGCCGGACGACCTGTCGGTCGCGGCGTGGGTCGCGGCGCTGGATGCGCACCCGTTTTTCTCGAAGGTGTCGCTGCGTTCGACGCGGCAGGTCCAGACGCGGGGGCTGATCGCCCGGCGGTTCGCGCTCACGGCCGTGGTCGACCTGGACCGCGACTTCCGTTGGAACGACGCCGCGGCGGAGCGGGTCGCCGACGCCGGGCTTACGGAGGGAGGGGTGGATCGTGCGGAACCTTAAGAAGCCCAACTGGATCGTGGCCGGGGTGATCGTGTTGCTGATCGGCGGTTTCGTCGTCGGGGTGTGGCTGCCCGAGCGGAAGCAGCGGGCGGCGCAGCAGTCCCGGATCGCCGAGGCGGAGACGGCGTTGGGCCCGCGGGACGTGGGGCCGGCGACGATGGCGCGGCGGCAGCGGCAGATCGACGCGCTGCAGACCAAGCTCTCGGACAGCGAGCGGACGGTGCCGCACCGCCCGGACCTGGCGGCGGTGCTGCGGAGCCTGACCGAGGCGGTCGAGGCCGAGGGCGTGGCGGGCCAGCGGTTCGAGCTGGGCGAGCCCGCGGCGCACCGGCACTACACCGAGGTGCCGATCGAGCTGGAGTTCGAGCGGGGGTTCCCGTCGGCGTTCGCGGTGCTGCGTCGGATCGAGGCGCTGCCGCGGCTGGTGCGGGTCGACGCGTTGAACCTGCGCCTGCTGGACGACGACGGCGAGGCGGGCGGGCCGCGGACCGCGGCGACGCTGCGGCTGAGCAGTTTTTACACGGCCGACGAGGAGGGGAGCTAAGTGAAGCCCTGGATCGAACGACTGCGGGCGAACATCCGGGGGTATATCCGGGCCGACGGCAAGCGGGCGGCGGCGGCGGCGTTGCTGCTGACGGCGGGGATGCTGCTGTGGGGCCGGCTGCTGCTGAAGC
Source organism: Planctomycetota bacterium (assembly GCA_039025315.1). Lineage (GTDB taxonomy): Bacteria > Planctomycetota > Phycisphaerae > Phycisphaerales > Phycisphaeraceae > Algisphaera. The sequence goes on along the minus strand of JBCCOP010000123.1, from coordinate 1,499 downwards.
AGGTGCCGCAGACGGCGTCGGCGGACGACAAGCCGGCGTGGCTGATGGAGGTCGAGGCCGAAGCCGAGGCCCGGCCGGCCGAGGCCCGGGCGGTGGTCGAGGCCGACCGGCCCGGGCCGCTGGGGCGTGACCCGTTCTTATTGGACCCCAAACGCTACAGACGGGCGTTATCGGAAGAAGAAGTGGTAAGCGGGGCAAAGTTGCCCGCGGCCATGTCCGATGAGGCCAAGCGGATGGCGGTCGCCGAGGCGGCCGCGGAGCTGCGGCTCCAGAGCGTCACGCTGGGGGAGGTCCCCGCGGCTTTCATCAACGGCCGGCTCGTCCGGCTCGGCGGCACGATCGAAGGGTTCACGCTGACCGCCTGCGACGAACGCTCGGCCGTGCTCGAACGACACGGCGTCCGCGTCCGCCTCCGCATGGGCTTCTGAACGACGCCCGCCCCGCGACCGACTTTTTCACCCCCGGACCCACGTCCTTCTCTCGCCACAGGCAGCCTAAGGAGCTCCGCCATGACCGCTCGGGACCTTTCTTCGCTCAAGCACCTCGTCCTGGCCGGCGGCCTGGGCCTGGCGTTCAGTCTCACCGGCGCCGCCTACGCCCAGGCCGACGCCGACGAGCCCATCGGGCTGTTCGACGAGAACGCCGAGGACATGGAGGGCCAGGACGTCGAGGTCGACGCCCTCGGCCAGATCGACATCACCGTCAAGGACCTCGAGATCGCCAAGGTGCTCCAGCTCCTGTCGATCCAGAGCCAGCGCAACATCGTCGCCAGCCGCAACGTCAGCGGCCGGGTCTCCGCCGACCTCTACGGCGTGACCTTCCAGGAAGCCCTCGAAGCCATCCTCACGCCCAACGGCCTGGGCTACGAGGAGCAGGGCAACTTCATCTACGTCTACACCGCCGCGGAGCTCGAAGAACGCCGCAACGCGATGCGCAAGACCGTGACCAAGGTCGTCCGCCTGAACTACCTCAGCGCCGCCGACGCCGCCACGTTCCTCACCCCGCTGCTCTCGGACCGCGGCTCGATCACCGCCACCGGCGAGGTCGATGCGGGCTTCCTGCCCAGCGAGTCCGACGGCGGCGAGAACACCTTCGCCCACGCCGACACCCTGCTGATCCGCGACTTCGAGGAGAACGTCGCCGAGATCGAGACCGTCCTGTCCGAGATGGACGTCCGGCCCAAGCAGGTCCTCGTCGAGGCCACCATCCTCCAGGCCACGCTCAACGAGCAGAACGCCTTCGGCGTTGACTTCTCGGTGGTCGCCAACTTCGACGCCCTCGCCGACTTCGTCAACCCGCTTGGCGCCGTCGACCAGCTGATCTCCGGCAGCAACACCTCCGGCGGCGGCGGCACCGCGGTCTCCAGCACCGTCGGCAACACCCAGACCGGCGACGCCGGGATCAAGATCGGCGTCACCGGCTCGGACGCCTCGGTCTTCCTCCGCGCCCTGGACCAGGTCACCGACACCACCGTGCTGGCCAAGCCCAACATCCTCGTG
>JBCCOP010000122.1:0-7024 GCA_039025315.1 Planctomycetota bacterium | reverse complement strand
GAGCAGCGCAACACCGTCCTCGCGGCCCAGCAGACCGCCTACCAGACCGTCAACGCCCAGCTCCTGTCGCTCCGCAACGCCTCGTCCCGCCTCGTCACCGACGAGGCCTTCGAGGCCACCAACGCCACCAGCAGCGACGAATCCGTCGCCACCGTTTCGTCTTCGCCCGGCGCGGCCGTGGGCAACTACGGGCTCACCGTCAAACAGCTCGTCGGCAGCCAGCAGACCGTCAGCCGCGGCTTCGCCGACGCCAGCAGCACCCTCGTCGCCCCCGAGGGCGCGACGCTGACCTTCAACCGCGGCGAGGCCCGCCTCGACCGCTCGACCCTGCTGTCCGAGCTCAACGGCGGCACCGGCGTGCAGCGCGGCTTCGTCCGCGTCACGGATCGTTCGGGCAGCACCGCCGTCGTCGATCTGACCTCGGCCGTCACCGTCGACGACGTCGTGGACACCATCAACCGCGCCACCGGCGTCAACGTCCTCGCCGAGGCCGACGGCGATTCGTTCACCCTCACCGACGCCACGGGCCAGGCCGCCAACGACCTGATCGTCCAGGACGTCGGCAGCGGCACCACCGCTGCCGACCTCGGCCTCGTCGGCAGCTCGTCCACCGGTACGCTCGCCGGCACCAACATCAACACCGTCGGCAAAGACACCTACGTCGCCACCCTCAACGACGGCAAGGGCCTCCGCACCGTCACCGGCAGCCCCGACCTCAACGTCACCGTCGCCGGCGGCGGCAGCTACGACATCAACCTCTCCAACGCGCTGACCCTCGACGACCTGATCGACACCGTCGAGACCGCCACCGGCGGCGACGTCACCGTCGGCTTCAACGCCGCGGGCAACGGCCTCACCCTCACCGACAACACCGGCGGCGGCCCCGGCTTCGCCGTCACGTCGTTAAACGACTCGCAGGCCGCGCTCGACCTCGGCCTGCTCGGCAGCGACGACGACAGCAACGGCACCATCGACGGCGGCCGCGTCATCGCCTCGATCAACTCCAAACTCCTCAGCGGACTCAACGGCGGCCGCGGCCTGCTCGCCTTCGGCGGCGACCCCTTCGCCCCGCTAGACGCCACCACTAACCTCGCCGACCTCTTCCAGGGCAGCGGCGTGACCACTTCCGGGGGCGACGACCTGTCGATCACGCTCCGCGACGATCCGGACACCAGCTTCGGGGTCGACCTCGACGGGCTCACCACCGTGCAGGACCTGATCGACGCGGTCGACACCGCCACCGCCGGCCAGGCGACGCTCTCGATCGACGGCCAGTCGCTGACGATCACCGACAACACCGGCGGGGCCGGCGCGCTGATCGTCGCCAACGCCGGCAACTCTACGGCCGTGTCGCAGCTCGGCCTCGGCGTCAACGCCGCGGTCAACGCCGTGACCGGCCGCGACCTCGACCCGGCCGGCACGTCCGGCGACGGGGCCCTGGTTACCCTCACCAACTCCGCTGGCGGCGGGGGCACGGTCGATCTCGCCGGGGCAAGATCGGTCGACGACCTGATCGACGCGATCAACGACGCCGGCCTCGGCGTCCGCGCCGAGCTCAACGACGCCGGTACCGGCCTGCGCCTCATCGACACCGCCGGCGGCACCGGCGACCTGACCGTTGCCGACGGCACCGACAGCGTGCTCGCCACCCAGCTCGGCCTCGTCGGCACGTTCGAAGATGGCCGCATCGACTCCGGCCCGCTCGGCTACCAGTACGTCAACGAGGGCAGCCGACTCGACAACCTCGGCGTCGCCCGCGGCCGGTTTACGATCACCGACTCCGACGGCCGATCCGCCACCGTCGACCTCACCCAGGGCAACGAGCAGACCCTCGCCGACGTCATCGCCGAGATCAACTCCCGCGGCCTCGCGCTGACCGCGTCGATCAACGACACGGGCGACGGGCTTAAGTTGACCGACACCGGCAGCGGCGCGATCGGCATCACCATCGCCGAGGACGGCTCGACCACCGCGTCGGACCTCGGCCTCGCCGGGGAGTACGCCGCCGGCGCCGACATCGACGCCAGCTTCCGCCGCACCCTCACCGTCACCGCCACCGACACCCTCGACAGCCTCGCGCTGAAGATCAACAACGCCGACCTCGGCGTCTCGGCCGCCGTCATCAACGACGGCTCGCCCGCCGCGCCCTACCGCCTGTCGCTGACCTCCGACAAGACCGGCCGCGGCGGCGCGTTCACCCTCGACGACGCCGGCCTCGGGCTCGGCCTGTCCAACCTCGCCGAGGCCCAGGACGCCGTCGCCTTCTTCGGCGGCGACGACCCCGCCGACGCCCTCGTCGTCACCTCCGGTTCCAACACCCTGGACAACCTCATCCCGGGGGCGTCGATCAGCCTGCTGAGCACCTCCGACGGACCCGTCCAGATCACCGTCGGCGACGACCCCGCCGCCATCACCTCCGCCGCCTCCGACTTCGTCAGCAGCTTCAACGGCCTGATCGACTCGATCAACGAGTTCGACAGCTACAACGCCGACACCGAGGAGCGCGGCCTGCTGCTGGGCGACTCCGCCATCGCCCGGCTGCGCACGTCGATCTACAACGCGGTCATCGGCACCAACGCCGGGCTCACCGGCTCGTTCACCAGCCTCGCCGAGGTCGGCATCACCGTCGGCAGCGGCGCCCGCCTCCAACTCGACCAGGCCAAGTTCCAGGAGGCCCTCGCCGCCGACGCCGACGGCGTCCGCGACCTGTTCACCTTCGAGCAGTTCGAGCTCGACCCCGAGACCGGCGAAGAGACCGAAGTGCTCGTCGCCCGCGGCGTCGGCGTCGAGATCGACGACCTGCTCGAACGCCTCACCGACTCGGTCGACGGCGTGCTCGAACGCCAGGTCCAGATCCTCCAGGACCAGATCGACGCCAACAACGCCCGCATCGAACGCGTCGACGACACCATCGAGGACAAACGCGCCCGGCTCGAACGCGAGTTCAACAACCTCGAGTTCACCCTCGCCGGGCTGCAGGACCAGCAGGCGGCGCTCGCGGGCCTCAGCAGCCAGCAGTTCAGCAGCCAGCAGCAATAAGTTTCTGATTCCCGATCCCTGCCCCGCCCGATAACGCCGACCCCGTCTCACGCGCTAATTCCTCGCGCCCCGCCGCGTCGATAAAAACCCGGAATGAAGCGCCCCGCGATCAACCCGTACTTGCAGACGCAGATCCGCACCGCCAGCCCCGACGAGCTGCGGCTGATGCTCTACGACGGCTGCCTCAAGTTCGCCCGCCAGGCCAAGGCCGAGCTGACCCGAGAGAGGCCCGACTTCGAGGCGGTCTACGAGAACTTCATGCGGGCCCAGAAGATCGTCCTCGAGCTGAGCACCGGCCTCAACCGCGACGCCGCCCCCGAGCTCTGCGACAAGCTCGCCGGCCTCTACACCTACATCTACCGCCTCCTGGTCGACGCCAACGTCGACCGCGACCCCGCCAAGATCGACGAGGCGATCGAGCTGCTGGACTACGAACGCCAGACCTGGCAGCTCTACATGGAAAAAGCGGCGGCTTCGGGCCCCGCTCCCGACCCCACCGGCGCTCAGCAGACCGCGATCAGCAGCCTGTCCAAGTCGGCCTGACCCCCGATCCCCGTCACAACCCCACCGCCGCCCGCGCCCGCCCGAGCACGCCGCCGAGCACCGCGTTCGCCGCGTCCGCCCCGTCGCGCAAGACCGACTCGACGTGGCCCGGGTCGTTCATCAACGCCTCACGCCGCTTCCGGGCGTCTCCGAAGTGCTCGAGCAGCAGCTCGAACAACGCCTGTTTCGCGTGGCCGTACCCGAAGCCCCCGGCAGCGTACTTCGCCGCCAGGTCCGTCGTCCGCTCGTCATCGGCCCCGGCGATCGCCCGGAAGACCTGAAACGTGGTGTCCGTCTCCGGGTCCTTCGGCTCCTCCATCGGCGTCGAGTCGCTGACGATCTTCATCACCGCCTTGCGGAGCCGCTTCTCCGGTAGGAACGGGTCGATCGTGTTGTCGTACGACTTGCTCATCTTCTGCCCGTCCACCCCCGGAAGAATCCCCGCCTCGGTCCGGACCATGACTTCCGGCACGCGGAACACCGGCTCTTCGTCGCTGCCGTAAGCATGATTGAAACGCTGCGCGAGGTCGCGCGTGATCTCGACGTGCTGCCGCTGGTCTTCGCCGACCGGCACGACGTCGGGGTCGACGGCCAGGATGTCGGCCGCCTGCAGCACCGGGTACGTGAACAGCCCGACGCTCGCGGGGATGCCCTTGGCGACCTTGTCCTTGTACGTCGTGGCCTTGTCCATCTGCGACTTCGGGCAGACGCAGCCGAGCAGCCACGCCAGCTCGCACACCCCCGGCACGTCCTGCTGCAGGTAGATGTGACACTTCCGGGGGTCGAGGCCGAAGGCGAGGTAGTCGATCACGACCTGCCGGACGTTGGCGCGCAGCTCGTCGGCGTCGCGCACCGTGGTCAGCGCGTGATAAGACGCGACGAACACGAAGACCTCGTGGTCGTCCTGCAGCTCGACGAACTGCCGCACCGCCCCGGCGTAGTTGCCCAGGTGCAATTGCCCCGAGGGCTGGATGCCAGAAAGGACGCGTTTCATGGTTCGGGTAGCGGGCGGACTTGTCCGCCCGTTCTTGTTCAATTGTCGGCGTCACGCACCGCCGCGCAAAAGTCCGCGATCATAACGGCGTCCTTGACCCCGCGGGACGACTCGACGCCGCTGGAGACATCGACCGCGTACGGCCGAACCGTCGCCACCGCCGCGGCCACGTTCCGGGGGGTCAGGCCGCCGGCGAGGAAGCGGGGGGGCAGCCCCCGGAAGTGTCCCGCGGATTCGGCCTCGGCCAGGGCGTCCCAGTCGAACGTCTCGCCGCCGCCGCCGGTAATCGCGGCGTCCGCCTCCGGCGGCGTGTCGAGCAAGACCGCGGCGAGGCCCGTCCGCGCTTCCCGCCAAGGCTGCAGCCGCTCCGCGAGCTTGCCGGCCTCGAACCCGATGGCCTTGACGATGCGTAGGCCGTCGAGTTGTTTTGCGAAGCCCGGCCCCTCCCGGCCGTGGAGCTGCACCGTCCGCAGCCCGGCCGTCGCCGCGGCGTCGCGCACGTCGTCGATCGTGTGGTCGCAGAACAGGCCGACCGCCTCGACGCCGAGCGGCAGCGCCGCCGCGATCTCCCGCGCCGCTTCCGGGGGCACGAACCGCGGCGAGGCCCGAACGAACACCAGCCCGACGAAGTCCGCCCCCGCGTCCGCCGCGGCGAGCGCGGCGGCGACGTCGTTCACGCCGCAGATCTTGATGCGGGTTCGATGGGGCATCGCCGACAACTTAACGTCTCAGGCCTCGGACCCCACGACTTCCAACCGGGCGTACTGCAGGATCAAGGTCTTCGCGCCCGCCAGCTGGAAGTCGATCTTCGCGCGGGTGTGGGCGCCCATCGGCGCGACCTGCACCACCCGGCCGAGCCCGAACTGCGGGTGCTTGACCAGCGTGCCCGGCGGGTAGGCCCCGGCCTGCCGCGCCGCGAGCGATCGCTGCGCGCCGCCGCCGCCGGTGTAGGTCGGGTCGTCGTAGGCGTCGGGGTCGCGCGTCGCGTCTTCTTCCTCGACGGCTTCCGGGGGCAGCTCGCCGAGGAACCGGCTGCGGATTGTGGGCGTGGTCTGGCCGAAGACGGTGCGGGTCTTGGCGTGCGACAGCAGCAGCCGGCGCTCGGCCCGCGTGATGCCGACGAACATCAGCCGGCGTTCTTCTTCCAGTTCGGACGGGTCGTCGTTGGCCCGGTCGTGCGGCAGCAGGCCGTCTTCGACGCCGATCATCGCCACGGCCGGGTACTCCAGGCCCTTGGCGGCGTGGAGCGTCATGAGCGTGACCGACCCCTGGTCCGACTCGAGGCCGTCGGCGTCGCTGACCAGGGCGATCTGTTCGAGCCAGGCGAGCAGTTTCTCGCGCAGCGACGCGGGGCCGGCGGCGGGGTCGTCCTGCTCGGCCTCGAAGGCGTACTGCTCCTCGAACTGCTGGGCGGAGCTGACGAGCTCGCCGAGGTTGGCCAGGCGTTCCTGGTCGGGGTCGGACTTGTCGTTGCGGACGTACGCCTCGAGGCCGGACTCGCGGAGCAGGTCCTCGACGAACTGCCGCAGCGACGGCTCGCCCCCGCCCCCGGAAGTATCCCCGGAAGCGTCCGGGAGCAGCGGGGCGGTTCCGGGCTTTGATGAGTTGATGCCGACCGTGTCACGCCAGGACTTCACGGTCTTGCCGAACTTGGCGACGCTGGTCTGGGCCCGCGTGTTGAGCGCGGTGACGGGCATCGGGTCGTCAAGCAGCGTGTCGATCGAGACGGACTGCGCGAGCGCGTGGGCCTGTAAAGCCTTGACCGAGTTGTTGCTGATGCCGCGGGCCGGGGTGTTGATGACCCGCAGCAGGTTCACCTCGTCGGCCGGGTTCGCCACGACGCGGAGGTAGGCCACGGCGTCCTTGATCTCCTTGCGGTCGTAGAACGCGGTGCCGCGAGCGATCTGGTACGGCACGCCCGCGGTCCGCAGCGTCTCTTCGATGACGCGCGACAGCGAGTTGATGCGGTAGAACACCGCCATGTCGCCCCACGGCACCGCCTCTTCGTCGTGCAGCTTCTGGAAGTGTTCGACGACGCGGCGCGCTTCGTGCTGCTCGTCGACGCAGGCGAGAACCTGGACGGGGTGGCCCTCGGCGTTCTCGGTCCAGAGCGTCTTGTGCCGCCGGCCGCGGTTGTTGACGATGAGGGCGTCGGCGGCGGCGAGGATGCGTTTCGTGCTGCGGTAGTTCTGCTCCAGCCGGCAGACCTCGGCCCCGGGGTAGTAGGTCTCGAAGTCGAGGATGTTCTGGATGTCGGCCCCGCGCCAGCCGTAGATCGACTGGTCCGGGTCGCCGGTGCAGACGATATTTTTGTGCTCGGCGGCCAGCGCGTTGGCGATGACGAACTGGGCGTGGTTGGTGTCCTGGTACTCGTCGATCATGACGTACTGGTAGTGCTCGCGGAGCGACGCCAGGACGTCGGGGTGGCCGCGCATCAGCGACACGGTG
>JBCCOP010000121.1:0-7042 GCA_039025315.1 Planctomycetota bacterium | reverse complement strand
CGGCTCAGCGTCGGCGTGGGGGGGAGAGAGGGGGGGGTTGTCGAAGGTGAGGGTGACGGACGCCATGCCGGCGGGTTTGCGGTTGGCGCTGCCGTTGAAGATGACGTCGAGCATCGCGCCGCCGCGGAGGCTCTTGGGCGACTGGTCGCCGAGGACCCACTTGATGGCGTCGACGACGTTGGACTTGCCGCAGCCGTTGGGTCCGACGATGCCGACGACGGGGCGGTCGAAGGCGATCTCGGTCTTGTCGGCGAAGGACTTGAAGCCGGCGAGGGTGAGCTTGGCGAGGCGCATGGGGGGATCGACCTCCGTGTCGATGCGGGTGTGCTTGGTGGGACCTTTACAGGTTATCGGGCACGGCGGCGGTGGGGGTGCAAAGTTGGGTGGTGCACGGGGCGGTGGTGAGGCTAACGGGAAGCGGAGGGACCACTTCCGGGGGCGGGGGGGGCACTTTCGGGGGCGGTTTCGGGGCGGGTGGGGCCTGGGGTGGGGGTGTCGCCGCGGGCGGAGTCGAGGAGGCGGGCGAGGCGGCTGCGGTCGATCTCGACGTCGGCGTCGAACGCGCCGGCTTGGGCGAGTTGGTAGACGGCGTCGGCGACTTCGCCGTAGGTCAGGTCGAAGCCGTCCTGGGGGTCCTCGGCGGTGGGGCGGTGGGCGAGGACGTAGGCGAGGGTGGCGACGGTGGGGGAGATGCGGTGTTTTTCGCTGGTGACGCGGAAGTCCTGCTCGGGGTCGCGGAACTGGTAGAAGAGCTCGGCGGGCTCGTCGGAGGCGGCGCGGCGGACCATGAGTCGGCCGCCCCAGACCGACGCCATGGTCGGCGGGTCGAAGCCGAGCTGGGGGTTGAAGATCACGAGGCGGGGGTAGCGTTTCTGGGTGATGTAGATCAGTGGGTCGCGGACGGGGACGCGGTCGATGACGAGCTTGACCTCGCCGAGGCGGTCGCGGAGGACGGTGCGTTCGACCAGGGGGCTGCCGGTGGCGGCGAGGGCCTCGTATGCGGCGATGCGGACGGAGCGGACGGGGTCGTCGAGCAGGGTGCGGAGGGCGCGGTTGCCGTTGCGGCTGTCGGGCAGGGCAACGAGGGCCTCCGCGACGCGGACGCGGACGGAGGGCTCTTCGTGGCCGGCGAGCTCGAGGAGGTGTTGGCTCGCCCTTTCGTCGCCGACGAAGGCGCCGGCTTCGAGGGCGGCGAGGCGGAGGTAGAGCGGCGTGGGATCGGGCTCGGTGTCGCGGTAGTGGTCACGCAGCGCCGCCGCGGCGTTGGGCCCGAGCGCCTTCAACGCCAGCGTGACCGACGACGCCTGGGTCGGATCGTCGCGCAGGACCGCGGCCAGCTCCTCGGCCTTGAGCTCGGCGAAGCCCGGCGCGCGGTCGATGAACGTGTGGGTCACCAGATCGACGAACCGCTGTGGCCGATCGGCGTAGCGGGCGGGGATATTGAGCTGGATCACCAGCGGCGAGAGCGCGTTGGCGGTCGGCAGCTCGTCGGACGGGGCCTGCCGGTAGAGCTCGTTGATGCGTTCGGCGATCAGGCGGGCGCGGGTGCGGTTGGGCTGGTTGAGCACCAGCTCGAAGTTGCGGGACGCGAGCACCTCGCCGCCGGCGACGACCAGGGCGGTGCGGCGGTTCTCGTCGAGTTCGAAGGCGTCGCGGCTCGCGGCGTCGGTCGGGCCGAGGTACACCGGCCCGCGTGCCTCGGCCAGCGGGGTGAGGAATAGGCGGTCGGGGTTCGTGCCCCCGGCCGAGAGCTCGGTGGTCCACAGCCGGCCGCCGACGAGGCTGGTCGTGCTCGTGTCCGCCGCGGTGACCAGCAGGTCGAACCGGCTGCCCGCGACCGCGCCGGGCGGGATGATGCCCACGACGCGGACCACCGCCGTCTGGTCGCTCGCCAGCACCTGCTCGGGGCCGAGGTCCAGCAGCTCGCGGTTGCGCTGCCGGCCGACGCCGCGCTTGGTCATCTCGTTGATCAGCCACTGCCGCAGGGCCTGGGGCACCTCGCCGCTGCCCGTGCCGTCGAGCCCGACCACGAGGCCGTAGCCGCTGACGACCTGCGGCCGGTTGTTGCTGAGCCGCGCGAGCGAGCCGACGGTGTTGTAGAGGTAGCGCGGCCCGGTGTACGTCGCGCCCGGCGCGGCGTTGGGGGCCCGGCCCGGCTCGGCGGCGCAGCCGGCCAGCACCAGCAGCCCCCCCCACACCGCCACGGCCCCTGCTCGCGGTCGCCTCATCGCATCGCCTTTCGCTCGCTGCCACTCGACCCGCGACGCCCGCCGCGGCGACACCAACCGATCATTGTCCGGGCCCCCCGGCCGCCGGTCAAGCCCCGCCGCCCTTGCCGGTACACTAGCCCGTCATGCGGAGCGACCTGCAGCGCATCCTCGTCGACGCCGACGCCATCGCCCGGCGGGTCGACGAGCTGGCCCGCCAGATCACCGACGACCTCGACCGGCTGGACCACGGCGGGCGGGTCACGCTCGTGCCGATCCTCACCGGCAGCATCATCTTCGTCGCCGACCTGATCCGCCGGCTGCCGCAGCCGATGCAGATCCACCTCATCTCGGTCAGCTCCTACCCCGGCACCGCGACCGCCAGCCGCGGCGCGAAGATCGACGCGGCCCTGACCAACGTGCCGGCCGACCTCACCGACCGCGTCGTGCTGCTGATCGACGACATCCTCGACTCGGGCAACACCTTCCGGGCCGTGACCGACGAGCTCGGCCGCCGCAACCCGCTCGCGCTGCGGACCATCGCGTTGCTGCGCAAGCAGCGTCCCGAGGCGATGGGCTTCCCCATCGACTACGTCGGCTTCGACATCCCCGACGAGTTCGTCGTGGGCTACGGCCTGGACTTCGACGGCTTCTACCGCAACCTGCCGGACATCGGCGTGCTGCGACCCGACGTCATCGCCGCCGGCCAGGCCGACGCCGGGGAAGCCCGATGACGGTTTCTCCTCCCCCGTTGCCCAAAAGCCGCTTGCGGCTTAGCGTGGGCCCGGCGACCGATCCGTCACCGCCCGTCCGACACCCCGCCACCACCCCCACCGACGCCGCGTCACCCGACGAGATGGCCCTCCGCGCCGCCGCCCTGCTGCCCGATCAGCTCCTGCAGCCCGGCGAGGTCGTCGTCCTGCTGCTCAAGCCCCACCCGCTCTACATCCTGCTCGCCCCGCTCAAGACGGTCGTCATCCTGCTGCTGGTCACCACGCTCGGCGTCCTGATCGCGGGCAACGCCGGCGCCTACACGGTCCGCCAGAACATCGTGATCCTCGGCGGCCTGATCGTGCTCTCGCGGCTGTTCTGGCAGTTCTTCGAATGGCTCAGCCGGGTCTACGTCCTGACCGACCAGCGCGTCGTTGCGATGGCGGGCGTGCTGCGGGTCCGCGTCTTCGAGGCCCCGCTGAACCGCATCGCCCACAGCGAGCTGCTGTTCTCGGTCCGCGAGCGGGTCTTCGCGCTCGGCACGTTGGGTTTCTACACCGCCGGCAGCGGCGTCGCCGAGGCGTTCTGGGTCATGGTCGCCCACCCGCTGGACGTCCACGCGAAGGTGGTGCAGACGCTGAAGCGGTACCGGCGGTAAACAAATGAATCAGGCGTAACCGGCTGACGCCAGCGCAGCGGCGCGAACGAAATCGGACAAGCTTTTGAACCCGTCGCGGGCCGCAGCCGCTTCGAGACGTATTTTTTCTTCGGCGGTCAGTCGGATGTTGATCTGTTCGGTCCGCTTCTGCTCCGACGCCGAAGCCGGCGGAGGGGGAGTCTCGCCCTTCTCGAACATCGACACCAGCATCAGCGTCATCGCCGCCCGCACGTCGGCGACACAGGCGTCGGGCGTCTCGCCCTCGCCCATCGCCCCCGGGAGTTCCCAACCTTGTCCGAAGTAAACGACTTCCGGATCGGGCTTAATCACGATCCGGTATTGCTCGACCAGGGCCTCAGCCCGTTTCCGGATCACCGGGTCAATCGGGCGGGCCGGGTCACTCGTCGGCTGCGTCTTTTTGCCGCTGCGCGTCTTCGCGGAGCGTTTTTTCGACGAGCCGGACGTAGACCGGCTTGACTTGGTTGCGGTGGACCGGGACCGTGATCCGGCCGGAGCCCGCTTTGGCGAAGATGAAGTGGGAGCCATTGGTTCGGTCCAGCTTCCAGCCGTGGTCTTCGAGTTTCTTACGGATGACACGGAAGGGTACAGGTGAAGGCACCGCTTTTTATGTCTTTCATCGAAGGATTCCCGACTTTATCGCTCGCGGGAGAATGGAGCGTTGACTTAGCAGAAGTATATCAATAGATATACATAGATCAACTCCGCACCCGCACCGACGCCGCGTGGGCGTCAAGGCCCTCGGCCTCCGCCATCGCGGCGACGTCGGCGATCGTCTGCGCCGACATGCCCCCCCCGGAAGCGGGGTACGCCACCGTGCCGGTGCGTTTGAGGAAGGTGTAGACGCTCACGCCGCTGGCGAAGCGGGCCGTGGTGCCCGTCGGCAGGCAGTGCGACGGGCCGGCGTGGTAGTCGCCCGCCGCGACCGGCGTCGCGTCGCCGAGGAACACCTCGCCGGCGTGACGCAGCTTCCCCAAAGCCGCTTGCGGCTTGGCGACCGCGAGGTTGACGTGCTCCGACGCGAACTCGTTGGCGACGTCGCACGCCGCGTCCTCGTCGGCCGTCAACACGGCGCACGACTCGTCGCGTAACGCCGCGACGATCGCGTCGCGGCGGCTGCGCTGCGGCAGCTGCGCTTCGATCTGCGACACGACCGCGTCGATCACGCCGCGGTCCCACGCGACCAGGAAACACTTGCCGGGGTCGTGCTCGGCCTGGGCGAGCAGGTCCGCGGCGACGCGGGCGGGGTCGGCCGAGTTGTCGGCGACGGTGACGATCTCCGACGGGCCGTAGAACCCGTTGTCCGTGCCGCAGGCCACGCCGAGCTGGGCCTTGGCGAGCTGGACGTACACGTTGCCGGGCCCGGCGATCAGGTCGACCTGCGGCACGCGCGCGGTGCCGAAGCCCAGGGCCGCGACGCCCTGCGCCCCGCCGATGCGGTAGACGTTGGACAGGCCCAGGAGTTTCGCGGTGCCGAGGACGAGCGGGGAGATGTCGCCGGCCGCTTCGTCGCCGTTCCGTGTCGGCGGGGGCGACATGACGTGGATGTTCTCGGGCTTCACGCCGGCGACCAGCGCGGGCACGGCCAGCATCACCAGCGTCGAGAACAGCACGGCCGTGCCCCCCGGGACGCACAGGCCGACGCGCTCGACGGGCGACCAACGCATCCCCAACTCGGCACCCGCAATGGGGACTGACCCCTTTTCTTCGGGCAGGACGTGCCGCTGATAAGCGGTGACGTTGTCGATGGCCCGGGCGATGGCGTCGCGCAGCTCGGGCATCGTGTCCAGGTGTTTCGCCGCGCGGCCGAGCTCTTCCGGGGGCACGCGGATGCGGTCGGCGGAAAACGCGGGGTCGGTCCAGCGCTGCATGTATCGCACCAGTGCGGCGTCGCCGTCGCGGCGGATGTCGGCCAGCACTTCCGCGACGGTGGCGGCGGCGTCGCCGGCGGCGGAGCCGGTGTCGCGGAGGCGGTCGAGCGTAGCGGCCAGTCCGGCCCGGCCGGCGTCGGTCGCAAGGTCGTGGATCGGCAGGAGCATGGCCAGGTTTATAGGCCATTCCCCCGCCGGCGGACGAACCGGCCGGCTTGCCGCTGCACCGCGCCGCGGATCTCGAGCAGGGTCAAATCCGCCTGCACCGCCCCGGCCGAGCCGCCGAGCGCGGCGACCAGGTCGTCGAGGGTCTTCGGCTCGTCGAGCACGGCGACCAGGCGCTTCTGCGCATCGGTCGCGGTGGCGTCGAACAGGCTGGGCGGTACTTCTTCCGCGGGGGCGAGGTCCTGCTTGAGCAGCCGGCCCGCCTCGCCGAGTTGGTCGAGCACGTCCCGCGGCGAGGTGACGAGGCTCGCCCAGCCCTCGCGCAGGATGTGGTGGCAGCCCGCCGCGGCTGGCGTGTCGACCCGGCCCGGGACGGCCATGCACTCCCGGCCGTGCTCCTCGACGCACAGCCGGGCCGTGATCAACGCCCCCGACCGCTTGGCCGCCTCGACCACCAGCACGCCGAGCGACAGCCCCGAGATGATGCGGTTGCGGCGGGGGAAGTTCTCCGGCTTCGGGCCGACCGACATCGGCAGCTCGCTGACCACGGCCCCCGCACCCGAATCGACGATCTGTTCGAACACCGGCACGTGGTCCTTCGGGTACGGCTGGCCCAGCCCCGAGCCGATGACCGCGACGGTCCGGCCGCCGACGCGGAGGGCCGCGCGGTGGGCGGCGACGTCGATCCCGTAGGCCCCGCCCGAGACGACGCACAGGCCCGCCGTCGCGCAGCCCGCGGCGAAGCGGTCGGCCTGCTCCCGGCCGTAGTGCGAGCACTTCCGTGACCCCACGATGCCGACCGCCAACGCGTCCTCGGCCCGCATCGCGCCCCGCACCCACAGAAGCATCGGCGGGTCGGGGATGTGCCGCAGCGGCGCGGGGTAGCCGGCGTCGTCCCGGGCGATCAGGGTGACGCCGCCGGCTTCGACCGCGTCGAGTTCACGCACGACCTCGTCGCCGGCCGCGGCGGCGTCGATGCGTCGTTTGAGTTCACCGCTGCGGTGGTTCGAGATGCCGCGGATCGCCCCGAGCCGTGTGGCCGAGGCGTGCAGCGTAGCGGTCGCCGAGCCGATCGCGTCGACGCACCGCCCGACGAGCGTCGGCCCGAGCCCGGGCGTGAGCATGAGCGCGAGCAGGGCCCGCTTCTCGTCGTCGATGCCGGCCATCGCACCAATGTAACGGCGTGCCGGATGGGTAGCGGGCGGACTGGTCCGCCCCTCGGCGGTGAGGCGATACGACCGGGCGGACAAGTCCGCCCGCTACCCGCAAAGAAAAAGACTCACCCCGGGCGAGCCGGGATGAGCCGTAAGGGTCGATTCGGACTGCGCTCGACGGCAGTCTCCGTCGAGCTGCCTAGCGCAGGCCGCTCTGTGTCTGCCCGCAGCAACAGCTGCAGTTGCATTCCTCTTGGG
>JBCCOP010000120.1:0-7169 GCA_039025315.1 Planctomycetota bacterium | reverse complement strand
TGACCAGGACGTGGCCGTGGCTGACGATCTGGCGGGCGGCCCAGATGGTGCGGGCCCAGCCGAGGCGGCGGATGACGTTGTCGAGACGCTGCTCGAGGAGGCGGAGCAGGACGGTGCCGGTGTTGCCCTGGGTGCGGCCGGCCTCGGCCATGTAGCGGCGGAACTGCTTCTCGAGGACGTTGTAGTGGAAGCGGAGCTTCTGCTTCTCGTTGAGGCGGATGCCGTAGTCCCGCAGGCGTCGGCCGCGGAAGCCGTGGACACCGGGCGGGTTGAGCTGGCGCTTGGTGGTGTGCTTGGGGATGTCGGCGATGGGCACGCCGACGCGGCGGGAGAGCTTGACCTTCGGACCGGTGTAGTTGGCCATGATTGTGTTTACGCCGCCGGTTGCCCAGTAACGCCCTTGTGCGTGCTCGGCCGTGGCTACGGCTCCGCGGTTTCGTCAAAGTTCAGGGCCACGTCGACCCTGCGTCGAGTCGAGTAGTTTCCGTATGGGTCGGTGTTCTGTCAAACCCCGGACGCGGGCCGGGCGGTCGGGGGCAGGACGTTGAGCCTGAACGTGATCCACGACGAGACGCCGATCCCGACGGCGGCGAGAGTCGCCAAGAGCCACACGGGCGGCGGGCCGGCGAGCCACCACAGGGTCGCGGCCGAGAGGCTCATCATGCCCCACAGCCCGACGAGGGCGTGGGCCTTGGCGGGCCGGGTCATGGCCCGGCGGACGACGATGTCTTCGACCGTCCGCCCGAGAGCGCCGCGGCGGTAGACCCACCGCTGCACGGCCGGGCAGGACTTGCCCGCCAGCAGCACCGCGAGCAGCCAGAACACCGTCGTCGGCAGCCCGGGGACGGCCACGCCCGCCCAGCCGACGGCGAAGCACAGGACCGCTAGGCCCGCCAACAGCCACCGCAGCGGACGGCTAAGCGGCTTGGGGGTGGGCCCCGTTTTCGCGGTCGGGTCGTGCGGGTTCACGGGTGGGGCTTAGTCCAGGTCGAAGCGGTCGAGGTGCATCACTTTTCCCCAGGCGGCGGCGAAATCGCGGGTGAATTTCTCGCCGGCGTCGTCGCAGGCGTAGAGCTCGGCGATCGCCCGCAGCTGCGAGTTGGACCCGAACACCAGGTCCGCGGCGGTGGCGGTCCACTTCACCTGACCGGTGGTGTCCCGGCCCTCGTAGAAGTGTTCGCAGCGATCGGACTTCTTCCAGGTCGTCGCTGAGTCAAGCAGGTTCACGAAGAAGTCCTGGCTCAGCGTGCCGGGCCGGTCGGTGAGCACGCCGAGCTTGGAGCCGCCGACGTTGGCGTCGAGCGCCCGCATCCCGGCGAGCAGGACGGCGGTCTCCGGCAGGTCGAGGGTGAGCAGGGTGGCCTTTTCGATCAGCAGCTCTTCGAACGACCGCTTGTGTTCGGGGTGCAGGTAGTTGCGGAAGCCGTCGGCGGTGGTTTCGAGCGGGGCCATGGCGTCGGCGTCGGTCTGGTCCTGGGTCGCGTCGGTCCGGCCGGGGGTGAAGGGCACCTCGACGGGGTGGCCGGCCCGGCGGGCGGCTTCTTCGACCGCGGCCACGCCGCCGAGCACGACGACATCGGCGAACGAGACCCGCTTGCCGTCAGGCTGCCCGGCGTTGAAGTCGGCCTGGACTTTTTCGAGCACGGGGATCACGGCGGCGAGGGCTTCGGGGTCGTTGCACTTCCAGTCCTTCTGCGGCGCGAGGCGGATGCGCCCCCCGTTCGCCCCGCCGCGGAGGTCGGTGCCGCGGAACGAAGCGGCGGCGGACCAAGCGGTGGCGGCGAGCTGCGGCACGGTGAGGCCCGAGCCGAGCAGGGCGGCCTTGAGCGCGTCGGCGTCGTCGGCGTCGATCAGCTCGTGATCGACGTCGGGTACGGGGTCTTGCCAGGTCTGGGGTTCGGGCACGTCGGGCCCGAGCAGCCGGCTGTGCGGGCCCATGTCACGGTGCAGCAGCTTGAACCAAGCGCGGCCGAAGGCGTCGGCGAAGGCGTCGGGGTCGTCGAGGAAGCGGCGAGAGATCTTTTCGTACGCCGGGTCGACCTTCAAAGCGAGGTCGGTGGTGAACATCATGGGGGCGTGGCGCTTATCGGGGTCGTGGGCATCCGGCACGGTCTCGACGGCCGGGCCGGCGTCGCGATCGACGGGGGTCCACTGCGTCGCCCCGGCGGGGCTGGTCACGGGCTGCCACTCGTAGGCGAAGAGCTTGACGAAGTAGTCGTTGTCCCACTTGGTGGGTTCGCTGGTCCAGACGCCCTCGAGCTCGCTGGTGATGGTGTCGGGTCCGGCACCGGTCTGGTAGGCGTTTTTCCAACCGAGGCCTTGCTGCTCAAGCGGGGCGCCTTCGGGTTCGGGGCCGAGGTGGTCGCCGGTGGACGCGGCGTGGGCCTTGCCGAAGGTGTGCCCGCCGGCGATCAGGGCGACGGTCTCTTCGTCGTTCATGGCCATTCGGCCGAAGGTCTCGCGGATGTCGTGGGCCGACGCCGCGGGGTCGGGGTTGCCGTCGGGCCCAACCGGGTTGACGTAGATCAGGCCCATCTGCACGGCCCCGAGTGGGGTCTCGAGATCGCGTTTGCCGGAGTAGCGGCTGCTGCCGAGCCACTCGGTCTCGGGTCCCCAGTAGATGTCCTCTTCGGGCTCCCAGACGTCCGGTCGGCCGAAGCCGAAGCCGAAGGTTTTGAGGCCCATCGACTCCATGGCCTGGTTGCCGGCGAAGACCAGCAGGTCGGCCCAGGAGAGCTTGCGGCCGTACTTCTGCTTGATGGGCCAGAGCAGGCGGCGGGCCTTGTCGAGGTTGGCGTTGTCGGGCCAGGAGTTGAGCGGGGCGAACCGCTGGGTGCCGGACGACGAGCCGCCCCGGCCGTCGAAGGTGCGGTAGGTGCCGGCGGCGTGCCAGGAGAGGCGGATGAAGAACGGGCCGTAGTGGCCGAAGTCGGCGGGCCACCAGTCCTGGCTGGTGGTCATGACGGCTTCGAGGTCGGCCTTGAGCCGGTCGAAGTCGAGGGTCTGGACTTCTTTGGCGTAGTCGAAGCCCGGGTCGGTCGGGTCACTGTTTTTCAGCGGTCGGAGGTTCAGGGCGTCGGGCCACCACTGCTGGTTGGCGGCCCAGCCGGTGACGGAGGTGCGGGTCGTGCCTTCGAGGACGGGGCATTTAGCGGCGGCGGTGGTCATGGAAGCTCCAGCGTTTGTTTTACGGATGGCCTTTGTGCGGATTATTGGGAGCGGTCCGCATAGATCAAGGCGATTGGGAAAATACGGCTAATAGAGATTGGCTATCGTTTGGGGATGAACACACGCGACCTCGAGTACGTGTTGGCGCTGGCCTCGGCCGGGCACTTCGGCCGGGCGGCGGCGGAGGTGGGGGTGAGCCAGCCGACGCTGAGCACGCAGTTGGCGCGGCTGGAGTCGGACCTGGGGGTCCGGCTGTTTGAGCGGGGGCTGCGGGGCCCGGAGGGGGGGCCGGGTGTCCGGGTCACGCCGGCGGGTCGGCGGGTGGTGGGGCGGGCCCGCCGGGTCCTGGACGAGGTCGAGGCGTTGCGGGCCGAGGCGCGGCTAGACCCCAGCCGTTGGGCGGGTCCGCTGCGGCTGGGCGTGATCCCCACCGCCGGTCCGTACCTCATGCCACACGTCTTGCCGGTGATCGGTCGTCGCCAGCCCGCGGCCGAATTGCTGATCCGCGAGGCGCAGACACGCGACCTGATCGATCGGCTACGCCTGGCCGACCTCGACGCGGCGATTGTGTCGCGCCCGTTCGAAGACGACGGGCTGGTCTCGGTGCCGCTGTGCGTCGAGCCGTTCGTGGTGGCGTTGCCGCGGGGTCACCGGCTGGCGGAGTGGGACGCGGTGGAGCTCGGCGACCTGAGGAACGAGCCGCTGCTGTTGTTGGAAGAGGGCCATTGCCTCCGGGCCCAGACCATGGAGCTCTGCCCCGGGCGTCCGGCGCGGGGCGGACGCGGTGGGGCGAGCGAGGCGTTTCAAGCCAGCAGCCTCGAGAGCCTGCGGCAGATGGTGGCCGCGGGGATCGGGGCGACGCTGCTGCCGCAGCTGAGCGTCAAGGGCCGGGCGGCCCGGTTGCGTGGCGTGGTCTACCGCCCGTTCACCCCGCCCGCGCCGTCTCGGGAGCTGGTGCTCACCTGGCGGCGGAGCTTCCCGGCCGGGGCGGTGTTGGCGGAATTGGGCGAAGCGCTGCGCGGGGTGCTGGACGGGGTCGTCTCGTCGTCGTCTTGACGCCACGCCGTGTCGCGTCCGCACCACATCCGGCGCGACACGACCCTTGCCGGGCCAAGCAGAAACGGCGATCCCGACGCCCCGGGGCGGATCTGGGCGGCGGCGGGCCGCCTGGCACGGCGTTGGCAGACGCCGGGCATGAGGCGAAGGTTCCGACCGGCGAAAATCGGCGTGCTGGGTGTGCTCGGCGTGCTGTGCATGGCGGGGGGGTGCGGCTTGACCTCGGGCGATGCCTCCGGCCGGGGGGTGACGGCGGCCCCCGAGCCCTTGCCTTTCGACGCCGGGCCGCTGCTCGACGCCCGGGGCCACCACCGCTCGCTGGCGACCGACAGCCCGGCGATGACGGAGCTGATCGAGATGCAGCCCTGGCTCGCGGCGGGCACGCCGTGGTACGCCGGCCGCAACGACCGCCGGCCCGCGGTGGACGCCGGCGTGGTCTTCCCCGTCGTGGTCTTCAGCGAGACCGACACGTCCGACCGCTTCAGCAGCAGCAACGGCCGGGTGACGGACAACTTCAACGTCCGCATCTCGCGCGAGAAGTTCATCGAAGTCCGACGGTAGCCCCCGGAAGTTGTAACGCCCGGAAGTGGTAACTCCGTGGGCCGTATCATCCGCCGATGCGTGGCGGGTGGTGCCTAATTTTTGTGATCATGACGGCCTGCGGTTTCGCGGGCTGCGAGGCGCTCACGGCGGTCAACCCGTCGTTCGATCTGTCGTACGCCGGGGCCCGAGAGCAGCTGCGGCGATACGCGGCCGAGCCGGTGCCGCTGGAACGGCCGCTGGTGTTCGTCGGGCCGTTCCTCGACCCGTTTTTTGCCGAGTGGTCGGCCGTGCGGGCGGCGCGGCGGTACACCGGCGCGGCGGACCGGGTGACGGGTGTGTCGTTCGCGGCGTGGGACACGTTCGACCGCTGCCGGGCGAAGGTGATCGCGGCGGTGGACGAGGCGTTCCCGACCGACGACCCGGACGCGACGGTCGAGGTCGACGTGATCGGTTTCTCGATGGGCGGGCTGGTGACGCGTTACGCCGCGATGCCGCCGGACGCCGCGCGGGGGCAGACGCGGCGGCTGCGGGTCCGCCGGGTGTTCACGATCGCGTCGCCGCACCGCGGCGCGGCGATGGGGCCGCTGGGCGCGGGCAACGCGCTGGCCCGCGACATGACCGCGGGGTCCGAGTTTCTGGCGCGGCTCGACGCGGCGTGGCCCGGCCGCGGGTACGAGCTGTTTCCGTACGTCCGCCTCAGCGACGCGGTGGTCGGCCAGGAGAACACCGCGCCGCCGGGGATGACGCCGTGGTGGACCAGCTCCCGGCCGTTCGAGATGGCGCACGTCCAGGCCGCGACCGACCCCCGCATCCGGGCCGACATCTTCGCCCGCCTCCGCGGCGAGGAGCCGTTTACGCAAACGCCCGCCGCGCCGCTGCCGGACTAATCACCGGGCGGCATCAGCACCAGCTCCCGCCCGGTGGTGCCCGGCGGCGTCGCCCGCTCCAGCCGCAGCGGCACCTTCAGCGTGGCCCCGTCGCGCAGCGTCACCGTCACGTCGTATAGCCCCAGGAACACCCGGGCCGACGCGACGCCCAGCCCGTTCGTCGTCACCGCCTCGTCGCTCCACCACGTCTCGCGGAACAGCCGGTCGGCCGCCCGCAGGCTCGGCCCCAGCTCGCCGTCCTCGTCGAGCAGCGCGGCCGTCGGCTCGTCGACCTCGCCGGGCGTCACCCCGGCGAACGTCACCCCCGTGACCCAAGGCTCGGCGAAGAGCGACCGCAGCACCAGCTCGGCGTGGCCCTCGGCCCGCCAGCCGTCCGGCCCGGCGATCGAAAGCGGCCCCGCGTGCGTCGGAAGACCCAACCGCCCCAGCCGACGCACCCCCGGCACGAACCGCTCGGCCGTCAACGGCCGCGGCGGGATCGCCTGGCCCACCGTCAACGTGGCGATCCCCTGCCGGTCCTTCGTCCGCCGCTCCAGCTCCGCCACCGCGTCGAACGACCCGTCGCCCCACCACCCGCCATCGACCCGCACCCCTCTCACGAAAGCCCGCGGCGGCGCGGCCGCGTGGTCCAGCGCGAGTACCCGCAAGACCGCCCCCCCCAGCCGGTCCCCCCGCACCGGCAGCTCCGCGGTCTCCGCGTGGTTAACGCGACCGCCGTAATGCTCCACCACCCACGCCGTGTGCGCCCGCGTCGCCGCCAGCATCGCCGGGCCGTCCAGCCCCACCGCCCACTCCGGCAGGTCGAACGCGTCGCCCGAGACCACCGGCCCCCACCGCACGGCCAGCCCGTCCGCCTCCGCCGCATCGATCGCCGCGTCGATCCGCGACGTGTCGCCCACGGTGTCCGGCGTCGGCCGCAGCGCCCGCCAGCCGGTCAGCGGCGCCAGCGACACCGCGTTGAACACCCGCCACCCCTCACCCTCGGAATCGTACGACCCGGGGAACGCGTCGTGCACCGCGAACGCCACGTCGAACGCGTGCCGCCGCTGCGTCAGCCGGACCTCCGCCCCCGCCGCGATCTTGCCCTCGGCGTCGAGCACCCGGACCGTGACGTCCGCCATGCGGTGCTTACGGACCGCCGCCTCCGTCTGCTCGGCCCACGCCGGATCGACGAACTGCGCCGCCGCCGGCGAGGCCCATAGGAACCAAAGCACAGCGATCAAACCACCACGGAGATCGTGGAGACACGGAGGCACGGAGAAAGGCCAGCAACCGACGTAAAAACACCGATCCCTTGCCTCGCCTCCGTGCCGCCGTGTCTCCGCGATCTCCGTGGTGGTTCTCATCGGATCGGTTCAGCTCAGCTGCTCGAGGGCCGCCCCCAGCGTCCGCACCGGGACCAGCTCGGCCCCCTTGATCTTCGGCCAGCGGGCGTCGGGGCAGACAATCCGCGTGAACCCCAGCCGGGCCGCCTCGACCGCCCGCCGCTCGGGCTGCTGCACGTTCCGCACCTCG
>JBCCOP010000119.1:0-7175 GCA_039025315.1 Planctomycetota bacterium | reverse complement strand
GGTAGCTGGTGCCGGCGGTCTTGACGTGGAATTGGCCGCGGGTGGCGCGGGCGAAGGCGGCGTACATCGACAGCTTGTCGCTGCCCGAGTGGAGGCTGAGCTTGTAGGGCCCGAGGTGGCGGGCGATGGCGGCGTGGTCGTGGAGCGAGGCTTCGAGGGCGGCGACGTCGCCGATGTAGTCGACGCCCTTCTCGAGCTCGCCGATGAAGCGGGGGGCGAGGCTGACGAGTCTGACGCCGGCCCGCACGAGCTGGTCGGCGATGATGTAGTGCTCGGCCGGGGTGGTGGCCTGATCGGTCTCGTCGACGCTGATCTCGATCTCGTGGTCCTGGCCGCGTTGCTCGGCGGCGGACTTGATGTACGCGGCGAGCTCGAGGGCGTAGGCGATGGCGGGGCCGTACTTGACCGCGGCGCGCTTCACGGTGAGGTCGTCGAAGGTGATCGTCGGGCCGTCGGGCACGGCGACGGTCTGGCCGAGGTAGGTCTCGGCCCACGGCGGGGCGACGTACTTGCCCTCGATCACGTCCGGGGGGTAGCCGTCGGCCTGTTGGTCGACGTGGTCGGAGGGGTCGATGGTGAAGAAGGTGAAGCCGGCGTCGGCGGTGATGTCGATGTCGGCGGGGGTCTTGAGGTGGTCGGCGTCGGCGCCCCAGGGCCGGTCGTAGCCCGCGGCGTCGAGGGCGGCGGTGGCGTCGGCCATGACGCCGCCGGGGGTGCGGCGGGTGCGGGTCATCTCGCGGATCGACTGCTGGGCGAAGAGCCCGGCGATGTCGCCGCCGCATCGTTGCAAGGCGGCGAGGTGGCCGGGGGTGGCGAGACCCATGCGGTCACCGAAGCCGAAGGTCGGGGTCAGGCCGAGGGCGGTGGGGCGGGTGGTGGTAGCGGTAACGTTCATGTGGTCGAGTTTATCGGGATCGAAGGGCGGCGTGCCGGAGCGATCAGTGCCCATCGGCCACGGGCAGCGCGGTGTCGCCCGCCTCCGGCTCGCGCATCGCGTCGACGAGCCCGCGGACCTCGCCCGGCGGGCCGCGGAAGAGGGGGGTCAGCGCGAGGGTGACGGCGAAGTTCAGCAGCATGCCGACGGTGCCGATGCCCTGGGCGTCGATGCCGAAGAACCACGGCCCCCGGATGGGGCTGTCTGGCGGCCCGAAGATCAGCTCGGCGACCTCGGCGTTGAGCAGGACGACGTCGGCCTTCTGGGTCACGATGTAGAACGCGGTGAAGCCGATGCCGACGAGCATGCCGGCCACGGCGGGTACGGTGCCGACGCGTTTGGTGAAGATACCCAGGACGATGGCGGGGAAGAACGACGCGGCGGCGAGGCCGAAGGCGAACGCGACGACCTCGCCGACGAAGCCGGGGGGGTTGATGCCGAAGTACCCGGCGATCAGCACCGCCACCCCGATGGCGACCCGGCCGACGAGCAGGCGCTGGCCTTCGCTGGCGGTGGGGTTCATGATTTTGTAGTACAGGTCGTGGGCGACGGACGAGGAGATGACCAGCAGCAGGCCCGACGCGGTGGAGAGGGCGGCGGCGAGCCCACCGGCGATGACGAAGGCGACGACCCAGTCGGCGAGCTGCGCCATCTGCGGCGTCGCCAACACGATGATGTCGCGGTCAGGGTGGTGGGCACCGCCGAGGGCGAGCAGCTCGGTTTTGGCCGCGGCCCCGCCGCCGTTGGCTTCAACCCATGCGTCGGGGTCAGCGAGGATGTCACCGCGGACCGCGGCGGGGATGCCTCCGACTCGCATCAATTCATTGGGTTGAATGATTCCCCAACTGTCTGCTGGCTCGCGGGAGCGAAACACGTTAATCCCGTCGGTCGATGTGTCGGTCAGGTTGTTGGTAAACGCCAGCTTCCCGTCCCCGTTGAAATCCACCCACGCGATCAACCCCGTCTGGTTCCAGTCGTGGTACCACTGGGGCAACTCGTCGGCGGTCTTGCCGTTGAGGCCGGCGATGTCGTCGACCATGTAGTAGCGGGCGAAGGCGGCGACGGACGGGGCGGTGAGGTAGAGGAGGCTGATAAAACCCAGGGCCCAGAAGGCGGACCAGCGGGCGGCCCGGACGGACTTGACGGTGTAGAAGCGGACGATGACGTGTGGCAGCCCGGCCGTGCCGGCCATCAACGCGAGGCAGACGCAGAAGACGTTGAGGCGGTTCCACTTGCCGGAGTCTCTGCCGTAAGCCTCGGTGTAGGAACCGAAGCCGAACTGCTGGTTGAGGCTGGAGAGCTTGTCGAGCAGATACGGCCTAGCGGGGTCGAGGCTGGGCAACACTTCGGAGGCGAGGCCGACGGAGGGGATGGCCTGTCCGGTGAGCTTGAGGCTGATGGCGACGGCGGGGATGAGGAAGGCGGTGATGAGGACCCAGAACTGGGCGACCTGGGTGTAGGTGATGCCCTTCATGCCGCCGAAGACGGCGTAGACGAAGACGATGGCCATGCCGATGAACACGCCGGTGGCGGGGGTGACGCCGAGGAAGCCGGAGAAGACGACGCCGACGCCCTTCATCTGGCCGACGACGTAGGTGAAGCTGACGAAGATCGCGCAGAGCAGGGCGATGAGCCGTGCATAGTTTTGCCCGCTGGTCGCCGTCGCTTGCGTACTTCCGGGGGCGGGGGGGTAGCGGTCGCCGATGAAGTCGGGGACGGTGAAGCGGCCGAACTTGCGGAGGTAGGGGGCCAGGAGCAGGGCGAGCAGGACGTAGCCGCCGGTCCAGCCCATGAGGTAGACGCCGCCGGCGAAGCCCATGCCGGAGATGAGGCCGGCCATGGAGATGAAGCTGGCGGCGGACATCCAGTCCGCGGCGGTCGCCATGCCGTTGGCCGGGGCCGGCACGCCGCCGCCGGCGATGAAGAAGCCCTTGGTGTCCTTGACCCGGCTGAGCCAGGCGATCGCCAGGTACAGCGAGAACGTCACCGCGACGAACGCGATGGTCCAGCCCTGCTGCGAGGTGACGGCGAGCAGGGGGTTCACGACGCCCCCTCCACGGGCTCGGCGTCGAGCCGCTCGACCTCACGCCGGAACCGCGCGTCCAGCCGGTTCATCGCCACCGCGTAGATCAGGATCAGCACGACGAACGTCGCCACGCTGCCCTGCTGCGCGAACCAGAACCCCAGCGGTACCCCGCCGAGCCGCCAGCCGTTGAGCATGTCCGCGAACAGCACGCCCGCCCCGAGGCCCACCGCCGCCCACACGCCGAGCAGGCTCAGCATCAGCGTGACGTTCGTCCGCCAGTAACGCCGCCGCGCGGCCCGCAACGCCTCGGATCGGTCGGTCATGGGGGTCTCAACGGGGGCCGAACGGCCGCTGGCGATCACGGAGTCGTCGCGTCATGAAACGCGATACCTAACAGAGCTCAGCCTAACCCCGGCCCGCCCGCCGCCGCAAGACAAACTTCACGACCCCGCCGAGCCGCCCGGCGAGAACTCCAGCTCGATCTGCCCCTCGTCCAGCGTCGCCGTGAAGCGGTAAGTCGCCCCCGCCTCCAGCGGCGCGCCCCGCCGCGGCGTGCCCGGCGCGCGTCGCAGCCCCCGCACCCACCGCCCGTACGCCACCGCCCGGATCGGCCGCGCCTCACGCCGCTCGGCCCGCTCCCCGTCTTCCCGCGGCGGACGCGGCACCAAGTGCCACACCACCTCGTCCTCCGGCGTCACGTACACCTCGCCCGCTGCCGGCTCCTCGCCCTTCCGCACCACCATCAGCTCCCGGATCACCACGTCGTCGTTGAAGGAAAACGTCGGCGACGAGCCAGGCAACTCGAGGTACTGCACCTCCAGCGGCGCTTCCCGCTGCATCCCCATCATCCAGACGTACGCCCCGGCCAGAGCCAGCAACGCCACCAGCAGCCCGGCTTTGCGCTTATCCATCGGTTCGCTCCTGGACAACGAGATCGACGTGAAACCGGACGCTAGATTCGGGCAGACCCCGGTATATTATCGGAAGCGACGGGTCACGGAAGGCCCGGCCTGCCGCCCGTTTCCCCTGTCGAGGCCCGACCGATGCCCGAGCGTCCGCCTTCCCGCCGACCCGCCGCGTTCACGCTGATCGAGCTACTCGTGGTCATCAGCATCATCGCCCTGCTCATCGGGCTGCTGCTGCCCTCGCTCGCCGCCGCCCGGGAGACGGCCCGGACCATGCAGTGCTCCAGCCGGATGCGGCAGCTGGGTTTGTCCGCCGAGATCTACGCCACCGAGCACGACGGGGCGTATCCGACCCGCAACGAAAACCCGCGTTGGCCGTCCCAGTTCGAGCCGACGTACCAGACCCCCGAGCTGCTGATCTGCCCCAACGACCCCGAGCCGGTTAGCAGCAACGACGCCACTTTCGACGAGTTTGATACCGCTCCCCGCAGCTACATGTTCAACGGGTTCAACGACCTGAAGAACGAGATCACCGGCCCGGGCTCCACGACCTTCAACGACGGCACCGACGACACCACCATGGACCGCGACTTCATGGTCAACTTTAGCGACGTCGTCTTCTTCGGCGAGAAACGCACCGGTAGTACGCACTACTACGTCGACATCTTCGCCGCCACCAGCGACCCGCTGTCCGAGCTCGACCAGGCCCGTCACGGCGGGTTCCAGGGCAACCAGCGCGGCGGCAAGTCGAACTACGCCTTCGGCGACACCAGCGTCCGGCTCTTCGGCTTCAACGAAACGGTCACCCCCGAAAATCTCTGGGCCGTGACCAAGGCCGTCCGCGACCAAGGCATCTAACCCCACCAACGACTTGCCAAAGAGCGGGCACCCCACACCCCCACCCCTCCCGCTTCGCGGCCGCCGCGGCGTGTTGGTGGTTTTTCCGATCCGTTAACTGCCAAGGACGCCAAGACCGCCAAGGAAGACAAAAGGCAGAAAAATCGGGTTCTGCCTTCCTTCCTTGGCGTCCTCCGTGTCCTTGGCGGTTAACGGATCGAAAAAGACTTGGGCGTACGCCCCCGGCCGAGCCGCTGGTGTCTGGACCCCGAGAGTTTCTGACAAGGTGATAGATCAGACCCGGCCCGCCGATGGGGCAGGAGCGTGAACGCGGCGGCGGCGAGGAGCAGAGCCGCCGTGGGCTCGGGGATTACGGCCGACATCACGTGGTAGACGTCGGTGTTGTCGATGAACCGGCCGCGGCGGTCGTCGATCTCGGTGGATAGCAAGTCGTCAAAGAGTTCGCTGCCCGGGCCGAGCGCCCAGAGCGGGACCAGTTCGTTGGTGTGTTCCGTGCTCCACCAGATGGCCTCGGGCAGCTCTCCGATTTGGCCGGCGACGGGGTCTTGAAAGTAGACCGTGTCGCTGTCGGGCCCGAGCAGCAGGCCGTTGGCGTGGTCGGTGGTGATGATCAGCAGGGTTTCGTCCCAGGAGCTCTCGGCCTCGACCCAGTCGATGACCTGATCGACGGCCCGGTTGAACGAGAGTTGTTCCTCGATGAGTTGGGGCAGGTTGTTGTTGTGGGCGGCCGAGTCGACGCTCGCGCCCTCGACCATCAGGAAGAAGCCGTCGTCGTCTTGTTTGAGGGTGTTGATGGCGGCCTGGGTGAGGACGTCGAGGTCGGGCATGACGAAGGGCACGGCCCCGTTGGGGTCGGCGGGGTCGAAGACGGTGGGGTCGAAGGCGTTGGTTCGGCCGGCGGTGTCGCGGCTGTGCAGGGCCGAGCGGACGGGCACGAGGCCGAAGAGCCGGTCGGGCGCGGCCGCGGCACCCTCGCCGATGGCGGCGAGCTGGTCGGCATCATCGACGAAGTCCCAGCCGGCGGAGCCGTCGCGGAGCGCGGCGAGGTTGGCCTCGCTGACGACGCTGTAGTTGAAGTCGGCCGGGTCGAGGGCGGTGCCGCCGGAGCCGAACTCGGGGTGCCCGGGGCTGATGATCACGTCGAGCAGCCCGTTGTTGATCATCTGGTCGGAGATGAGGGATTCGAGTTGTCGGCTGGGGCTGTTGGTGCCGAAGGCGGCGGGTGTGGCGTCGGTGAACTCTTTGGTGGTGACGACGCCGGCGGTCTTGCCCAGTGCCTTGGCCTGCTGGGTGATGAAGGGCAGGGGCTGTTCGTTGGTGTCGAAGTTGATCGAGCCGTTGTAGGACTTGACGCCGGTGGCCAGCGCGGTACCGGCGGCGGCGGAGTCGGTGATGCTGTTGGTGGTGAGGTAGTCGTAGGCGGCGAACCCGGTGATGGCGGTGACGTCGGTGTCGGCGGCGATGGCCTTGGCGAAGGGCTGGAGTTCGGGGGGGAGGTTGGGGTTGGGGGTGAGGGTGACGGCGGTGCCGCGGCCGAGCTCGTCGGGGCGGCCGAGCGTGTTGACGGTGGCGCGGGTGTCGTCGTTGGCCGGCGTCGGGTCGTAGCTGCCGAACTGGGGGAAGGGGAACTCCTCGAGCAGCGAGATGGGCAGCAAGGCCCCGCCGGTCTGGGACGGCGGCAGGGGCTGGGTGTGGCCGGGGAAGGTGGACATCCAGTGCTGGGTGAAGTCGGTCTGCCAGTCGGGCTGGTCGCCGGCGCGCTGGCCGGGGGCACCGGGGCCGTAGAGCCACTGGTTGGCGGCGGTCCAGGTGGTGTCGCCGGCGCCGTCGGAGATCATCAGGATGATGTTCTTGGCTTCCTGGGCGGCGGCGGGGGTCAGCGGGTGCGCGGCGGCCAGAACAGCGGTAACGGCGGTGGCGGCGGGCAGGATTTTCATGCCCCGAAGCTACGTCGGCCCGGTCGAGCGGCGGCCAGCGTGGCGTCAAAAACGCGTGTGCGTTTGGTAAAAACACACCCCGCGTCAAGCGGAAGCGAGGGGGAGAGTTCGAGGTCGAGGTGGTCCTCTCAGCCTCCGGGAGCCGTGGGGCTCACGGCTTGCTGACCGCGGCGCGTTCGGCCTGCTTGGCTTTGCGGGCGCGGTACTTGGCCTTGGGGGTGACGTGGAAGGTGGCGGTCGAGAGGCCGACCTTGCGCTGCTTCTCGTCCTTCTTGACCACGGCTTGGAGGATGGTCATCTCGACGGTGATGTTGAACTCGTCGCCCGTGGCCACGAGCGGCTCGATGTCTTCCTGCGGGATGACACGGTAGATCGCGGGGCCGACGCAGGGGCGGCGGAACTTGTACTCGAGGTGCTTGCAGACGACGGTGTAGTCGCTGCCGCACTTCTGGAAGATGAACATGCCGCCGGCGACCTCGGAGTTGGCGAGCAGGGCGGCGCCGGCCATCGCGTTG
>JBCCOP010000118.1:0-7302 GCA_039025315.1 Planctomycetota bacterium | reverse complement strand
GGCGAGGGTTTCGCCGGCGGTTTGGTAGGCGACGGTGGCGGCGGCGACGCGTCGGCCGTCGGCGGTCTCGGCGACGGCGGGGGTGCCGACGAGGGTGAGCCCGGCGTCGCCGGGGCCGAGGGCGGGGTCGGTGTCGGTCGGATCGACGGGGGTGAGTTCGAGTCGGCCGGACCAGCGGACGACGATGTCGTTGGGCGAGGGCAACATGAGGCCGCGGGGCGTCGGGGCGGTCTCGCTTTGGGCGCGTGCACTGACGAAGTGCAGGCGTGGCCCGGCGTCGGCGAGTGTGTCGGGCGGGTCGGCCGCGTCGGTCATGGCGGCGGTGAACGTGGCGTCGAGCCTGTCGCCGGTGAGGTTCGCTTCGCCGGAGCCGACTTGGATGCGTAGGTCGTCGAGGAGGACGACGCGGTAGCGCTGGGGCGGATCGGCTTTGGGATGGGGTTCGTTCTGCGGCGTGGCGGCGGGCTGTGTATCGTTTTGACGATTGCGGGTCGCAGCGCTGTCATTCCGGGGGGTGGGGGCGAAGCGGAGCTGGTCGCCCTGGGTAACGACGAGGCGCTCGATACGGTCGGCGGCGAGGTTGAAGGTGAGGTCGAGGCCGCGGCCGGTGAAATCGACGCGGGGCCCGACGAGGCGGACGGGCCCGTCGGAGCCGAGCCGGCCGGTCTCGCGGTCGAAGCGGGTGAGCTCGTCGAGGTAGAGGCGGAACTGGACGTGGCGGTCGCCGACGAGGTCGAGGGTTTGGCCGGGCGGGGCCTGATACTGGGTGACGACGGTGTCGCGGTAGAACTCGCCGCGGGTCGGCTCGTTGCCGGGGTGGTGGAACCGGCCGGACGAGGCGGTGATGGTCAGGACACGCGTGGGTGAGAAGTAGACCTCGGCCGCGGGGCGGACGACGTCGGAGACGAAGTCGGGCTGCGGCGAGACCTCGTCGCCGGCGAAACGGGTCCAGCCGCCGTCGCCGGACTCGCTGAAGAGCTCGAAGTCGCGGACGACCTCGACGGGCGCGAGGTCGAGCGGCCGGGGGTTAGCCAGGTCGTCGGCGGTGACGCCCCGGCCGGTCAGCGGGGGCGGGTCGGCGTCGGGCCCGGCATCGACGGGCGCGCCGGGGCCGCCGAGGAACACCGCCATCGCCACCACCACGGCCGCGGCCACCAGCCCGCCCAGGAGCCAAACGAAACGCTGCTGCATCGCGGGATTGTCGGCCGGCGGGGGGCCGAGTTCAAGTGATTGTCCCCGCCGGAGCTGACACGACGGTCATGCCCCGCCGGTATGATCGCCGTTTCATCGTCCGCATTCACCACCCGAGCTCCCCATGATCGGCAAAGTCTTCAAGGCCTACGACGTCCGCGCCCTCTACCCCGACCCGCTCAACGAAGACGTCGGCTGGAAGGTCGGCCTCGCCACCGGCCGGTTCCTCAAGCAGCAGAACGGCCCCGGCAAGGTCGTCGTCTCCCGCGACCACCGGCCCGCCGCCCCTGGCATGGCCGAGGCACTCGTCAAAGGCCTGCGCGCCGCCGGCATGGACGTGATCGACCTCGGCCGCTGCGACACGTCGATCCAGTACTTTGCGATCCCCCACCTCGGGGCCGTCGGCGGCGTGCAGTGCACCGCGTCGCACAACCCGATCGAGTACATCGGCTACAAGATCAGCCGCGAGGAGGCCAAGCCCGTCGGGGCCGACACCGGGCTCAAAGAGATCCAGGCGATCGCCGAATCGCTCGAAGGCGACTGCCCCCCCCCGGCCCCGGAAAGTTCTTACGAAGAGGGCGACGTCTGGGCCGCCTACCGCGAGCACATCCTCGGGTTCATGGGCGAGCTGAAGCGACCGCTCAAAGTCTTCGTCGACGCGTCCAACGGCTGCGGCATCGAGCTGCTCGACCGCGTCTTTTCCGGCGTGCCGAACCTCGAACTCATCACGACCAACACGCGGTGGACGGACGACTGGGCGCACGAGCCGAACCCGCTCGTGGCCGAGAACATGGTGCCGACGCAGGACGGGGTGCAGAAGCACTCGGCCGACCTGGGCGCTTGCTTCGACGGCGACGCCGACCGCTGCATGCTCGTTGACGACGCGAGCGCGTTGTGCGGCTGCGACCACCTGACCGCCTGGCTGGCGCACCACTTCGTGGCCGTCAACCGCACCGACCCGGCGGCCGCGAAGCCGACGAGCATCGTCTACGACCTGCGGTCGTCCAAGGTCGTGCCCGAGACCGTCGCCGCCCTCGGGGCCGAGCCGGCGATCGCCAAGGTCGGGCACGTCAACATCAAGGCCAAGCTCCGCGAGACCGGCGGCGTCTTCGGCGGCGAGTTGTCGGGCCATTTCTATTTCCGCGACAACAGCTACGCCGACTCGGGCGCGATCACGCTGGCCGTTGCCCTCGGCGTGCTGAGCCAGTCCGACGCCCCGCTCTCCGAACAGATCGCGCCGTTCCGGAAGTACCCCCAATCCGGCGAAATCAACTTCGAAAACGACGACAAGGCCGGCACGATGGAAGCGCTCAAGTCCACCTACGCCGCGAAGGGCGGGCAGGTCATGGAACTCGATGGCGTGAGCATCGACTGCTGGGACCTGCCTTCCGGGGGAGGTTTTTGGTTCAACGTCCGGGCGAGCAACACCGAGCCGCTGCTGCGGCTCAACGCCGAAGCGAAAGACGACAAGACGCTGGCCGAGCTGCTCGGTGAGTTGAAGCCGAAGCTGGGCGTCGAGTCGATGGGGCACTGAGACCATCGCGGTCGAGCGGGCCGCAGGGGGATACCCATGGACGACAACGCCGACGGCGTGATCGGCTCGTTGCGGGAAGCGTTGGCGGTCTCGCCGGACAATGTACCGCTGCGCAAGCAACTCGCGTCGATGCTGATGGGCCGGGGCGAGTTGGAGGAGGCCGAGCGTCTGCTGCGTGAGGGCTTGGCTTCGGCGGGGCAGAGCGAGCAACTGAAGCTCACCTTGGCCGAGTGTTTCCGGCGGCGGGGCAAGGTGTCCGAGGCGTTGGTGATCGTCGAAGACCTGATCGGTCGGCCCGACGCTTCGCCGGCGACCCGGCTGCTGCTGGCCCGGCTGCTGCTGCGTACGGGTGACCTCGACCGCGCCCGCGCCGCCTACCGCCCAGCGGTCGACGACGAGCCGGCCCTCGCGGACCCCGACCTGGCCGAGGCCCTCGGTTTGAGCGGCGCGGCCGACGACGAAGTTGACGGTAATGACGAAGACGTGGACGAGCAGGGCCGGGTCCGCCTCCGCGGCGACCCGGCGTTGGGGGCGGTGCCGGTCGAGATGGAGAAGCCCGACGTCACCTTCGACGACGTCGGCGGGATGGCCGCGCTCAAAGACGAGATCCGCCTCAAGATCATCGCCCCGCTCGAGAACGCCGAGCTTTACAAGGCCTACGGCAAGCCGATCGGCGGGGGCATCCTGATGTACGGCCCGCCGGGCTGCGGCAAGACGCACCTGGCCCACGCCACGGCCGGCCAGATCGACGCCGGCTTCATCGCCGTGGGCATCCATGATGTACTGGACATGTACCTGGGCAACAGCGAAGCCAAGCTCCACGCGCTGTTCCAGTACGCCCGATCGAACACGCCCTGCGTCCTGTTCTTCGACGAGGTCGATGCCCTGGGCGCGAAGCGTAGCGATATGCGCGGCTCGGCCGGCCGGCAGGTCATCAACCAGTTCCTCGCCGAGCTCGACGGGGTCAAGGACTCTAACGACGGGCTGCTGATCCTTGCGGCGACCAACGCGCCGTGGTCGCTGGACTCGGCGTTCCGACGGCCCGGGCGTTTCGACCGCGTGCTGTTCGTCCCGCCGCCGGACGAAGCCGGGCTCGCCAGCGTGTTGCGGGTCTTGCTACGCGGCAAGCCGCAGGCCGACCTCGACGCCGACGCCGTGGCCAAGAAGTGCCGGGGCTTCAGCGGCGCCGACGCCAAGGCCGTGGTCGACCTCGCCGTCGAAGCCAAGCTCCGCGAGGCGATGAAGACCGGCGTCCCGGCCCCGCTGACCACCAAAGACTTGGCCAAGGCCGCCAAACAGGTCAAGCCCTCGACCCGCGAATGGTTCGCCACCGCCAAGAACCACGCGCTGTACGCCAACGAGGGCGGGCAGTACGACGACGTGCTCGATTATTTGAAGATGAAATGAGTCCTGATCAAGAGGCGGTCGAGTTGCTTCTGAATCAGGGGCAGTGGCATCACGCCCACGAGGCGCTGCATCGGGTACTGTCGACAGAGCCCGAAAATATTTGGGCGCTGACGCGGCTTGTTTTTGCTTGCCTCAAACTGGGACGTATCGAAGAAGCCGACGCCCTACTTCAACAGTCTCTTTCGATCGCACCGAACTTGGCGGAGGTTCACTACTTGATGTCCGCGTGTCGGTTCATGGGGCCACCACGGGTTGTTCGCGGGTTGTTTGAGCCCAACGGATCCGTAGCCCGACGCCACGCGGGCGAGGCGCTGGTATGGGCCGAGCGGGCCGTGGGTTTAGAACCCCTCAACGCCAATTACCTCGGCTGGACCGCTCGCGTTGCTTGCGACGCTGGCCGGCACACACAGGCTATCTCTATCGCGGGCCGGGGCTTGGCGGTCGATCCGACCGAACCGCTATGTCTCGAAGCCATGACCATCACCCAGCAGAAACAACGGCGGTTGGCATCGGCAAACACGATCAACCTCCGCGCACTGTCGGAAGCGCCCGGCAGCGACATGCCCCACGCCCGCCGAGGATGGCTGATGCTTCAGCAGGGAGAACTCACCGAAGCCGAACGCTGCTTCCGCGAATCGCTACGGCTTGATCCGCAAAACCTGCACCACCGCCTAGGCCTCACGGAGGTACGGCTACGCAAGCGACGGATTTACCGCGGGTCCGCGGCGGTTCAACAGGTCTTCGAGAAATGGTCGGGTAGATACGCAGATATGTTCCGCCTAGCGATTTGGGTTTGGTTTATTACAGCTCTGTTGCTTTATCCCTTTTTGATCTGGTTGATGTACGACGCCCCGGGAACTACCGCTCCTTTAGCCGGCTTATTGATCATGTGTGCCCTGCTTTCAGTACTTGTATCCTCACCGATTCTGCTGTTGTTTATTACCACTTTCTGGCTTTTACCGGGGATTTGGGGCGGCCTGCACAACCTTTTGCGACAGGTACTTGTCGTTTTCACGAAAGCGGAGCGATGAACCCCCACACCACCCGTGGCCAACTGCTGCTGCAGCACGGCCGGCACGACGAGGCGGCGACGATGTTCCGCCAGGCCCTTGCCGACGACCCCGACGATGCGCACGCTCACACGCTGCTCGGCTCGGCGCTGCTGGAGTCGACGGACCGCAAGCAGCAGGCCCAGGCCCAGACGCACCTGCGGCGGGCGATCACGCTGTCGCCCGAGGACCCGCTGGCGTATGTGTTCTACGGCGACTGGCTGTCGCGGCAAGGCAAGCTCGACGAGGCGGTCAAGGCCACCGACGCCGCGCTGCGACTCGACCCGCAGGACGCGGACGCCTACGCCCTGCGGGCGCAGATCGAGCTGCGTCGGCAGCGGTGGAACGACGCCCTGGCGTGGGCCGAGAAGGGCCTGGCCGTCGACGCCGAGCACACCGATTGCCAGAACCTGCGCAGCCTGGCGCTCACCCGGATGCGCCTCGGCGACGAGGCCGGCGCGTCGGTCCGTGAAACCCTACGCCAGGCCCCGCAGGACGCGACCGCCCACGCCAACGAGGGCTTCCGCCAGCTGCACTTGAACCAGCCAAAGAAGGCGCTCGAGCACTTCCGCGAGGCGCTACGGATCGAGCCCGGCCACGAGTTCGCCAAGGCCGGGCTGGTTGAAGCGCTCAAAGCCCGCAACCCGATCTACCGCCTGCTGCTGGGCTACTTCCTGTGGATGGCGTCGCTCATGCCGCGGACCCGCAACTTTTTGCTGATCGGCGGGTTCGTCGCCTATCGGGTGCTCGACACCGTGGCCGAGCAGAACCCCGCCACGGCGCCGTACCTCAAGCCGTTGGTCTGGGCGTACATCGCTTTCGCCCTGCTCACGTGGGTCGGCGTGCCGATGTTCAACTTGCTGCTGCGGCTGAGCCCCTACGGCCGACATGCCCTGTCGCGCGACCAGGTCTTGGGCAGCAACGTGTTCGGCGTCATGCTGCTGGCAACGCTCGCCGCCGTCGGGCTCGCCGCCGCCGGCGTGGCCGAGGGGTTCTGGACCGTGGCGTTGGTGGTCGGCCTCACCACGCTGCCCGTCTCCGCTTGGCTCCAACTGCGGTATTCGACCCGTTTCACCGGCGTCGGCGTGGGGACCGCCGCGGTCGTCGTGCTCGGCGTGGCCACGATCGTCGACGCGTTCGTCCCCTTTTCGGGCGGCGTCTTTACGGCTTGGCTGCTGACGCTCATCGCCGTGGAGCTGTTCATCGTCTTCGGCGGCAGCGGCCACGCTCGTGGTTAATTCCGAAGTAAACTCACCGAGTCCACCCCTTCGTCTCACCTGTTCTGATTGATACACGCCATGACGCCCAAGCAAGTCCTGCAACTGGTCAAAACCCAGAAGATCGAGTTCATCGACTGCCGGTTCATGGACTTCCCCGGCCTGTGGCAGCACACGACCTACCCCGTGACCGAGCTGACCGAAGACTCGTTCGTCCACGGCTTCGGGTTCGACGGCTCGTCGCTCCGCGGCTGGCAGGCGATCAACGAGAGCGACATGCTCATCGTCCCCGTCGCCGACACGGCGAAGGTCGACCCGTTCTACCAGCGGCCGACGCTGTCGATGATCTGCGACGTCAAGGACCCGGTGACCCAGAAGAGCTTCAGCCGCGACCCCCGCAGCGTCGCCCGCAAGGCGGAGAAGCACCTGCGGGAATCGAAGCTGGCGGACAAGGCGTTCTTCGGGCCGGAGATGGAGTTCTTCCTGTTCGACCGCGTGCGTTACGACCAGGGTGTGAACCACGCGGTCTACGAGGTCGACTCGGCCGAGGGCGTGTGGAACCGCGGGTCCGACTCGCCGGCGAACCTCGGCAACCAGGTCCGGCAGCGCGAGGGCTACTTCCCGTGTCCGCCGGTGGACACGATGCACGACCTGCGCGGCGAGATGGTGGCGGTCATGCAGGAGCTGGGGATGGCGGTCGAGTGCCACCACCACGAGGTCGCGACGGGCGGTCAGGCCGAGATCGACCTGCGGTACCAGCCGCTGGTGCACATGGCCGACGCGTGCATGCTCTACAAGTACGTCGTCAAGAACGTCGCCGCCCGCCACGGCAAGGTGGCGACCTTCATGCCCAAGCCGCTGTTCGGCGACAACGGCAGCGGCATGCACACCCACTTCTCGCTCT
>JBCCOP010000117.1:0-7396 GCA_039025315.1 Planctomycetota bacterium | reverse complement strand
TTGAGGCGGCCGGCCTGTGTCTCGACGCGGCGGAGGGTGCGGCGGTGGTCGGTCTGCTGGCGGCGGAGGCCGGCGAGGACGGCGGTGGCGCCGAGGTCGTCGAGGGCGCGGTCCATGGGTTCGACCTTGCGGAGCCGGTCGTAGCGGTCGCGGTCGGCCGGGTCGTCGGAGGCCCAGAGCTGGCCGTGGCGGGCGACGAACCAGGCGGGGCTGTCGTCGGGGGCGTAGACGCGGAGGTTGAGGCGGAGGCGGTCGGTGAGCTGGTCGGCGAAGCGGTAGGTTTCGGCGAAGTGGAAGCCGGTGTCGATGAAGATCACCGGCACGTCGGGCCGGACGCGGGTGACGAGGTGCAGCATCACGGCGGACTGGACGCCGAAGCTGGTGGTGAGGACGAGCCCGTCGCCGGCGGTCTCGGCGGCCCAGCGGACGGTGTCGGCGGCCGAGGCCCGGGCGAGGTCGGCGTTGACGGCGTCGAGGTCGGGCGTCGTGGCGGGCATGGTGGGGTTCGGGGTCTAGCTTCCGGGGGCCGGGGGTTCGGGCGCGGCGGGTAGTGTAGCCGTATGCCGGTGGGGCCGAGGGGTCGGGCTTACAATCGCAACGTGAGCGACTGTGGCGATATTCCGACTCCCGGGGGTCTGGCTTCCGGGGGGCCGACTTCCGGGGGGCCGGTGACGGCGTACGTGGCCCTGGGGTCGAACCTCGGGGACCGGCGGGCGGCGTTGGACGCGGCGGTATCGACGCTGCGGCGGCTCGACGGGGTCGAGGTCGAGGCGGTGAGCCGGGCGGTCGAGACGCCGCCGGTCGGGCCGCCGGGGCAGGGGCCGTACCTCAACGCGGCGGTGCGGTTGCGGACCACGCTCGGGCCGTATGCGTTGTTGAGAGCGATGCAGGCGATCGAGCGTTCGCTCGGCCGGCCGGCGCTGGCGGAGCGGGAGCACTGGGGCCCGCGGGTGATCGACCTCGACCTGCTGCTGCACGGCGAGGCGGTGATCGACGACCCCGACGGCGGGCTGGTGCTGCCGCACCCGCGGATGCACGAGCGCGACTTTGTGCTCGGGCCGTTGTGTGAGGTCGGGTCGGACGCGTGTCACCCGGTGCTCGGACGCACCGCGGCGGAACTGATGGCGGAGCGATCGAGCGTGGACGCGTTGTCGTGACCGAAAACGTAAACCAACCACCCGACCTCGACCGGCTGAAGCTGCGCATCAACGAGGTGTTCTTCTCGGTCCAGGGCGAGTCGACCTACGCCGGGCTGCCGTGCGTGTTCGTCCGGTTGCGCGGCTGCCACCTGCGGTGCGCGTACTGCGACACGGAGTACGCGTTCCACGAGGGCGACGCCTGGACGCTGCGGCGGGTCCTCGACGAGGCGGACCGGCTGGCGGGGCCGGGCTACGACCTGATCGAGGTCACCGGCGGCGAGCCGCTGCTGCAACGCAACGTCCACCCGCTGATGACGGCCCTCTGCGACGCGGGCAAGACCGTGCTGATCGAGACGAGCGGGGCGTGCGACATCTCGGCCTGCGACCCGCGGGTGGTGCGGATCATGGACCTCAAGACCCCCGGAAGCGGCGAAGCCGATCGCAACCTGTGGAGCAACGTCGCGCACCTCACGCCGCGGGACGAGGTGAAGTTCGTGCTCACCAGCCGGGAGGACTACGACTGGATGCGGGGCGTGCTGGAGGAGCACCGGCTGGCCGAGCGGGTGGGCGCCGTGCTGGTCAGCGCGGTGCAGGACGTGTCGCCGGGGCTCGAGGTGGCGGGATGCGCGGGGCTGCCGCTGGCGGACCTGGCCGAGTGGCTGCTGGCGGACCGACTGCCGGTACGGCTGCAGACGCAGCTGCACAAGCTGATCTGGGACCCGGCGGCGCGGGGGGTGTGATGTCCTGCCGCCGAGGACGCAGAGATTAACCCACCCGACTGGCGGATAAATCCGCCCGCTACCCCATTCAACACCACGTCTTCCTTGGCGCTCTTGGCGTCCTTGGCGGCAAAATCCGAAGCCAATACACTCATCCGATGCGAACCCGCATCCTCCGCAAGTTCAGTTTCGACGCGGCGCACCGGCTGTTCACGATGCCCGAGGGGCACAAGTGCCGGCGGATGCACGGTCACACCTACTGCTGCGAGGTCGTCTGCGAGGGCGAGGTCGACCCGGCGGTGGGCTTCTTCCTGGACTACGGCGACCTCAAGGCCGCGATCGAGCCGGTCGTGGCGGAGCTGGACCACCGATACCTCAACGACATCCCGGGGCTCGAGGTGCCGACCGCCGAGGTCATCGCCAAGTGGTTGTACGACCGGCTCAAGCCGTCGCTGCCGTCGCTGGTGGTGCTGCGGCTGTGGGAGACGCCGAACAACGGGGTGGAGTATGCGCCGGAAGCTGTCTGATTATGACAGCGGCCACACCGCCGGCGCGATGATCAGCGTGACCGCCATCACCAGCAGGTTCAGCGGCAGGCCGACGCGGACGAAGTCGGTGAAGCGGTAGCCGCCGGCGCCGTAGACCATGAGGTTGGTCTGGTATGCGGTGGGCGTGGCGAAACTCGCGGCGGCGGTCATCATCAGGCTGACCGCGAAGGGCTCGAAGTTCAGCCCGGCCGCGAGCGCCGCCGCCCGCGTGACGGGGAACATCAGCGCGACCGTCCCGATCGGACCGATCACCGACGTCAGCGCCATCGCCACGACGTACACCGCCGCCAGCACGGCCCAGGGCCCGAAGCCCATCGACACACCAACCAACCGCTCGGCCACCGCGACCGCGGCCCCCGTCGAATCGAGCGCTGCACCCAGGCCCAGCGCCCCGCCCATCGCCAGCAAGACCCGCCAGTTCACCGCCCGCCGCGCCTGCTCGGGTGTGCAGCAGCCCGCAACGACCATCCCCCCCGCCGCGAGCAACGCGGCCGTGACCAGCCGCATCTCGGTCAGCGTCGCCAGCAGCAGCATCGCCGCCAATAGCGATAAAGCGATCCACGCCCGCTCGGCCCGCGGCGGCTCGGAGCCCTCGACTTCCGAGACCAGCACGAAGTCCGGCCGCTCCCGCTCCCGGGCGACGAAGCCGGGCCGGGCGTCCACCAGCAGGACGTCCCCGGCGTGCAGCCGGACGTCGCCGAGCCGGCCTTCGAGCCGGTTCCCGCCGCGGAACGCCGCGATCACCGCCGCGCCGTACTGCGTGCGGAACCCCGCCTCCCGGATCGTCCGGCCCAGCATCGGGTGGCTCGGCCCGACCACCGCCTCGACCAGCCGGCGGTTCGGCCGACGCTCGTCTAGCCGGAACACCGCGTCCCCGGCCGGCTCCAGCCCCCGACGCTTCCGCAGCTCCACCACCGCGCCCACGTCCCCGGCGAAGATCAGCCGATCCCCGGCCCGCAGTTCTTGCTCCGGACCGACCGCGACCAGCCGCTCGCCGGCCCGCTCGATCTCCACCAGGTACGCCCCCGGCAACCGACGCAGCCCCGCCCGCTCCACCGTCCGCCCGGCCAGGGGCGACCCCTCCGCGACCCGCATCTCGAACGTGTAACGCCGATCGGTCGCCGGGTCCGCGCCTCCCGCGTCCACCAGCCGCCCCGCCGCCGGCGCCCGGGCCGGCAGCAGCCGATCCGACACCAGCAGCAGGTAGCCCAGCCCCACCAACGCCGACGGCACCCCCACCACGCTCACCGTGAACAGCCCCAGGCTCATCGCCGTCCGCTGCCCGTCCACCACCGGCCCGAGGCCCGGGCCGTCGCGCTGCGCCGCGGCCACCATGCCGTCGACGAACAGGTTCGTCGCCGTGCCGATCAGCGTGCACGAGCCGCCGAGGATCGCGGCGTAAGACAGCGGCAGCAGCAGCTTCGACGGCGAGACCCCCGACCGCCGGCAGCCGTCGCTGACCAGCGGCACGAACATCGCCACGATCGGCGTGTTGTTGAGGAACGCGCTGAGCCCCATCACCGCCGGCAGCAGCCGGGCCTGCGTGCCCCGAACTGAGGCCGTCCGCCCCAGTAGCGGCCGGGTCAGGCGGGCCAACGCCCCGGTACGTGACACGCCCTCGGCCACGACGAACAGCACCCCGATCGTCACCAACGCCTCGTTGCCGAACCCCCGGAAGGCCTCCCCCGCCGTGGGAAACGCGTCCGAGAACAACCCCATCGCCGTGAGCACCGCCGTCGCCCCCAGCAGCACCGTGTCCGGCCCGGCCCAGGCCCGCAGCAGCGCGACCGCCCCCGCCGCCACGACCCCGAGACAGAACCACGCTTCCCAGCCCATCGCAAAGCTCGCCAAGTCGCGGACCCGCCACAAATTAACCGCAACGACGGTCCCCCACCGGCCGCGACCGGTTCAAGTGATCCCGGTCGCGGTTCGATAGAAACCTGACGGGGGTGCTGTCCGCTCTCCTCGAGGCCGAATCCATGTCCAACCGTGCCGTCCGGCTGCTCTGCCCCAACCTCAAGTGCCGCACGATCCTGTCGGTGCCGGTCAACGCCCGTGGCAAGACGGTCCGTTGCCGCTGCTGCGGCATGCGGATCCAGGTCCCCGCGCCCAAGGCCGCCCCGGCCGAGCCGACCCCCGAAGAACCCGCTTCCAAGTAAGCCCCCCGCCCGACGCCGAGTCACACTACTTCGGGTCGTCGTCGTCCAGGTCGTCCAGGTCGAAATCGATCAGGCTGCTGTCGCTCATCCCCCCGCCGGCCTCGCGCTCCTGGCTCGCCATCGCCTCGAGCGCCTCGAACGGGTCCGGCTCCTCCTCGGGGTCGCCCGGGTCCAGCCGCTCGGTCGTGTCGACCGACGAGATCACCTCGACCTCGCTCACCGCCACGCCCTCCAGCGGCGCGACCGTCGCGTTCGAGTCGCCCGCGTCGCCCGAGGTCACGATCGTCCGCACCGGCTTGATCTCGTCGGGCACCCCGTCGATCACCAGCGTGAAGACCACCGGCCCGACCACCACCTCGTCGCCCGCGGCCAGCTCCGCCTCCTGCACGCGTATGCTGTTGTGATATGTGCCGTTGCTCGAGCCCAGGTCCCGCAGCTTCACCTTGCCGCCGCCCAGCGTCACCTCGCAGTGCTGACGCGACACGCTCGACAGCGGGATCCGCAGCTCGCAGCTGTTCTTGCGGCCGATCACCATCGGCCCGGGCCGCAGCGGGAAGTCGCGCCGCGAGCCGTTGGCTTTGAACATGACCAGTGTTGCGTCCATGAGCGGTCTGATCCGATCCGAAGCGGGGAGAACCCCCGGGTTAGAACCTAGCCCTGATTTTATCGACGCCGATCCACGCGGGCAACCGCCCGACGGCCCCGGTTCTGGCCCTATCGACGGTTTGTACCTGCACCTTCCGTTCTGCTTCCACAAATGCCACTACTGCGATTTCTACAGCGTCGTCGACCCCCCCGGATCCCCCGGAGCTTCCGGGGGCGACCGGCAGGCCGCGTTCACCGACGCGTTGTGCGCCGAACTGCGTGAGCTGGCCGACCGGCTCGGCGGCGCCCTGCGGCCCGACACCGTCTTCGCCGGCGGGGGCACGCCGACGTACCTCCGGGCCGAGCTGTGGGACCGGTTATTCGGAACCCTCCGCGACCTCGGTCTGCTCGACCGCGTCGCCGAGTTCACCGTCGAGGCCAATCCCGAGACAGTGACGCCCGACCTGATGCGACGCCTCGCGGCCGGCGGGGTCGACCGCGTCTCGATCGGGGCGCAGTCGTTCGATCGCGGCAGCCTGGCCGCCCTCGAGCGGTGGCACGACCCCGACAGCGTGCCGCGTGCCGTGGACGCCTGCCGGGCCGCGGGGATCGACAACCTCTCGCTCGACCTGATCTTCGCCGTGCCGGGCCAGACGCTCGCCATGCTCGACGCCGACCTCGACCGGCTGCTCGAGCTCGAACCCACGCACCTGTCGACCTACGGGCTGACCTACGAGCCGCAGACCCCGCTCGCCGCCCGCCTCCGCCTCGGCCGGGTTACCGCGGTCGACGACGAGACCGAGCGGCGGATGTACGAACGCATCCTCGA
This sequence comes from Planctomycetota bacterium, assembly GCA_039025315.1. Taxonomy (GTDB): domain Bacteria; phylum Planctomycetota; class Phycisphaerae; order Phycisphaerales; family Phycisphaeraceae; genus Algisphaera. Next base: position 1,417 of record JBCCOP010000117.1, on the reverse strand, counting down.
ACGGCTCGGTGCCGCGGGTTTCGTGCAGTATGAGGTGAGCAATTGGGCCAAGCCCGGCTTCCGCTGCCGCCACAACCTCCACTACTGGCACAACCGCGACTGGCTCGGGGCCGGCCCCGGCGCGGCGTCGCACCGCGGCGGGCACCGCTGGCGCAACGCGCCGAACCTCGCGGCCTACCTCGACGCCGCGCCCCACCCGCCGACGCAAGACCACGAACGCCTCGACCCCGACGCCCGCCTCGGCGAACGGCTCATGCTCGGGCTGCGTCTGCGCGAAGGGATCGGCCTGGCTTGGCTCGACGACCACCTGCCGTCCGGCGACCGCCGCCACGCCGCGATCGACGAGCTGATCGGCCTCGGCATGCTCGAACGCACCGCGACCCACCTGCGGCTGACCCGCCGCGGCCTCTTCGTGGCCGACAGCGTGATCGCCAAGCTGCTGTAACGCCGTTACCGGCCCTTGCGTCGGCGTTGCTTCTTCGGACCCGAGTTGGCCTGGTGCCGCTGCCGGGCCTCGGCGGCGCGGCGCTGCTTACGACTCAGGTTGGCCGCGCGGTCCGGCGCGGTGCCGGCCCGGTCGGCCACGGCGTTGGCGGCCTGCTGGTCGGCGCTGCCTTGGGCCACCGCACTCGCCGCCGCGGCCGCCACCCCGGGGGCGGCGTTGCTTCCGGGGGTGCCGGGGGCGTCCGGGTGTTGGGCCTGCTGCTGGTCGCCGTAGGCGCTCTGCAGCCGGACGTTTGGCGTCAGCCGGGCGCGGAAGATCAGGTCCGTCACCTGCTCGCGGGTCGACCGCTGCATGTCCTGGAACTGTGCGGCGCCCTCGCGTTTGTACTCGATGCGGGGGTCCTTCTCGGCGTAGCCACGCAGGCCGACCGAGTCCTTGACCTGGTCCATGGCGTAGAGGTGGTCCTTCCACGCCTTGTCGAGGATCTGCAGCAGCACGAACCGCTCGAGCCGGGTCAGCTCGCCGACGAACGCGGCGTGGCCCTTGTCGTAGACGAAGTCTTCGAGCTGGTCTTCCGGCACTTCGTCGAGCTCGCCGTCTCCGAGCACGACGCCGTAGCGCTCCTTCAGCCAGTCGGCCAAGCCCGCGCGGTCGGCCCGGTGCTTGGCGGCGCGTTCCCGCGCTTCCTGCCGGAGCTTGCCGCCTTCGGCGAGCCAGGCCTCTTGCTCCTTTTGGATCATCGCGTAGAGCGCCGGGCCGTCCTTGCTCACGATGTCCGCTTCCTCGATGTCCACGAGGTAGCGGGTCTTCATGAGCTGCTTGATCTGTTCCACGGCCCACTTCTGGTCCTGCTGCGCCCCCTGGCTGATGACCTGCATCGTGAATTCGACGGGGTACGTCACCTCACGCTTGCGGTAGGCGGCGCGGGCCTGGTCGAGGATCGACGCGGCGACGCCGTCGGGGTCGTGGCGG
>JBCCOP010000116.1:0-7746 GCA_039025315.1 Planctomycetota bacterium | reverse complement strand
CTTCGCCGCCCCGAACCGGAAGTTGCCCGAAATCAGTTTGTGGAACAAGAACCGCTGCGAGGTATCGAACGCTTGCCAGGTTTCGAGGATCGACGCCTTCTGCTCGGCCTCGGTCATCTGCGCCAGCGGCAGGATGCGGTCCTCGACCACCCGGTGCAGCGGCTCGTCGCTTGGCCCACTTCCGGTTCCAGTTCCGGGGGCGGGGGGCAGCACGAGGGACAGGGTTTCCGAAAGGTCGCCCACCGCGCCGTAGCAGGCGTTGAACAGCCACGGCTCGAGCCCCGCCGCCTCGGCGGCCCACGCCCGCAGCCGGGGGTAGGGCACCGCCCGGATCAGCTTCTGCCCGGTCAACACCCGCAGGGCCCATACCGCGTCTTCAGCCGGGGCCTGCTCGAAGTAACGCCGCAGCGCGGCCGTCTTCTCCGACGTCCGCGTCGTGCGGTCCACCTCGATGAAGAGCTGCGTGAAGCGTCGCATGGCTCAAGGGGTCGGTGAACCACCACGGAGATCGCGGAGGCACGGAGACACGGAGAAAAAATCGAGAATTCGGTTCGCTGAGGATTTCATCGTTCTGCCTTGCTCCGTGCCTCCGTGTCTCCGTGATCTCCGTGGTGGCTCTTTTCGTCTTCGCTCGCCTCGTCGGTTTCGCCGACGTAGCGGGTGGCGACCTCGTCGGCGTCGAGGCCCTTGGACTCCCGCAGGTAGCGGGCCACCACATCGGTATAACCGTGCGTCGCGCCGACGCTTTCGCAGCCGGAGGCATCGATCGTCTCCATCAAGCCCGGCCAGTCGACGTGGTCGGAGAGGACGAAGCCGCGGTCCACGCCGCGTCGCCGGCGGTTGCCGCGGACCATCATCCAGCCCGAGGCGAAGGCAAGCGACGACGGGGCGAACTTCTTGAGCCAGGGCGTGCCCAGCACCGACGGCGGGGCGACGACCAAGCCTTTACCTTTCACCGCCTTGCGGCTCTCGGCCGTGGACGTGCGGACTTCCGGCAGATCGACGCCGAGGCCGCGGTAGACGTCGACGAACTTCTTCACCGCGCCGTGGGCGACGACGTCGCCGTGGCTGCGATCGATCAGCGACAGGACGCGCTGGGCCTTGCCCAGGGCGTAGGCGAACACGACGCTGGTGCGGCCGGCCGCCCGGTTCTCGCGCCACCAGTCGTTGATCTGCCGGGCGACTTCGGCTTCCGGGGGCCAGCGGTAGATGGGCAGGCCGAAGGTGCACTCGGTGATGAGGCGGTGGCAGGGCACGGGCTCGAAGGCGGCGCAGGTGCGGTCGGGCTCGACCTTGTAGTCGCCGGTGACGACCTCGACCCGGCCGCGGTGCTCGACGCGAACCTGGGCCGAGCCGAGCAGGTGACCGGCCGGGTGGAGGCTGACGGTGACGCCGTTGATCTCGGTGGTCTGGCCGTAGGCGAGGCCCTCGATGCGGGCCCCGGCGTGGACGCGGGGCCGCAAGACGTCGACCCCGACCTCGGAACACAGGTACCGCTCGCAGCCGTAGGTCGCGTGGTCCGAGTGGGCGTGGGTGACGACCGCGCGGCCGACGGGCCGCCAGGGGTCGATGTAGAAACCGCCCGCTTCGCAGAACAGCCCGCGGTTGGTCGCCTCGATCAATCTCCCGGGCTTCACGAAGCCGCTCCCGCACTCAGCCCCGCGGCGATCATGGCGACCAGTAACCCCGCTCGGGCCGACCACAGCGCGGTGCGGATCCAGTTCGTGACGACGAGCCGGCGGTGGGCCGCGGGGTCGAAGCCGCGCTCGAGCCGGCGGTGGGCCGGCACCGAGACGGCGAACGTGACCGCCCACACGGCGGCGACCAGCAGCAGGCCCAGTAGCCCCCACGCCGCGGGCCACGGCGGGTCGTCAAAAAAAACCAGCGCGACCGCGGTGCCCAACTCGATGAACATCGCCGGCAGCACGACGAAGGTGGTACGCCGCATGTGGCCCGCCTGGTAATCGACGTAGCCGCTGCCCCCGACGGCGGCGAACAGCGGGTAGTGCACGACCTGCACGAACCAGATCAGCCCGGCCATGAACCAGGTGGCGGCCGCGTGGACCAGGAGGATCGCCGTCGCCGCGTCGCTCATGCGGGGATCGTAGCCCCGGCCCGGTGAACGCCCGGTGTCGGGCGTTGGTCCAGCAACGCCGCGGGGTCCGGGTGCTCGGCGAACAGCTCGGCGAGCCGGCGGTGGCGACAAACAAACAACGCACGCAGGTCACGCCGCACCGCGAGGCGGTCGACGAGCCCGGCCAGCGGGCCGCCGGGCGGTCGGTAGCGGATCACGTCGCGGGTGAGCGTCCCGTCGTCGGTGGGTTCGAACGTGTGCTCGTGGGCGAACGCGGCGTAGGGGCCCTTGGCCTGCTCGTCGACGAAGCGACGCAGGGCATCAACCTCGGTGATAAGCGTGCGCCAGCGCACGCCGAGGCCGTGGAGGTGCAAGCGATAATCGTAGGTCCCGCCCGCGGCGACGGTCGGCGGCGGGCCGTGGTGTTCTTCGATCGGGGTGCCGTCCCAGCCGCGGACCTCGAAGCGCACAAAACGCGGGATAACGTGATTCATGTGCCGGCAGTCGGCAACGAACCGCCAGACGGCGTCGGGCGCGGCGGGCAGCCACTGCTCGGCCCGCAGGACGCGGGTCTTCCCGTCACGCCCGAAACCGATACGGCCGGTCGTGTCCACGGTCACGCCGTCGCCACCGGGGCGGTCAACGCTCTTGACTCGGCTTCGGTCACCGGGTCGGGAGAGGCGACATCGCAGACGTCCAGCCGCTGGCCCGCGAAGTCTTCGGGCCGGCGGGCGACGACCCGGCCGTCACGCACCACGGCGACGCCCGCCAACTGGAAGCCGTCGCCCTCGAGCTTGCCGACGCCGAAACGCTTGGCTCGCCACGCCGCGGCGAGCGTACGCGGGCCGAAGAGTTGGCCGAAGCTCCCGCGTCCCATGCCGAGCCCGCGGTACACCTCACGCGCGGGGTCGCTGACCTGGGCCACCCCCGCTAAGCCGGTGCGGTCGAGGAACGCCCGGCCGCGCTCGGCCTCCGACATGTGCACCACCACCGGCGTCACGCCGCGCTGCTCCAATTCTTCACGCCGCGCGGCAAGGTCCGCCAACGCCTCGCGGCACAGGTTGCAGCCGAAGTGCCGCACCATCAGCAGCGCCACCGGCCCCCGACGCGACATCGTGGCGACGGTCTCTCCCGTGTCGGTTAGCGTGCGTTCGAGCAAGTCGCGTGTCTGCTGCTCGCCCAGCGGCTCGACCGGCCCGACGTCGAGCGACAGCTCTTCACCCCGGCTCTTGAAGGCGGCGTAGAGGATCATCGCAAACGGCACCCACCACACCAAGTCGTTGGTCGGGATCGTCCAGCCGAAGGCGGGGTCCAGTGTGCCGCGGATCAGCGCCCCGTCGACGTAACCGATCGGGCCGAAGACCTTGCCGAGGAAGCCGACCAGCACGATCGGCCAGTGACGCAGCGGGTCGGTCGCGGCGATCGCGTAGCCCAGGCCGTAGACCCCGACGATCATGCCGACGCACTGCCAGATCGAGACGTGCGTCGGCCGGTCCATGCCGACGAGGTCGAAGAACTGGTTCGGCAGCAGCACGACCCACGCGCCCCAGAGCAGGTTGTAGCCCGCGGCGAGCCAGAGGGTGACCGCCATCCAGCGGGGGAATCGACGGCTCGGCGTGGCGTGAGTGGCCATGCTCAACCTTAGGCGTCACGCCCGCCGCCGGCGATCAGCTCCCGCAGCGCCGCGCCGACGTCCGGCTGCCGCATCAGATGTTCGCCCACCAAGACGCGGTGCACCCCCGCCGCCGCCAGCCGGTCCAGGTCCGCCCGCGTGCGGATGCCCGACTCGCTGACCAGGATCCCCTTGTCCGGCACCTCGGGCAGCAGCGCCAGCGTGTGGCCCACGTCCGTCGTCATCGTCTTAAGGTCGCGGTTGTTGATCCCCAGCAGCTGGTACCCCGGGTGCGGGAACCCGACGTGGCTCTTGACCTGGATCAGCGACTCGTAGTCGTGCACCTCGACCAGCGCGGTGAGCCGCAGCTCGGTCGCCAAAATCAACAGGTCGATCAACTGGGCCTCGCCCAGACACTCGGCGATCAGCAGCACCGCGTCGGCCCCCGCGGCCCGGGCCTCGTAGACCTGGTACGCGTCGACGATGAAGTCCTTCCGCAGCACCGGCAGCGGCGTCGCCGCCTTGATCGGCGCGACGAAGTCCAGCGACCCCCGGAAGTGTTTCTCTTCCGTCAAGCAAGACAACGCCGCGGCGCCGGCGTCGTGGTAGGCCCGGGCGATCGCGACCGGGTCGAAGTCCTCCCTGATCAAGCCGGCCGAGGGCGACGCCCGCTTGATCTCGGCGATCACTCGCAATTCATTCCGGGGGCGGGTGACGGCGGCGAAGAAGTTGCGCGGCGGCGCGGCGTCGAGCGCCGCCGCCTTGACCTCCGCCAACGGCCGGACCGCCTGTTTCTCGGCCAACGCCTCCCGCGTGTCGGCCACGATCTGCGCGAGGGTGTCGGGCATGGGCAAGAGGATAGCGGCCGCCCGTCACCCCAACACCCACACCGCCAACGCCGCCGCCGCCGCGTACACCAACATCGGCCCGAACGTCAGCCGCAAAATCGCCGCCACCGGCCCCCCCGCCCCCGGAAGTGGGGCCGCGGCGTCGCCCCGTGCTTCCCCGCCCTCGTCTCCGCCCCCGCGATGTAACAGCCCCAGCACCGCCGCCACCGCCACGATGTTGTGCACGCACACCATGTTCCCGATCGCCGCCCCCGTCGCCTGCATCGCCAGCACCGTCGCGCGGTCCAGCCCCAGCTCCGCCGCGATCGCGTCCTGCACCGGCGCGAACGTGAGGTTCGACACCGTCGCCGACCCCGAGAAAAAAGACCCGAGCGCCCCCAGCACCGGCGCAAACACCGGCCACAGCTCCGCCCGCACCGCCCCGACCGCCGCCGCCAGCGCCCCGCCGACCGCCATCACCGGCGAGCCGTCGCCGCCGTGCATCATCAGCTTCACCAGCACCAACGCCCCCGCCAACGCGACGCCCGGCTTCACCAGCCGCCGCACCGTCTCCGCCCACACCCCCGCCGCCGCCGACCCGCTCATCCCCAGCAGCGGCACCGACAGCAGCGACACCGCCACGAACGGCAAAATAAACGGCACGTACAGCAGCGGCATCGACCAGCCGATCGCCGTGCCCAGCAACCCCTCGACCCCCACCACCCCCACCGCCGAGACCGACGCCGTGCCGAGCACACCCAACCCCGCCGCGGCCGCCGGCTCGGTCGCCGTCAGCAAGCCCCGCAGCCCCAGCGGCTCGATCCGCGTCACCGCCAGCAGCAGCACCGTCAGCCCCAGCGGCAACGCCGACCGCACCAGCGACGGCCCGCCGGGCGGCGGCTCGTCCCCGGCCGACTCGCCCTCACCCGGCACGAACCGCGCGACCACCAGCGACGCCGCCAACCCGCACAGCCCGCCCACGATCGACGGGAACTCCACGCTGAACCGCGCCACGACCCACGACCCGCCGACCGTCGCGCCCGTCACCGCCAGCACCATCCACCACCGCCGCACGATCGCCCGCCACGGGAACAGCAGCGACAACGCCGCCGCCGCGACGACCGGGGCCGTGACCCACTGCACCGCCGCCGCCCGCCGGGCCACCGCGCCCGTCTCCGCGTCGCTCAGCCCCAGCTCGCCCAGGCCGAACCACATCGGCATCCCCACCGCGCCGAACACCACGGGCACCGTGTTCATCACCAGGCACGCCGCCGCCACCCGCACCGCCGGGAACCCCAGCCCCACCAGGATCGGTGCGGCGATCGCCGCCGGCGTGCCGAACCCGCTCAGCCCCTCGACCAGGTACGACAGCGACCAGCCGACCAACAACACCTGCGCCATCGGGTCCGGGCTCATCCGCCGCAGCCGGCCCGTCAAGACCGCCATCGCGCCCGACCGCTCCAGCGTTGCAAACAGCAGTACCGCCCCGAACACGATCGCCAGCGGCGTCAGCGACGACAGCAGCCCCTCGATCACCCGCGCGTGAATCGCCGCCGCCTCGGCCGTCCACACCCACTGCACCCCGTAGGCCAGCACCGCCGCCAACGGCAACGCCCGGTCGGCCGGCAGCGGCAGCCGCAGCCGCGGCACCGACGCCACCATCGCCACGATCAGCACCGCCAACGGCAGGACGGCCAGCAACCACATCGGCATCCGCCCGAGACCCAAGAATCCACGGACCAAACGCCGGCCCGCCGCCACAACATAGCCGCTCTGCTAGATTCGATTCACTCCCTCCCCCCACTCACCCACCCCAACTCACCACTCACCGTTCCCCCATGGCCAGGACCCGCACCCAGTTCCTCTGCCGGCAGTGCGGCGCGGTCCACCCGCGCTGGATGGGCAAGTGCCCGGACTGCGGGGCCTGGGACGCGCTCGAAGAGTTCAAAGACGCGGGCAAGTCGGCGAAGCAAGACACCCACCGCGGCATCGCGCCCCCGGAAGTCAAGGCAGGGCAACTTAGCGCCCGGCCCATCGGCGAGGTCTCGGGCGACGAGGCCGCCGACGCCGGGCGGACCCCGACGGGCATCGGCGAGTTCGACCGCGTCCTGGGCGGGCCCGAGGGCGGCCGCGGCCTGGTGCCCGGCAGCGCGACGATGCTCGGCGGCGACCCGGGCATCGGCAAGTCCACCCTGCTGCTGCAGGCGGCCGTGGCGCTGGCCCGCCGCGGCGAGACGGTGCTGTACGTCACCAGCGAGGAGTCGGCCGCGCAGCTGCGCATGCGGGCCGAGCGTTTGACCCCCGGAAGTAACAACGCCGACGGGGGACTTCCGGGGGAGCTTTTCGTCCTGGCCGACACCAACCTCGCCCGCATCGCCGAGCAAGCCCGCCGGGTGAAGCCCGCCCTGCTGGTCGTCGACTCGATCCAGATGGTCTACAAGGGCGACCTGCCCGCCGCCCCCGGAAGTGTCACGCAGCTGCGGGCGTGTTGCCTCGAACTGGTGTACCACGCCAAGGCCACCGGCGGCGCGTTGGTGCTCGTCGGCCACGTCACGAAGAAGGGCGCGCTGGCCGGGCCGCGGCTGCTGGAGCACATGGTCGACACCGTGCTGTACTTCGAGGGCGACCGCTACCACAGCCACCGCGTGGTGCGGGCGGTGAAGAACCGCTTCGGCAGCACGCTCGAGGTCGGGCTCTTCGAGATGTCCGACCGCGGGCTCGAAGAGGTCCGCGACGGGTCCGGTCTGCTCGCGGCCGAGTACCAGTCGGCCAGCGGCAGCGTGGTCTGCCCGGTGCTGTCGGGCACGCGCTGTCTGCTCGTCGAGATGCAGGCGCTCACGGCCACGGGGTTCCTCGGCTCGGCGAAGCGTAAGACGTCGGGCCTGGACCGTGCGCGATTGGACATGCTCATCGCCGTGCTGGAGAAGCGCGGCGGGCTGCGGCTGGCGGACCAAGACGTCTTCGCCTCCAGCGTCGGCGGGATGCGCGTCGGCGAGCCCGCGGCGGACCTGGCCCTGGCGCTGGCGATCGCGGGGGCGCACCTGGACCGCGCGGTGCCGCCGGGTACGTGCGTCGTGGGCGAGATCGGCCTCGGCGGCGAGGTGCGGAACGTGCAGCAGCCCGAGCGGCGGGCGGTCGAGGCGGCCCGGCTGGGGTTCACGCGGATTGTCTGCCCCGACGCCCGCTGGCCGAAGATCAAGGGGGCCGAGCTGGTCCCGGTGCGGACGCTGGGG
>JBCCOP010000115.1:0-7755 GCA_039025315.1 Planctomycetota bacterium | reverse complement strand
TGCTGGGGCTGGTGCCGTACGAGGACCTGACGCCCGAGCCGATCGAGCTGCCGCCGCGCCAGCAGAAGACCGGCTACGTCCGCCCGCCGCTCGAGGACCAGACGTTCGTGCCCGAGGTCTACTGAGCCGCGGCGTCGCGGAGCATGCGCACGTGCGGGCCGTGGTGGGCGATGTCGAAGGGGGCGGAGACCGCGGCCCAGCCGTGGCGTTCGTAGAACCGCCGGGCGGGCCGGCGGGCGTTGCACCACAAGGCCGCCGCCGGCTCCCGCCGATCGACCTCGGCCAGCAGCAAGCCCCCGATGCCGCGGTTGCGTTCGTGTTCGGCGACCGCCATGCCGCGGAGCTGCCGCGTCCGCGTCGGGTCGCCCGGCATCGTCGCACGCATCACCGACACGCAGCCCGAGACCACCCCGTCTCCATCGATCGCCGCGAGGTGCAGCGTGCCGGGCGCGTCGTCGCCGTCGAACGCGGCGGACGCGATCGGCTGGCCGTCACGCAGCACCTCGGCCCGCAGCGCGAAGATCGCGTCGAGCTCGACCCGCTCGACCCGTATCACCCGCCGGCCCCGAGCTGCTCCGCGAGCGTGTCGATGACCGCCATGTTGCCGAGCGTGTCGGTCGGCGTCACCGGCAGCGGTGAACCATCCAAAACCGACGCCGCGAACGCGTCCGCCTCCAGCCCGTACAGCGGCACGCCGGCGTCGAACTTAAACGTCTCCGGCCCGGGTGATCCGTTCGCCGACGCCTTGTCCTGCTTCGGCGGCGTCTGCCCGTGTAACACATACTTCGCGCCCACTTCCGGGGGCTTCCACGGCACCGGCACCGACAGGTAGCCCTCCGTCCCGCCGACCCAGGCCGTGTTGTCCAGCTGAACCGTCATCCCGAAGCTCAGCGCCGCCACCAGCGGCGACCCCCGGAAATCGACCCCCGGAAGCGGCGGGAATTTCAAGATAGCGGTGGCGTAGTCATCCACGCCCGCGGCGTGGCGGTTGCCCGTGATGTGCATCGCCTCCGGCTCGTTGCCCGCGATCATCCGCGCGAAGCTCAGGCAGTAGCTGCCGATGTCCATCAGCGCCCCGCCGCCGATCGCCGGGTCGAAGCGGACGTTGCCGTCGATGTGGGTCGTGCGGTAGCAGAAGCTCGCCCGCACCACGCGCACCTCGCCGACGTCGCCGCGGCGGACGGCCGCCAGCACCGCGCCGGTCAGCGGGTGGCAGCGGTACATGAACGCCTCCATCAGCACCCGGCCGTGGGCCTGCGCCGCGTCGAACATCCGCCCCGCCTCGGCCGCGTCCATCGCCAGCGGCTTCTCGCACAGCACGTGCTTGCCCGCCGCCAGCGCTTTGATCGACCACTCGGCGTGCAGGTGGTTCGGCAGCGAGACGTACACCGCGTCGACGGCGTCGCTTCGGATCAACGCTTCGTACGAGCCGTGACACTTCTCCGGGGGTAGATTTAAACGCTCGCCGAACGCCGCTGCCGATTCGGGTGAACGTGAGCCGACGGCCGTGACCGCCGAACGCTCCGCCTTCGCCACGCCCTCGGCGAACTGCCCGGCGATGTTGCCCGTCCCGAGGATGCCGTAGCGCAGGGTTCGCGTCATGCCGGCAGTCTAACCGTCGCGCCGGCGGGGTCGGCTACAGTGCCGGCATGACCCGATACGCCGCCCTTGCCGTGTGGTTGACCTGCGTGACCGCTGCGTCCGCCGCCGCCGAAGCCCCGGAGGAAGCCCCCCTGATCCCGCCCGACGCCGTCGTCGAGGTCGTCAGCACCGGCGACTACCGCTTCACCGAGGGCCCGGCCCTCGCCCCCGACGGCTCGATCTACTTCAGCGACATCCCCAACAACAGCATCCACCGCTACGACCCCGACACCGGCGAAACCACGCTCTTCACCGACGACTCGGGCGGGGCCAACGGGTTGATGATCGTCCAACTTTCCGAAGACGAAGCACGGTTGTTTGCCTGCGAGGGCCGGCGGCGGGCCGTGGCGACTTACCGGCTCTCCGACCCCGAGAGCCGTGAGGTCTTCGTCGATCGCTACGACGGCAAACGCCTCAACAGCCCGAACGACCTGACCATGATGTACCCGATCGTTCTGTTCACCGATCCGCGTTACGGCAAGCAGGACGATCGCGAGCTCGAAGCCGAGCACGTGTTTATCCTGCCGCCGAGCCCACGCGGCGAGCAGCGAATCATCCCTCTCGCGGCCGACTTCCAGAAGCCCAACGGCATCGTCCACTGCCCGAGCTCGTGGCGTCTGTTCATCGCCGACAACAAAGCGAAGACCGTGGCGGTGGTCCCGTTCGGCTACCGCCCCGACCCGGTGATGGAGGAGCTCCCCGCGCCGGAAGTCTTCGCCAACCTCGCCGACCTCGGCGGCCCCGACGGCATGACCGTGGACCACGCCGGCCGGCTCTACGTTGCGATCTTCGGCCAGGGCATCCTGATCCTCTCGCCCGACGGCGACCGCCTCGGCTTTATCGAGACCGGGCCGCAGACGACCAACTGCGTCTTCGGGGCCGACGGGCAGACGCTCTACGTCACCGCCGAGAAATCGCTCAAGCGCGTCGTGCTCAACACCGGGGCCCCGGCCGTGGACGACTGAGTTCAACGGTTATACCGGTAGTTCTCCCGCCGCTGCCACCACCGCGTCAGCCCCGGAACGACCTTGCCGAAGAGGTAAGCGAACACCGGCAGGGCCAGCAGGTCGTCGAGCCAGCCGACGCCCAGCAGCAGGTCCGGCACGAAGTCGGCGGGCATCACCAAGTACGCGAAGCTCGAGACCGCGAACAGCAGCTTGCTCCACCACGGCACGGACCGGTCGCGGAAGATGCGCCAGAACGCGATCACCCGGCCGACCGGCCCCAGGCTGCGGATCAGTCCCATGCGGCGAGTGTAGCCCGGCGTGGCGTCGGGCCGGGCTAAGCTGACGTGATGACCGTGTCACCGCCCGAACCGACCCGTGACGCCGGGGCCGACGCCGAGGCCGTGGGCCTCGCCCGGCTCGCCGCCGACCTGGCGGAGGCCAACCGGCTGCTGCTGCGGGTCTCGGCCCACTTCATCCACGCCGACCACGCGGACCTGGGCGAGGCCTGCGACGCGGCGCTGGCGACGCTGGGGCGTCACGCCGGGGCGAGCACGTGCTACCTCTTCGAGTTCGACGAGGCGGGCCGGACCGCGAGCATGGTCCACGACTGGCGGGCGGTGTCCGTGCCCTCGACGCGGCACGCGTTTCAGGGGGTGACCGCCGCCGAGCTGCCGACGCTGCTGCCCGCCGCGACCGCGGGGAAGCCGCTGCAGGCCAACGACCTGGCCGACCTCGGGCCCGACGCCGAGGTCGAGCGTCGCCTGCTCGAAAGCCTGGGCGTGGGCGCGTTCATCACGGTGCCGGTGAAGCTCCACGGCCGGGCGGTCGGGCTGCTGGGCTACGACCACCGCGGCGGGGGGCGGGTCTGGACCGACGCGGAGCGTCGGCCGCTGGCGATGGCGGCCGACCTCTTCGCCCAGGCGCTGGACCGCCGGCGGACCCGCGATCGGCTGGCGTTCCACGTCGCCAACGCGCCGCTGGGCGTGATCGAGTGGGACAACCAGTGGCGGCTGCGCCGCTGGTCGGGCCGCGCCGCCGAGCTGTTCGGCTGGGACGCCGACGAGGTCCTCGGCCGCGCCTGGGCCGAGTGGCGGTTCGTCCACCCCGACGACGTGCCCGCCGTCCGCGGCGTCACCGAGCGGCTGGTCGACGGCACCGAGTCCGCCAACGTCTCGGTCAACCGCAACTTCACCAAGGCCGGCGACGTGATCACCTGCGAGTGGTTCAACTCGGTGCTCCGCGACTCGACCGGCCGGGTCGAGTCGATCCTCTCGTTCGTGCAGGACGTCACCCGGCGCGAGGCGACCGCCGCGCGGCTGATCGAGAGCGAAGAGGCGCTGCGGCAGGCCAACGCCCACCTCGAGCAGCGGGTCGAGCGCCGCACCGCCGAGCTGCGCGAGACCGCCGACGCGCTGCGCGAGTCCGAGGCGCGGTTCCGCCAGCTCGCCGAGCACGCGACCGACATGATCTCCCGCCACGACGAGACCGGGCGGTTCACCTACGTCTCGCCCGCCTGCCGACGCATCCTCGGCTACGAGCCCGACGAGCTGATCGGGCAGCGCCCCCGCGTCATCGCCCACCCCGACGACCGTCAGGCGGTGATCGACAGCCTGCCCCGCCTCCGTGCTACCGACGACGTGGTGAGTACGACCTTCCGCGCCACCCGCAAGGACGGCCGGGTCGTCTGGCTCGAGGCGTCCAGCCGCGACGAGGGCGGCACGATCGTCGTGGTCTCCCGCGACGTCACCGACCGCCGCGAGGCGGAGGACCGGCTGCGGCTGGTGCAGTCGGCGGTGGACCAGGTGGGCGAGGCGGTCGTCATCACCGACGCCGACCTGCAGCGCCCGGGCCCACGGATCGTTTACGTCAACCCCGCGTTCACCGCGATCACCGGCTACCGCCTCGACGACGTCGCGGGCCTCTCCCCCCGCGTGCTGCAGGGGCCCGACACCGATCACGCCGTGCTCGACGAGCTCCGCGCCGCCCTCGCCGCCGGCCGGCCCTTCACCGGCGAGACCGTCAACTACCGCAAGGACGGCGGCAAGTACGCCGTCGAATGGAACATCAACCCCCTCCGCGACGCCGCCGACCGCATCATCAACTGGGTCGCCATCCAGCGCGACGTCACCGACCGCCGCGACGCCGAGCAGCTCGCCCGCCTCCACCGCGAAGAGCTCGCCCACGTCACCCGGCTCTCGGCCATGGGCGAGCTGGCCTCCGGGCTGGCGCACGAGCTGAACCAGCCGCTGGCCGCGATCGCCAACTACGCCCACGGCCTGGAGAAACGCCTCGACGCCGGCCGCGCCGACCCCGCCGCCGTCCGCGACGCCGTCCACCACCTCGCCGACCAGGCCGACCGCGCCGCCCGCGTGGTCAAACGCGTCCGCGCCTTCGTCGTCAAGCGCGGCACCGTCCGCGCCCCCGAGTCGATCAACCACCTGCTACGCGAGACCCTCGCCCTGGCCCGCGCCGAGGCCGCAGACCGCGGCGTTCGCCTCGAGGCCCGCCTCGCCGACGGCCTGCCCGACGTCCACGTCGACCGCATCCAGATCGAGCAGGTCCTGCTCAACCTTATCCGCAACGGCCTCGAGGCCATGGACATGGACGGCCGGCCCCCGGAAGACAAAGTGCTGACCGTGGCGACCGCCGCGATCCGCGACGGCAAACCCGCCGTCCAAGTCACCGTGACCGACCGCGGCCCCGGGCTCCGCCCCGGCGTGGCCGACCACCTCTTCGACCCGTTCTTCACCACCAAGGACGGGGGCATGGGCATGGGCCTGACCATCAGCCAGTCCATCGTCCAGGCCCACGACGGCCGCCTCTGGGCCTCGCCCCCCGGCGACCCCGCGTCCCCCGGCACCACCTTCCACCTCACCCTCCCCGCCGCCGCCCCGTTGACGTGAAAACAGACCGGGTGCATAACCGCCTCTCAGGCCGACGGCGACGCGTCGTCAGCAGGACCCCGAGCCCGAGCAGCACCAGCGACCCCGGCTCGGGGATCAGCGTCACCGTCAGCGTGGCGTTCGGGTCGATGAAGCCTTCGTCCGCGACGCGGTCGCCGTTGAGTTCGAACGCGAAGGCCGAGCCGTCGGCCAGCCGGCCGCTGAGCGTGACGTCGCGGTCGGTGATGGTGAAGGCTTCACCCATCACGAGGCTGGTCAGCAAGACGCCTTCGAGGGTGAACGAACTGCCGAACAGGTTGACCGTGCTGCCGGAGTTGGCGTTGAAGCCTTCGCCGACGCTGCCGCCGGCGACGTTGACCGTGCTGCCGGAGTTGGCCTCGAAGAAGATACCGACGCTGCCGCCGGTGACGTTGATCGTGCTGCCGGCACGGGCGTTAAATGCGTTGCCGACGTTGCCGCCGGAGACGTTGACCGTGCTGCCTTCGCCGGCGCCGAAGTTGTCGCCGACGCTGCCGCCGGTGACGTTGACCGTGCTGCCATCGAAGGCGTTGAAGCGGTCGCCGACGCTGCCGCCGGCAACGTTGACCTCGCCGAAGGCGACCTCGAGGCCGTCGCCCGCCGACCCGCCGTCGAGGTTCAGGGTGCCGCCGACCACGGCGAAGTTCTCGCCGAGGGTGCCGGAGCCGCTGACGGTCAGCGTCTCGCCGTCCCGGACGCCCCGGGTGAAGGTGCCCGCGGAGAGCAGGCCGGGGTTGGCCGAGGGGGCGACGGCGCCGGTCTGCAGGGTCGTCGAGCCGGCGAAGAAGATGTCGAGCGCCTCGGCGGCGAAGATGAACACAGTGCCGTCGGCCAGGACGCCGGTGAACAGTCCGGTGTTGGGGAAACCCGCCCCGAACCCGCCGGCGAGGTCGTTGATCGCCGCACCGTTGAGCCGAAACTCGCCGCCGGAGAAAGTGACCGTGCTGCCGAACTCGGCCTCGAAGAGGTTACCGACTCTGCCGCCGGCGACGTTGACCGTGCTGCCGGTGAAGGCGTCGAAGCCGGATCCGACGCTGCCGCCGGTGATGTTGACCGTGCTGAAGATTATGGCGTCGAATCCGTTGCCGACGCTGCCGCCGGCGACGTTGACCGTGCTGCCGGAGAAGGCTGTGAAGCGGGATCCGACGCTGCCGCCGGTGACGTTGACCGTGCTGACGGCCTCGAAGAAGCTACCGACGCTGCCGCCGGCGACGTTGACCGTGCTGCCGGGGAAGGCTCTGAAGCGGGATCCCACGCTGCCGCCGGTGATGTTGACCGTGCTGCCGTTTGAGGCGTCGAATCTGTTGCCGACGCTGCCGCCGGTGACATTTACCTCGATATTAGACGTGAAGACAGAGCCCGCCTGGAAATCGCTGTCGATGGACCCGCCGTCCGAGAGGTTGAGCTGGGTGTCGGAGCCGATGCTGCCGGAGATGGAGGGTTGGTCCGCGGGGATATTGATGACGGTGGCGAACCCGGCGGGGTCGGACTGGGCGGCGGCGGGCGGCGTGGGGCCGGCCAGGCCGGCGGCGAGGGCCAGGGCCAATCCACGCACAACGGGTCGGTCATGATTCACCGTTTTTCTCTCTCTCTTTCGGGTGTCGTCGCCGGCACCAAGCGATACGCGGCCAACCGATGGGCGTCACAAAAATTTTCCCCGCCGAAGGTACACACAAAACCTTGTAAAAAAACGTAGGGTTTTCACTGAGGGCAGAGAAGGCGATCGCGTTCGATTGAGCGATTCACCGATCGGCCGCCGCGCGGATTCATGTCGGATCGCGGCTCGTCTGTGCGCACGGAATTGCAGCGTTCTGCCACGAAAATTCACAAGACGCACAAAAATTTCAAACCGTGCTGCCCCCGGAAGCTACGCCGTTTCATCGCGGCGGATTCCGGGGGTTTTCGCGCACGAATCGTTCGTTGCGTCCTTAAGTGTCGGCCCCCGTTTGCCGGCGGCCCCCCGGTAAAGACAAGGCCGGGCCCGCCCGCGACGGACGGCCGGGCTGAGTGTTCGCGTGTCGGCGGCGATGCCACGGGTACCACCTTGTCGGGAACCCCATGGATCCAGACACCACGGCTCGGCCGGGGGCGCACGCCCGGGTCGTGTCGATCCGTTGTACCCCCCAAGACCCCCAAAGCGCCCAAGAAGACCAAAACGGCAGGTGGGGGGTTTTTTGTTCTGGCGTGCATGGCGGCCACCCCGGCCGTTGCGGTTCAACAGAAACGGGCGACCACCCCCCCCCCCC
>JBCCOP010000114.1:0-7911 GCA_039025315.1 Planctomycetota bacterium | reverse complement strand
CACGGCCCGGGAGTGGAACGACCAGATCGTGTTCCTGCACCGCGTCGCCGCCGGCGCGGCCGACCGCAGCTACGGCATCCAGGTCGCCCGCCTCGCGGGGCTGCCCGACCCGGTGGTGAAACGCGCCCAGGAGCTGCTCGGCCGGCTCGCGGTCGATCACGGCGCAGGCCCGCCGAAACCCCCGGCCGAGCCGCCGCCCGACGCCGCGCCGCTGTTCGCCGCCGCCGCCCCGCCGCACCCGGCCGTCGAAGGCCTGCGGTCGCTCGACCTCGACCGGCTCACGCCGATGGACGCCTTCGATGCGCTGCGCCGGCTGCGCGGCCTGGCCGACGAGAACGACTGACCCCGCGCGGCACGGCCCCTAAACTCACTCGATGGCTTCCGCCCCGCCGCTACCCGAGACGACACCCAGCCAACGCGCCCGGGCCCGACGGCTCTACGCGAAGCTGGACGAGCTTTACCCCGACGCCCGCTGCGACCTGAACTACGACTCGCCGTTCCAGCTGCTGGTCGCCACGATCCTCTCGGCCCAGTGCCTCGACGCCACCGTCAACCGGGCGACCCCGGAACTTTTCCGACAATATCCCAACCCCGAGAGTATGGCCGCGGCCCCGCTGGAACACCTCGAGAAGCTCGTCAAGACCTGCGGCTTCTACCGCAACAAGGCCAAGAACCTCAAGGCCGCCGCGACCGCGATCGTCGAGGACTTCGGCGGCGAAGTCCCCCGCACGATCGAAGAATTGATCCGGCTCCCGGGGGCCGCCCGCAAGACCGCCAACGTCGTGCTCGGCAACGCGTTCGGGCTCAACCACGGCATGGTCGTGGACACCCACATCGGCCGGCTGTCGTCCCGCCTCGGGTTCACGCAGCACCACCCGAAGAACGCCGTGATGATCGAACGCGACCTGATGGCCACGTTTCCCCGCGGCACCTGGACGCAGCTCGCCCACCTCTTCATCGCCCACGGCCGGGCGGTGTGCAAGTCGCAAAACCCGCGCTGCGACGGGTGCCCGCTGCGACGCAGATGCCCGCGGGTCGGCGTCGCCTGACCTGTCGTTTTACGCCCCCTGCGAGACCTCGGCGCCCGACACCCGCGCATCCAGCGGCACGTGCGTCGGCGAGAGCTGGTGCTCCCGCAAAAACGTCGTCAGCATCGCGATGTAGCTGGCGCGGATCAGCGGGGCGTCGCCGAAGCCCAGCTTCCGGCGCACGGCCTCGACGTCGTCTTCCGTGCCGCCCTCGATCTCGACGTAGTGGCCCAAGTGCGGCAGGCGGTCGATCTCGACGCGGCAGCCGTCGAGCAGGTACCGGCTGCGGTGCTTCTCGAAGCTCAGGACCGGGTGGTAGCCCAGGGCGGAGAGCAGCTGCGCCGCGCCGCGGGCGTCGGCGACGCCGACCTCAGTCTCGGCCCGGCTCTTGAGCCGGCCGTGAGCGCGGGGGCCCTTGTGGGTCATCACCGCGTGGGTCGCCCCGTCCGCGTCGTCGACCTCGACGCGAACCCGCAGGCCCTGGTCCGACGTCTTGAGGTCGCCGGCGTCGCGGTCGTAGTAGGTGCTCGTCTCGACGAACCGGCGGTCGAGCACGGCGTCGAGCTCCTCGAGCTGGCCGACGAGGGCGTCGGGGTCGGCGAGTTTCAGTTTGGCTTCGACTTCGATCAGCATGGGCGGAGTGTAAGGGCAAGCCCGAGGCCGGTCCCGTCATTTTCCCGGGCGGCCGTGATTTTCACGCCGGCGGGCCGAAGACGTGCCGGCGGATCGACGCGGCCCGGGCCAGGGCGTGGACCCGACGGGGGCGATCCCGCCAGAAATTCTTCCGAGGCTGACGCGCGTGGTCCCGGGCGTGTCGGCCCAGCGTTCCGGGGGTCAGCAGCAGGGCCAGCGGCGTCGGCAGGCCGGCGTCGCGCGCGATCCGCCACAGCAGCCGGCGGTCGGTCAGCGTGAGCCCCATCTCCCGGCCGACGCGGTTGAACACCACCATCCGGTGCGGCCGGACCCGCTGCCGCCGCAGCCAGCCGAGCAGCGAGATCAGGCTCAGCAGGGTCAGTAGCGCCCCGAAGATCACCATCGCGTCCTCGACGCGCAGGCCGCTGCCGCGCTCCATGGCGTACCGCCCGACCTCGGCCGGATCGCCGTCGAACAGCCGGCCGGTCCCGAGCACCGGCAATGGGTTGACCAGACTTCCGGGGGTCACGCGGCGTCTCCCGCGGTCACGGTCGGTTCCGGACGCGGCCCCCGCAGCAGCCCCGCCCGCTCGGCGGTCACCACGATCTCCAGGGCCCGCCGCCGCGCGTCGCCGCCCCGCTCGGCGGACCTCCGCAGCCGCCGGGTCGCGGCCGGGTCGAGCCGCAGCGCCTCGGCCGCCGCGGCCCGCCGCTGCGGGGCGTCCCACCGCGGCCAGCCGTGCCACAGCCGGTCGAACGCGTCCCGCCGCCGGTGGCGCTCGGCCAACGCCCGCACCGCCGCGTGGTCCGACCGCATCAACTCACCCCCGCACGCCTCGGCTCGGCCGCGGTCGGCCAGCAGCCACGCCGCCGCCAGCCGCGCGACCGCCGCGTCGGGGTCGCGGCTCGCCGCCGCCGCCGCGGCCCGCCGCACCACCTCCGCGGCCCGCGGGTCGGACCCCGGGGTTTCCGTCATCCGCCGCAGCACGGCCAGCCGCACGCCCGCGTCGGGGTCGTCGGACATCGCCGCCCACCGCGTCGCCCGGCCCCGCTCCGTCAGCGGCAGCACGCCCACCCACGCCGCGTACGCCCGCCGCCCGGCCGGGTCCCCCGCCCGCCGCCGCTCTGCCGCGTCGATCGTCAAGCCCTCCGGCCCGCCGGTCCGCGAAAGCGCCCGCCCCACCGCCGGCAGCGCCATCACGTGCTCCTGCCCCGCCAACGCTTCGGCCCAGCCCGCCTCGCCGAACTCCCCGGCGAAGCAGCGCCGCAGCCCCGCCACGGCCGCCCCCGCCAGCGGCCCGAAGCCCAGCGACACCACCAGCCCCCGCCGCACCCCGGACCAGGCCGCCCCGCTCAGCAACGCCCGCATCGGGCCCACCGCCGGGTGCTCCGGCTTGCCCAGCGCCGCCGACGCCGCGGCCCGGCCCCGCGACAAGTCCGGCTCGTCCCGGGCCAGCACCCGCGACCCCAGCCCCAGCCACGCCCGCAGCAAAGTTTCATCCCCTTCCCCGGAACGCCCCGCCCGGTACCGCGCGACCGCCTCGCCCACCGCGTCGGCCAGCCCCGACGCGGCCCGCGGCGGCATCGCCTCGACCCCCTCGACCAGCCCCGCCAACGTCGCCGACGCCGCGGCCCGCACCGCCGGCGTGTCGCTGCGCAGCTTCTCGATCGCCAGGTACCCGAACCCCCCCGCGTTCGCCGCCGCGACCAACGCCAGCGCGTGGGCCTGCGCCGCCGAGTCCGTCGACACCGCGACCTTCCGCAGCGGCCCCGCCAGCCGGTTGACCTGCCCCGCCAGCTCGGCCCGCGACGCCGCGTCCAGCTGATCCCACCGCCGGATCAGCGCGGCGTGGCCCTCGGGCCGGCCCCGCCGCAGCAGCAGCCCGATCAGCCGACGCCGACCCCCCGCCTCGGCCGTGTCCCACGCCCGGCCCAGCGCCGGGTCCACCGAGCCGTGCCCGGTCAGCCAGTCGTCCGCCGGCCCCGCCGCCGCCAGCCGCTCCATGAGGGGGTATCGCCACGCCATCCCGAACGTCCCGTCGCACAAGCCGCGAACACCGCCGCGGCCCGGGGCGTATCAGCCCCGAGGTCCACGAAGTTATCGGCCGGCTGCCGCCCGCGCAGCCAGCCGCCCCGCCGGCCACAAAACACCCCCCTAAGCCCAAAAACGCCACCTTCTCCCCAGAAATCGGCAGAAAAAAGGTTCCCTTATCGCCACGCACCGCTATACTTTCAATTCATCGCAAGGCAGGACGCCGGCGACGGGGTCTCCCGACCCCGATTGAATCCTTCAGCACACCGCTTCACCCCGAACCCGCCCATGACGGGCGACGAGGACGCTATGTCTGTCAGCTCTAAGTCCTTAAATTTGCCGGCTTTCCGCATGATGCTCTACCGCCGGCCCTTGCACCCCGAGCTCTTCGACCTCCAGGCCCGCCGCAGCGACCGCCACGGCGAATACGAGATCGAGTCCTGGCTCACGCCCGGCGGACACGTCGTGCGCTTCGCCGTCGAGGGCCAGCAGATGACCGAGATCGTCATCGACTCCGGCGATCACCTGCCCGAGACCGGCCTGATTCACGCCCTGCCCTGCCTCGGCGAAAAGGATTATGAGATGGAGCCCGAGGACCGCCTCGGCTTCTTCACCACCGTCCAGACCGAGTCGCTCACCGACAACCTCTACCGCGCCACCCTCCGCGAGATGGAGACCTTCGCCCACGAGACCGGCTCGCTGAGCCACCGCTGGGACACCTCCAACGGGACCCACCTCTCGGTCCTCGACGCCCAGAAGTACAAGCGCGAGTACCACGTCCAGTCCTACCACCTCGTGGCCCGCAACGGCACCGTCCTGCGGACCCAGTCGATCTTCGAAATCCAAGACTAACCCCCCCGGAAGTCCCGCCCGCGGTCCCGCCGCGGGTTTTTTCTGCGCATAGCGGGCGGACTTGTCCGCCCGTCCCGCCCGCTTACCCGATCCGGCCACGCCGCCGCGACCCAAAGTTAAACTCGCCGCATGAGCGACGCCCCGCCGACCGGTCGGACCGACACCGTCAGGCAGATCGAGGCCGTGGGCTTGGTGGCGATCATCCGGGCCCGGTCCAGCGGCGGGCTGCTGGACACCTGCGCCTCCCTGGCCGACGGCGGGGTGACGGTGGTTGAGGTGACGATGACCACGCCCGGGGCGCTCGACGCGATCGCGGCGGCCCGCACGCAGCTGGGCGACCGCGTGGTGGTCGGGGTCGGCTCGGTGCTCGACGCCGAGACCGCGAAGCTCGCCGTCGAGGCCGGGGCGCGGTTCGTGGTCAGCCCGGTGCTGCGGCCGGCGGTGATCGAGCAGGCGCACGCCCTGGACGCGCCCTGCTTCGCCGGGGCGTTCACGCCGACGGAGGTGCTCGACGCCTTCGAGGCCGGCAGCGACGTGGTCAAGGTGTTCCCCGCCAACCACCACGGGCCGCGTTTCTTCAAAGACATCCTCGCCCCGATGCCGCACCTGCGGCTGACGCCGACGGGGGGGGTGAGCCTCGAGACGATCCCCGACTGGTTCGCGGCCGGGGCCCGCTGCGTGGGCGTCGGCTCGTCGCTGGTGAAGCGTGAGCTGATCGAGGGGGCAAAGTGGGGGGAGCTGACCGCCCTGGCCGAGCGGTACGTCGCGGCGGTGGCCGCGGCCCGCGGGTGACCCTCCGCCGCCGTTTCGCAGCCCATCTTGCCACATCGGGTTTCGCCCGCCGGGCTGACCGTCACAGCCCGCAACGGCCGCGGCTTTTCTGCGTGCCCCTCCTCCCCGGGGGGTTGTCGCCGCGTCGATCGGATCGTTGGTTGGAGCAGACCGGCGGGACACGCCCGCCGCCCGACCTAGGGGAACACGATGCTGACTCCGCAACGCCGGCGCATGCTGGGGCTCGCCGAGTGCCCGCACTGCGGCCACGAGCTCACCGCCCCGCTCGGGGCCGGGGGCAAGACCGCCCGCTGCACCGCCTGTGACCAACGCTTCCGGCTGCCCTCGGCCGAGATGCTGTTCAACAACGCCGCCGTCTACCTGATGCTGAATCAGGTCGAAGACCTCCACGCCGACGATACGCGGCGGGAGATCCGGTTCTCGGCCTGAATCAGCCGGCCCCCCCGGCGCCCCCGGCCGGCAACGAGATCACGAAGTCGCTGCCCCGGCCCGGCTCGCTGTGGACGGTCAGCGTCCCGCCGTGCTCCTCGACCAGACGCCGGGTCGTTGGCAGGCCCAGCCCCGTGCCGCCGCGCTTCGACGAGTAGTACGGCTGAAAGATCCGCGCGGTTTGCTCGGCGGTCAGGCCCGGACCGGTGTCGGTGACGTGGACCTCCAGCCGCGGCCCACCCTGCCCCCGCCGCCGCACCGTTCGCAGGATCAGCTCCGCCGCCCCGCCGTGCGGCTCGCCGGACGCCCGGACGTCCGCCATCGCCTGGCAGGCGTTGAGCATCAGGTTCAGCAGCGCCTGCTTGAGTAGCGGCGCGTCGACCTCCGCCACCGCGGGCCGGGCCCGCAGGTCGGCCCGCAGCCGCACGCCGGCCTCCTCGGCCTGGGGGTCGAAGAAGTCGATCAGCTCGTCGATCAGTTCATTGAGATCGACCGGCGCCCGGTCCAGCTCGACCCGGCCGGCGAAGCGGAGGAAGTCTTCGAGGATCTCGCGCAGCCGGGCCGTCTCGCGGTACAGCCCGTCGGTGCGCTTGCGGATGCGTGCCAGCCGTTCCCGCGGCGGGTCGCCCCGGCGGGCGGGCAGCGGGTGGGCCGGGTCCGGCTTCGGCGGCGGCGGCAGGACGTCGGCCAGCTCCGCGAGGTCTTCCTGGATCAACTGCACGTTGAGCCCGACCGTCGAGAGCGGGTTCTTGATCTCGTGCGCCAGCCCGCCGGTCATCGTGCCCAGCTCCGCCAGCCGCTCGGCGGCGACGGCCCGCCGCTCGAGCTCGCGCTGCCGCCGCAGGCTGCGCCGCGACCAGCCCCACACCGCCGGCACCGCGAGCAGCACGCCCGTCGCCATCCCCACGAACCACACCGTCGGCCACGACATGCGGGCCAGCATAGCTTGCGGCCGGTCCGGGGCCGGCTACTCGTTTGCGACCACGTCGCTCTCGACGCGGCTGACCGCGCGGGCCTGGAAACCCTTCTCGCCCTCGGTCAGCTCGTACTCGACCTCCTCGCCGTCGCGCAGCGAGCGGAACCCGTCGCCGCCGATCTGCGAGTAGTGGACGAACACGTCCTGGCCCTGCGGGCCGTTGATAAAGCCGTAACCCTTCTTCGGGTCGAACCACTTGACCGCCCCACGCACCAACTCGGACGAAGACATGATGTACTCCTCAGAACAAAAAAAAAAGAAAGACGAAACCGGACCACAAACCAGAGACATGAAACCCCGGGTCTACACCCGATCAAGCAACCGTTCATCGGCCGGAACGCCGCGAACCATCAAGAGAACGAAGAAGCAGAGACGACCGAGAACAACCGACAGACCGTAAACAAAATCGCGATACGTAACCCTAGCACACCAATGGCCCGGGGAAAAGCAAATCTTCCCCGTTGGTTGGCTTGACCCGATCGGTGGACGCGGGTGGCTTACTCGAACTCGCCGTCGCCGTCGACGAAGCCCACGAGCTTCCGGCTGCGGACCGGGTGCTGGAGCTTGCGGATCGCCTTGGCTTCGACCTGGCGGACGCGTTCGCGGGTGACCTTAAAAATCCGGCCGACCTCTTCGAGGGTGTACGTGTACCCGTCGCCGATGCCGTAGCGGAGCTTGATGATCTCGCGCTCGCGGTAGGTGAGCGTCTTGAGCACCTGCTCGATACGCTGGCGGAGCATGTCGCTGGTGGCGGACTCGGACGGGTTGTGGGCCGACTCGTCCTCGATGAAGTCGCCGAAGTACGAGTCTTCGGACTCGCCGACGGGCCGGTCGAGGCTGATGGGGTGCCGGCTGATCTTCATCACCCGGCGGGCCTCGACGACCGGCATCTTGGCGGCCTCGGCGATCTCCTCGATGGTGGGCTCGCGGCCCAGGTCCTGCAGCAGGTTCTTGGCGATGTTGCGCAGCTTGCTCATCGTCTCGATCATGTGCACCGGGATGCGGATCGTCCGGGCGTGGTCCGCGATCGCGCGGGTGATCGCCTGGCGGATCCACCACGTGGCGTAGGTCGAGAACTTGTAGCCCCGCTTGTACTCGTACTTGTCGACCGCCCGCATCAGCCCGGTGTTGCCTTCCTGGATGATGTCGAGGAACGACAGGCCGCGGTTG
>JBCCOP010000113.1:0-7940 GCA_039025315.1 Planctomycetota bacterium | reverse complement strand
CGACCTCGACGCGGCGCAGGACGCCTACCGCTTCGGCCGGATCGAGACCGCCGCCGCCCGCATCGACGCCTACACCCGCGACCACGGCCGCGACGCCCACGCCCTGATCGCCCGGCTCGAGCAGGGCCACATCCGCCGGACGCTCGGCGACCTCGACGCCAGCGACGCCGCCTTCGACGCCGCCCACGAGCTGGTCCGCCGCTACGACGAAGCCCCCGACGTCAGCCTCAGCCGCGAGACGCTGGCGGCCTTCACCAACCTCAACGCGCTGCCGTACCGCGGGACCTACGTCGACCGCGTGCTGCTCTACACCTACCGGGCGCTCAACGCGCTGGAGCGGGGCGAGACCGACGCGGCGCGGGTCGAGCTGCGGCGGGCGTACGAGCGGCAGCGGCTGGCCGTGGCCGAGAACGCCGAGCGGATCGAGGCGGCCACGCAGACCGCCGCGGCCGACGGCGGGGGCTACGACGCCGCCCGGGCCATGCGTGACCCGCGCCTCCGCTCGGGCCTCGACACGCAATACGCCACGCTCAACCGCTTCCGGGGGACCTTCCGGGGGTACGCCGACTTCGCCAACCCGCTGACCGAGTGGCTGCAGGGCGTGTACCACCTCGGCGACGCGGCCGACGGCTCGGACCTCGAGTGGGCCCGCAAGGCGTTCGAACGCACCGCGGGCATGACCCCCGGCAACCCGTACCTGGAAGCCGACCTGGCGATGGCCGAGCGCATCGCCGCCGGCGGGCCCGACGAGCCGACGGTCTGGGTCGTGCTGGCCACCGGCGTCGCGCCCCGGCTCGAGTCGGTCCGCCTCGACATCCCGCTGTTCCTCTTCGGCGGCGGCGTGGACTACGTCGGGGCCAACTTCCCCTACCTCGTGCCCCACCCCGTCGCCCCCGGGCCGCTGACCGTCACCGCCGACGGCCGGTCGGCCACCACCCGCCCCCTCGCCGACATCGACGCGATGGTCGCCCAGCGCTTCGAGCGCGACCTGCCCGCCATCGTCACCAAGACCCTCGTCGCCGCCGGCACCAAGGCGGCCGCCGCGTACGCCCTCCGCGAGACGTTCGACCACCGCGACGACACCGTGACCGCCCTGGTCCGCATCTTCGCCACCGTGTACCAATACGCCGCCAACCAGGCCGACCTGCGCACCTGGGCCACCCTGCCCAAGCGCTACGAGGTCGCCCGCCTTCCCCTGCCGACCACGGGTAAAATTACTCTGTCGATGCCCGGTGCCCCGCCGACCGAAACCACCCTGGGCCCCGGGACGTATCACGTGGTGGTCGTTCGAAGTGTGACCCCCGGAACTCCCGGAAGTTTTGCCCGCGTCTCGCAGTTTTCTCTGGGCCCGCCCGTGTCCCCGGAAGACCTGCCCGCTCCCGTCGAGCCGACCCGCCCCCAGATCGTGATGGAGTCCCCGCGATGAACCCCAACCTCGTCCGCCCCCTCGGCTGGCTCGCCGCCGGCCTCTTCGTCCTGCTGATGGTGATGACGCTCACCGGCTGCCAGACGGTCAACACCGCCGCGCGGGCCGAGCCCACCGCCGAGCCCGTCTTCGTCGAAGACCGGCGGGTCACCACCGACAGCTCGCTCAAGTCCGCCGCGGGCATCGTCCGCCTCAACGAGACTGTCGCTGGCAACGGCTTCCTCAAAGTTCAGGCCGAGGTCCTGAACAACACCAGCACCCGCAAGCGCGTCCACTACCAGTTCGAGTGGTTCGACGCCGACGGCATGCGCGTCGGCAGCAGCATGTCGAACTGGAAAGCCATCGCCCTGGCGGGCAAGGAATCCCAATTCATCCAGGCCGTCGCCCCCCTCAAGTCCGCCACCGACTTCCGCCTCAAACTCCAGGAACCCGAAAGCTAACCCCCCCGGAATCTTCCCCACCGAAGCCCATGTTCTCCGAACGTGGGCCCCGAGGACCTCACCATGACCCGTTACCTGCCCCCCCTCTGCCTGTCGCTCGCCGCCGCGATGTTCCTCGCCGCGTGCACCAACAACCCCGCCCGCCGGATCGACCCGCAGGGCACCGAGACGATCACCAGCTACGACAACCTCGACGTCCAGGACGCGACCGACGCGGCCGGGGCCATGAGCGCGTCGCTGCTGTCCTCGGGCCTGCTCGGGGCCGACGGCCAGCCGTCGGTCATCGCCATCGACCGCTACGTCAACAACACCACCCAGCAGATCGACCGCGACGAGGTGGTGAAAAAAATCCGCGTCTCGCTCAACCAGGCTGGCGTCGCGCAGACGCTGACCACCATCGACAGCCGCGGCGAGACCGGCGGCGAGAGCAACATCGCCTCGAAGTTCGCGCGCGAAAATGTTGACGCCGAACGTGACCTCATCACGCCCGAGCCGCTGGTTCCCGACTACGCGCTGACCTACAAGATCCTCGAGAACCGCGCCCGGGCCGGCAAGGTCCGGCAGACCACCTTCACGTTCCAGATGTCGCTCGTCGACGTCCGCAACGGCCTGGCCGTCTGGGAAGACGAGAAGCAGATCACCAAGCAGGGCGACAAGTCGTCCGTCGGCTGGTGAGCCGCGGGGCCGGGCAATAAAAGAGGGTGGCCGGCGTTAAACCGGCATGAAGCACCACGCCGGTCGTGCCGTCAAAAACCTTACCCTTGGTTCCTGCCTCCTCGCCGGCCCCGCGCTCGCCGAAGCCCCGCCGCCCAACATCGTGTTCATGCTGGCCGACGACCAGGCGTGGTCCGGCCTGTCGGTGCCGATGCACCCCACGCTCCCGGGCGGGTTCAACGCGGCGTACCACACGCCCCACGCCGCGCGGCTCTCGTCCGAGGGCACGCGGTTCAGCCAGGCCTACGCCCCCGCCCCAGTCTGCGCCCCGACGCGGGCGGCGCTGGTCACGGGCCGCAGCCCCGCGTCGCTGGGCTGGACGCGGGCCGGCCCGTCGCTGCGGGCGGCCGACAACCCGCCGCTGCTGCCCGGGGCCAACGCCCGCCAACTCGACGATGAGTACGTCACCTTCGCCGAGCGGCTGACCGACGCGGGCTACGCCACCGCCCACTTCGGCAAGTGGCACCTCGCCGGCGGCGGGCCCGAGGCCCACGGCTTCGCGGTCAGCGACGGCGACCTCGGCAACGAGACCGCCGCGCAGTTCACCGACCCCAACCCGGTCGACCTCTTCGGCATGGCCACGCGGGCCGAGGACTTCATGCAAGCCGCCCGCGACGACGGACGGCCGTTCTACGTCCAGCTCTCCTGGCACGCCCTGCACGCGCCGCAGAACGCGCGGGCCGCGACGCTGGCGAAGTACGAAAACGCCGGGCTCCGCGGCCGGGCGGCGGCGCGGGCCGCTCTGACCGAAGACCTCGACGAAGCCCTGGGCCGGGTGCTCGACGCGGTCGACCGATTGGGTTTGGCGGACAACACCTACGTGATCTACACGTCCGACAACGGCGGCACCGCCCCGCGGCGACGCGACGCCGACACCGCCCTACGCGGCGGCAAGGGCACGCTCTACGAGGGCGGGCTCCGCGTGCCGCTGATCGTCCGCGGCCCGGGCGTGGCCGCCGACGCCTGGTGCGACGTGCCGACGGTCGGGACCGACTGGTACCCCACCTTCCTCGACTGGGCCGGCCTCAAGCCCGACCGCGAAACGGCCGACGCCCTCGTCGGCGGCAGCCTCACCCCGCTGCTGGCCGGCCGGGCCTCGTCCGTCGATCGGCCCCGCGACGCGCTGCTGTTCCACTTCCCGCACTACCAGACCGACGACGGGCCGCACTCGGCGGTCGTCCACGGCCGACACAAGCTCATCCGCTTCGACGTGGCCGACCGCGTCGAGCTCTACGACCTGTCCGCCGACCCGGGCGAACGCGACGACCTTGCGGCAGAAGAGCCGCGGCTGGCCCGGAGACTGACCCGGCTGCTCGACGCCGAGCTGGACGACCTCGACGCCCACCGCGTCGCCCCGAACCCGGATTACGACGCCGACGAGCCGGTCAACCTCCGCCGCCCCCGCGGTGCGTCGCGCAGGTGATCACGGTCAGCCCAGCGTGCCGAAGTAGCGGTCGCCCGCGTCGCCCAGCCCCGGCACGATGTAGCCGCGGTCGTTGAGCCCGCGGTCGATCGCCGCCAGCACGATCGGCACGTCGGGATGCGACCGGCTGAGCTTCCCGACGCCCTCGGGCGCGGCGAGCACGCCGACGAAGGTGATCTTGCGGCAGCCGAGCTTCTTGAGCCGATCGACCGCGGCCGCCGCGCTGCCGCCGGTGGCGAGCATGGGGTCGGCCAGCAGGACGCGGCCCGCCGCGGCGTCGGCCGGCAGCTTCTCGTAGTACGCCTCGGGCTCGAGCGTGTCCTCGTTGCGGGCCATGCCCAGGTGCCCGACCTGCGCCGCCGGCAGCAGCCGCAGCATCCCGTCGGCCAAGCCCAGCCCGGCCCGGAGGATCGGCACGATCGTGATCGTCTCGCCCAGCCGCAGGGCCGACATCGCCTCCAAAGGGGTCTTGATCGCCGCCTCGTCCAGCGGCGCGTCCCGGATCGCCTCGTACGCCAGCAGGTGCCCCAACGCCTCGACCGCCTCGCGGAACCGCAGCCCCGGCGTCTCGCGGTCCCGCAGGTCCGTCAGCAGGTGCCCGATCAGCGGGTGAGACGCCAACGTCACGTTCGGCCAAGCCATCGGTTCTTCCGTCATACGTTGCTTCCGTCCAAGGGACGAGGATTCCGGGGGCGCATGAAAAAACCGAGCGACGCAGAATAATGAAAGAGAAAATAACGGGGGATGCGTGGCGGCGCTCGGCGGGGGGAACTCACCCTGATCTAAACGGTGTACATCGCGTCGGTCGGCCTCCTTTCGGGAAACGGGATCGCTGTCTGTCTAAACGGATTATCGGCGGCCCGAGCCCCCCGGACAAGTCAAATTTCCGGGGGCGGGGGTAGCGGGCGGACTCGTCCGCCCGTCGTGTGCTCAAGGCACCACCACCAACACCGTCGGCCCGCCCCGCGGCGTGAGGTGCTCCCAGTCCGCCACCAGCCGCCGCAGCCGGTCGGACGTGACCGCCGCGTCGAAGCCGTAGGTCGCGTGCAGCCGGTCGATCTCGCTGTAGCCCAGCCACAGGTGCGTCACGCCGCGGCCGCGCAGCCACGCCGCCGCCGCGGCCGGGTCGTCGGTCGTCTCCAGCAGCGGCGTGATCGGCGAGCGGTCGAACGCGCTGGCGTAGACCAACTCGGGCCCCCGCGGCGTGACCCCGCCCCGGCCCAGGTACAGCAGCGACTGGTTGTTACCCACCGCCATAACCCTACCGGCGGGCAGTTCGTTGACCGGCGACGGCCCGATCGCCCCCCGCCCGAGCGGCGGCGGCAAGCCATCGACCAGCAGCGTCAGCGGGGCCGGGACCCGTCGGCCGTCGTCGGTCGTCAGCCGCGGCGTCTGGTCCCACAGCACGGCGATCGACCCGACCGCCAGCACCGCCACCACCCCCCCGCCCGCCAGCCCGCCGAGCCACGGCCGCCACGCCCCGGCCGCCGCCGCCAACGCCCCCACCCCCGCCGCCAACGGCACCACCACCACGATCAGAAACCGGCTCTGCAGGTGCGTCGCCGTCAGCCACCAGCCGAATTGCCACAGCAGCAGCCCCAGCAGCGCCGCCGCCGCGAACCGCGTCGGCCCCCGCGCCAGCCCGGCCACCAGCCCCACCGCCGCCGCGAGCCACAGCACCGGCACCCCGCCCTCGACGCCAAACCGGGCCACGTTCCGCGACTCCGCCGGCGTCGGCGACCCGCCCCACGCCCCGTACCCCGCGTTGCCCAGCGCCTGCCGCCACACCGCCGAGACCCGTTCTCCCGCCGACGCCCCGCCCGAACCGTGCGCCGCGTCCCACCGCTCCGCCCGCGCCGCGTCCCAGTGCCCCGTCCCCAACACCCCCGTCGCAAAGGGAAACACCGGGTTGCCCGTCCACGCCGCGTTCCGCACCAGGTACGGCGACAACACCAACACCCCCGCCAACACGCAAACCCCCGCGGCCGGCAGCGCCCGCTTCCACCCCGCTCCCCGCCACGCCCGCACCAGCAGCACCGCCCCCAGCGGCAACGCCACCGTGAACCCGGCCGTGAGCTTCGCCAGCGTCGCCGCCCCCGCCAGCCCCCCCACCACCATCGCCAGAAGCAAGCTCAACCTTGCTCCCGGTCGCAGCAGCAGCGACAGCCCCACCGCCGCGAACGCCACCACCGCCATCTCGTTGTACGCCGACGACCCCGTCACCGCCGCCCACGGCACCACCAGCACGACGGCCCCGCCCAGAACCGCCGCCGTCACCCCCACCCAGGACCGCAGCAGCGACGTCACCCCCGACGCCGCCAACACCGCGAACGACGCATGAAACAACTGCGCCACATAAACCGATCCCCCCGCTACCCCCCCCCGCATCGCCATCAGCGTCCCGTACGCCGACTCCAGCAGCCCCGGCAAATACGCAT
Organism: Planctomycetota bacterium; assembly: GCA_039025315.1. Classification (GTDB taxonomy): domain Bacteria; phylum Planctomycetota; class Phycisphaerae; order Phycisphaerales; family Phycisphaeraceae; genus Algisphaera. The sequence goes on along the minus strand of JBCCOP010000113.1, from coordinate 1,499 downwards.
AAACGTTGTGCTCCAGCTCCGTCACCTTGCCCGCCGCGACCCACTCCCGCGGCACCTGCAGGTGGTAGCTCGTCGTGTCGTACTGCAGCGCCTCGACCCGCCACAGCGTCCCCGGCGGGCAGCACGCCGCCACCAGCAGCACCGCCAGCCCCGGCGTCCACGCCAACCACGCCCAGCTCACCCCCAAGCCGGACCTGAGCTCGCGAAGGTCCGGATCGCTCCACTTCACGTAGGCCCCCCACCCCGCCAACCCCAGCCCCACCCCCTGCGGCAAAAACGTCAACACCCCCCCGTACCCCAGCGTCAGCCGCGTCACGTAGTCCAAGACCAGCAGCACCGCCATCCCCACGCCGAACGCCGCCACCCCACGCTGCCGCAGCCCCCGCCCGCAGCCCCACGCCGCCAACCACCACAGCAGCAGCCACGGCAAGGCTTCGAGCGCGATCACCCCAACCGCCGCCCCCGGAAGTGCCCCCGGAAGCAGCCCGCCGCCTACCACAAAACCGCTCAGCCCCACCCAGCCCAGCAAAAACAAGCCCGCGACCACGGGCAGCGGACCCGCCGCCGCGGGCGGGGCGTTCAGATCACGCGAGACCTCAGACATCGACCGGCCAGCTTAACCGGCGTCTGCCGGCTCGGACGCCGTCGAACCCTCGGCCGTGGTGACCGGCGCGTCTTCCAGATCGAACAACCGACGCAGCGCCGCGGCGTAGAACCCCATCGACACCTCGGCCGGCGCCTTCTGCGCCGGCTCGTCCCCGCTCTCACCCGGATTCCGGGGGCGGGGGCGGGGGGGGGTGATGTGGCTCAGCGGCAGGTGCAGCATCTTGTTGATCAGCCGGTGCGTGTGCTCGTCGAGCAGCGACTCGATGCGGTCGTAGCGGTGGGCGCGGTGCAGCTCGTGCAGCTTGCGGAAGGTGCGGTCGCGTTCGTCGTCGCCGATGGCGCGGAGCTTGGCCCGCAGCTGCCGCACCAGCACGCCGAGGTCCTGGTGCTGCGCCGCGCCGACGCAGCGGTCGGCCGCCTGCCGCACCAACGCCTCGCAGCGGTCGATCTTCTCTCGCCGCTGCGGGGCGTCCGCCAGCGCGGCGTTGAGGTCGTCGAGGTTGTAGAGGTACACGTTCGGCAATGCCCCGACCGCCGGCTCGACGTCCCGCGGCACCGCCAGGTCGATCAGGAACAGCGGCCGGTTCCGCCGCTTGCGCGCCAGCGGGGCGAACCGCTCGGCCGTAACCACCGGCTCGTCCGACGCCGTACCCGCCAGCACCACGTCCGCCTCGATCAGGACCTGGTCCAGGTCTTCCCACGGCCGCACGCCGCCGTCGCGCTCCGGCTCGCCCAGCCCCAGCCCCGCCGCGAGCCGACGCCCCGCCGCCGGCGTGCGGTTGACCACCCACGTCCGGCCCGGCCGACGCTCCATCATCCGCGCCAGCGTCGACTTGGTGATCTCGCCCGCGCCCAGCCCCGCGATCGTCTTGTCGTGGAACGACTCGAACAGG
>JBCCOP010000112.1:0-7999 GCA_039025315.1 Planctomycetota bacterium | reverse complement strand
GGGCTGCCGGGGGCGGAGCTGGAGCTGTGGCTGGACCCGGACCGGCTGCGGCCGCGGCGGGTGGGCCGGGCGGTGACGGACGCGGACGGGCGGTTCGCGATGCCGGTGGACGCCGAGGGGGCGGGGCTGCTGATGCTGGACGTACGGCTGGACACGCGGCGCGACGGGTTCGCGTCGGCGAGCCAGGCGTTCGTCCTCCCGGGGGCGGATCGACGCATCGTGGTGACAATGAAACGCGGCGAGGCGGGAAGGCTGCCGGGCGGGGACAACATCGTTGACCAGACGCTGCGGGAGGCGGAGCCGTTTCTGCGGGATTAGGTTGATGTCGTGGGGCCCACGGTCGGAGACCGTGGGCTTCTGGCCGCTGTCTTTTGAGTTCGTTTCGATGGTGCAACGGGCGAGTCAAACAACGGTCGGGGGGCGGTCGTCGTACCGGCTCGGGTCGGGGGGGGTGCTGTACGTTTTGGTGACGGGGGTGATCCTGGCGGCGGCGATCTACACGCAGGCGAACCTGTTGTTCTGGGGGTTCGGGCTGATGGTGGGCGGGGCGTTGGTGTCGGCGTTGCACGCGGCGGTGGCGCTGTCGGGGCTGCGGGTGCGTCGGGTGGTGGCGCGGCACGGGGCGGCGGGCGAGGTGCTGCCGCTGCGGTACGAGATCGAGAACCGGGCGTGGTGGCCGGTGTTTGCGTTGACGGTGCGGGAGGCGTGGGGCAAGGGGTCGCGGGGGTGGCGGAAGGCGGGTCCGGCGGCAGGGCCGCACGCGCCGCTGGGTGGCCCGCCCGAGGCGTGGGTGATGCACCTGGGGCGGGGCCAGACGACGCAGGCGGTCGCGCCGTGTCGGCCGCGGCGTCGGGGGCGGATCGGCTTCGAGCGGGTCGTGGTCAGCACGTCGTTCCCGTTCAGCTTCATCGAGAAGCGGCGGAGCTTCGACATCGCGGACGAGGCGTTGGTGTTCCCGGTGCTATACCGGGTGCGGCGGTCGCTGCTCACGACGCTGGCGGCGGCCGACGGCGAGGGAGGGCGGGCCGCGGCGAGGGCGGGGGGCAGCGAGGAGTTCTACGGGCTGCGGGCGTACCGGCCGGGCGACCCGCCGCGGACGATCGACTGGAAGCGGACCGCCCGCGTCGGCGAGCCGGTGAGCCGGGAGCTGACCACGCCGCGTCCGCCGCGGCTGCGGCTGGTGCTGGACCTGCGCGAGACCCCGCCGATCGCCGCGGGGGGGCGGCGGGGGGCAAGCGGCACGCCTGGCCCGAGCATCGACAGCGGCCGGCAGCTCGAGGAACGCGCGATCAGCCTGGCCGCTTCCTTGATCTGCGAGGCGCACCTGCGGGGCCACCGCGTCGCGTTGCGGGTGCTGGGGCCCGACGCCCCGGCGTTCCGGGCGGCGCACCACCCGGACCACCGCACCCGGATGCTCGAGACCCTGGCCGACCTGGACCTGACCCGGCGAAACCAAGCGGCCGGAGCCGAGTCGGCCGGCGACGTCGTCGTCTGGCCCGGCCGCGGCGCGGCGCTGCCGACGCGGCCGGGCTTCGGCCACGGCCGGGCGACCGTGCTGGGCGCCGCCGACTTCGAACGCTACGTCACTCGCCCCACCGGCTGGACCGAAGTCACGTCAACCCGGAAGACGCCCGCGGCGGGATCGGTCGCGGCGGAGGGCGGCCCGTGAATATCCTGCAGCTCTTCCACCGGCTGGTGTACGCCCAGGTCCTGCTGGGGATCACCGCCTCGTGCATGGCCGAACGCAACCCCGGCCTGCTGCTGGCCGCCGGGGCGGTGGGGGCGATGTCGTGGTACGTCACCGAGGGCCCGCGCAGCCGGACGATCCCCCGCTGGGCGGTCAATGCCGGGGCTCTGGGCGCCGTGGCGGTGCTGGCGTTCGAGCTCACGACGCGGCGGGCGGACGTGGTGGCGGCGATGGGCCACTTCACGATGGCGCTGCAGCTGCTGATGCTCTACGCCCGCAAGAGCGACCGGGAGTACGCCCAGCTGCTGGTGCTGAGCCTGCTGCAGATGATAGGGGCCAGCGTGCTGTCGGTCTCGATGATCTACGGGGTGTTCCTCGCGGCGTACTGCGTGCTGGCGTTGGCGACCGCGCTGCTGTTCCACTTAAGCGCGAGTGCCGAGCGGGTGCATCAAGCCAACCGCCGGGCCGCGGCCGGCGGGCCCGCGCCGCCCCGCCCCGCAACGGTCGCGGGGCCCGCGGCGCGGCGGCACCTGCGCCGCCTCGGGCTGGTGATCGCGGCGGTCAGCGGCGGCGTCGCCGTCGCCGTGTTCCTCGCCGTGCCGCGGACTGGCAAGACCAGCCTCGACCTCGGCGGGGCGACCTCGGGCGCGGCGCCGCAGGCGGGCTTCACCGAGACCGTCCGCCTCGGGGCCGGGCCCATCGGCTCGGGCTCCCGCGAGCCGCTGCTGAACCTCACCGTCCGCAGCCGCGGCCAGAACATCGGCTGGGAGAACGACCCCTGGCTGGTCCGCGGCGCGGCCCTGGACGCCTACGACACCCAGAACCACACCTGGTACCGCTCGCCCTTCGCGCTGGCGTCCGACCGGGTGTTCGACGTCCGGCAGTTCGGCCGAACCCCCCACGACGACGTCGCCCCGCCCCCCGACCCCGGCAACCGCTACACCGCCGAGATCGCCCTCCGCGACACCCGGCAGCGCGTGCTCTTCGGCGTCGTCGCCACCCCGATGCGGCTCGGCTCGTCGGGCTTCCACCTCCTGGGCTTCGGCTCCGACGGGCTGGGCGCCTTCGCGCTCAGCCCGATCGACCAGCAGATGCGGGCCACCGACCCCATCCTCGGGCCGCTGACCTATCAAATCGACTGGCCCGTCACCCGGCCGCACGCCGCCCGGCGCGACGGGATCGGCCGGCCCCCCGGCATCGACGAACTCGACCCCGACTTGACCGCCACCGCCCTCGGCCGCCCGCCCGCCGCCGATCCGAGGACGCCGTCCCCCGCCGCCCCCCCGGCCCGAGACCACGCCGACGGCCGGCGCGTCATCGACCGGCAGAACTACGCCCGGCTCTGGGAGGTCGAGCCCCCGCGTTACCGCCGGCTGGCGCAGACCGTGCTGCGTCAGGCCGGCCTGGAACGGGACCCCGAGGCCCGCCACACCCCCGACGACTTGCGCGCCGCCGCCGCCCTGGCGGACCACTTGCGGCGGCGGTACGCCTACGACCTGGACAACCCGCCGGCCCGCGCGGGGGCCGACCCCACCTCCGTCTTCCTCTTCGAGAGCCGACGCGGGCACTGCGAGCTCTTCGCCGCCGCGCTCGTGGGCCTCTGCCGGTCCGTCGGCATCCCGGCGCGGATGGTCACCGGCTTCCACGCCGGCGAGTTCAACACCCTCGGCGGGTACTACGTCGTCCGACCGACGCACGCCCACGCCTGGGCCGAGGTCGACGCCGGGCCCGGCGTCGGCTGGGTCACCCTCGACCCGACCCCCGGCGACGAGGTCCGCGCCATCCACCGCACGCCCGACGGCCTGCTCGCCGGGCTGCGGCAGGCCTACGAACACGTCGAGTTCGCCTGGATTCGCCTCGTGGTCGCCTTCGACCAGCGCACCCGGCAAGACGTGCTGCAAAGCGTCGGCCAGACGTTCCGCGAGACCCGCCGCGGGGGGGCGCAGCGCCTCGACGACCTGATCGCCGCCGTGCGCCGGCTGCCCGCCCTAGGGCTGCGACGTCCCGAAGCCCTGGTCATGCTCCTGTGCGCGGCCGGGCTGCTGCTGGCCGGCTTCGTGGCCGCCCGCCAGGTCCTGGCCCGCCGGCGTCGGCTCGCCCGGCTGCGGATCGACCGCCTGCCCGCCGCCGAACGCCGCGGCCTAGGCCGACGCCTGGGCTTCTACCTCCGCATGCTCGACCTGCTCGAACGCCACGGCTACCGCCGGCCCGCCTGGCAGTCCCCCGCCGCCTTCGCCGCCGAGCTCGCCGAGGCCAACCCCCTGCGCTTCGACCCCGTCGTCGCGCTGACCGACACGTTCTACGAGGTCCGCTACGGCGACCGGCCGCTCGACCCCGAACGCCGGCAACGCGTCCGCGCCCACCTCAAGCAACTCGAGGCCTCGTTCGGCCGCACCACGGGGTAGCGGTCTCTTATTTCCGGGGGCCGGGGTCACCCGCCACGATCTCGACGCGGGACTGTTTCGCGTTGCGGCCCTGGCGTGTGACGATTTCATACATCGCGTCGTAACGCTGTCCCGGTTCGAGCGTGCCGCCATAGACGACGGTCTGGTTGTCGAAGCGGGTCGCGTCGAGGCGGCTGATGAACGTCGCGTCCCCCGGAACGGCTTGGCGTATCTCGACGTCGATCTTCCGGGGGGTGTCGTTGCGGACGCGGCGGACGATCACGGCGTGCTGGTCCCAGCCGGCGACGGTCGAGCGGTCGTCGATGGCCACGCCCGGCTGCCCGACGCGGCGGAACACGTTGGCCCCCCGCAGCCGCAGCCAGACGTTCTCGCGGTAGATGCGCTTCGTGATGAGTTCGAAGCCCACGTCGGGGTCAGTGCCGAGGTCGAGCTCGAAGTCTTCGCCGACGGGGATGTAGCGGATGCTCTGGCGGGCGAGGAACGACAGGCCCGGGGCGTCGGCCGACTTGCGGCGGAACACGCGGGCCTGGCCGTCGGGCAGCGGCGAGGTGCCGAGGTCCGACGCGGCGTCGTTGGTCATCAGGTAAAGCCGGGCGAGGCGGTCGCCGTACTGCCGCGGCCGGTAGCGGTACTGCACCCGCAGCGGCACCGCGTCGGCGGCGAAGCTGGGCAGCCGTTTACGCATCTGGTTCGGGATGTCCTCGGTGCCCTCGATGGTGAAAATGAAGTACTCGGAGAGGCCCTGCTTGACGATCTGCTTGGGGGCCGGTGCGCTGGGGGCCAAGTCGGAAGCGGCCTCCGCGCGGCCGAGCATCATCCGGGCGGCCCGCGGCCGGAGGGTCTGGACCTCATTCTCACGCAGCTGCTCGAAGCTCTTGCCCTGTTGCCGGGCCAGCTCGGCGATCTGTTCGACGAGGTTGATCGTGCCGACCACCAGCCGGACCTGCGCGTCGTCGTAGTCCTCGCCCGAGCGGTTGTGGACGGTGACGTGACCCTCGACCGCGGCGGACGACTCGTCGGCGTCGGCGATCACGACGTAGTCGGCCGACCAGGTGACGCCCGACGTGAAATAGCTGATCTCGATCGTCGCCTCGCCGGCGTGCTCGCTGCCGACGTTCCAGGTCAGCTCCTGCGGCCGGTCGTGCGGGAAGGTCGTGTCCAGCACGTCGAGCTTGTCGGCGTGAGACAGGAAACGAAGCTGCACCGACGTCGGGTCGATCAGCGTGCCCGCCCACGAGAACTGCAGCGGGTTGTTGCCTTCGCGAAAGACCACCTTTCTCGTCTCGCGGACCAGCGTGAGGTCTTCGCTGTTGTAGATCGTCAACTGCACCGTGTCGCGGTCGGGCACGGTGGAGAGGTCGATGTTGTTGGCGGCGGAGGTTGAACCGCCAAGGACGCCAAGAGCGCCAAGGAAGACAATAAGGCAAGGCAAGAGTTTATTTCTGTGTGTGTTGGGCATGATGCCTTTCGCGGATAAATGAACGGTCGGGATTTCAAACCAAAATGGCTTCTGCCTTCCTTGGCGCTCTTGGCGTCCTTGGCGGCAAAAGGTTTTCAGTTCCACTGGTTGCGGAAGACGAGTTCGAGGAAGACGGTGACCGTCTCCGCCTCGTCGCCGCTGCGGGCGGGCAGGTCGATGCTGTGGGTCACGACGGTCTGGTCAGTCTCGTCAGCCAGCGGGCCGGCGGGGAAGGTGGTGGCGTCACCCAGCGCCCACTCGGCGGGCTGGTTGGACGCGAGACCGAGCTCCTGCCGCAGCGGCTCGATCTGCTCGGCGAGGTTGAGGGTGACGGGCGTGTCCTTGAAGTTTTCGATCTCGTACTTGAGCGTGACCCGGCGGTGGAACAGGTTGCCGGCGACGCGGTCGTCCTTGCGGGCCTCGACGGTGCGTTTGACCACGATGTCCTGCGCGACGCCGAGAAACAAGTCGGCGTGGTTGCCGACGGGCGTGTGGTCGGCCAGGTCCTCGCCGAGGAACGCCGTGGTCGCATCGCTTCCGGGGGCGTCGCGTTGGAAGATGCGTACTTTGCCCGCGGGCAGGGCTTCGTTGCCGAGGCCGTTCTCGGCCGTGTTATCGATCCGGTAGTGCATCGGCACGCGAAGCTTGTACTGCGCCGCGTCGAGCCAGCCGAAGCGGTGGAGGTCGGCGGTGTAGGTCTTGGTGACGGGGACGTCGGCTAAGCGTTGGACGAGCATCTGCTTGGTCTGATTCACGCCGATCGGTTTGAGGAAGGTCGCGCCCAGGCCGGCGAAGATCTCGGTGTCGGCGTAGGCCTCGCCGGCGAAGTTGCGGACGCGGACGTACTGGCTCAGCGTGAGGGCCGACTCGTCGTGCTCGGCCACGGCGCGGTAGTTGAAGTCCTTGGTGAGGCCGCCGAGCAGGTAGCTGATCCGCACCCGGGCCGAGGCCGAGCGGTCGCTGGCGACCTGCCAGACCAGGGCGTTTTCGTTCGGGGGGTAGGTGACCGAGAGGACGTTCACCTCGGCCGGGTCGTCGTCGTCTTCGACCAGGCGGAAAATGATGGTGCTGGGGTCGATCTGGGTGTTGGCCCAGGAGAAATCGACCTGGTTGACGCCGGCCACGAGCGGGACGACGCGCTCCTCCTCGACCAGCGTGAAGTCGGGGTGGTCGAGCTGGACCTCGACCCGCTCGCGGACCGGTAAGGTGATCAGTTTGATCCGCGCCTCGGCCGGGGCGGGCGGGAGCGTGAGCAGAGCGAGCAGAACGGCGACGAGGATCGCGGACGGTTTCACGGGTGTTCTCCGGGTGAAGCGGGGCACACCGATACCGACGCGGCGGCAGGCCGTTGGTTCCGGTCGAGGAACAAAAAAGTGGGCGGGCCAGCCCGCCCGCTACGCGTTACGCCGGGCTGGGGACGGACTCGAGGATGTCCTTGAGCACGCGGTGCGACGCGACGCCGTCGGCCTCGTGGAGGTAGGTCTTGGTCACGCAGCGGTGGGCGAAGACGTTCTGGACGTTGGCGGTGACGTCGTCGGGCGTGGCGTAGTCCCGGCCGTGGAGCAGCGCGGTGGCCTTGACCGCCTTGATCAGGGCCAGCGAGCCGCGGGGGCTCACGCCGATCTGCAGCTGCTCGTGGGTCCGCGTCGCGTTCGCCAGGGCGACGACGTACTCGACCAGCGTGGCGTCGACGCTGACGGCGTCGGCCGCGCCCTGCAGCTCGACGAGCTCCTGGGCGGTCATCACCGGCTTGAGCTCCGCCAGCGCGGTGCGGCGGGGGTCGAGCGTGAGCACCCGCGCCTCGTCGGCCGGGCTGGGGTAGCCCAGGCTGATGCGCATCAGGAACCGGTCGAGCTGCGACTCGGGCAGGAAGTACGTACCCTCGAACTCGACGGGGTTCTGCGTGGCGATCACGAGGAACGGCTCGAGTAGCCGGCGCGTCGTGCCGTCGATCGAGACCTGCGCCTCGTTCATCGCCTCGAGCAGAGCCGACTGCGTCCGCGGCGTGGTGCGGTTGATCTCGTCGGCCAGGACGACATTCGAGAAGATCGGCCCGGGCTTGAAGACAAACTCGGACTTCTGCCGGTCCCAGACGTTCACCCCCAGGATGTCGGCCGGCAGCATGTCGGGCGTCAGCTGGATCCGGGTCAGCGTGCCGTCGAGGCTCTTGGACAGCGCGATCGCCAGCGTCGTCTTGCCCACCCCCGGGACGTCCTCGATCAGCACGTGGCCCTTGGCCAGCAGGCAGACGATGACCCGGTCGATGGCCGCCTGGTTGCCGAGGAAGCACGACTGGATGTTGGCCCGTAGGCGTTCGAGTCGGGGCATGGGGGAAAGGTCGAAGGTCGAAAGGCGGGGAGGCGGAGCGACGCGGCGGGGCCGGGAGTATACCGGCGGGGCGTCCCCGCCCGCGGCGGATATCATCGTCACAGCCCCGTTATTCTCGGC
>JBCCOP010000111.1:0-8001 GCA_039025315.1 Planctomycetota bacterium | reverse complement strand
GTGGCCGGCGAACTGCACGGCGTTGGCGATGACGATGTGGTCGCCGAGGATGCAGTCGTGCCCGAGGTGGGCGTACGCCATGATCAGGTTGTGGCTGCCGACGGTGGTGATGCCGTGGTCGTTGGCGGTGCCCTTGTGGATGGTGACCGACTCGCGGATCTCGTTGTGGTCGCCGACGACGAGCTGGGAGTCTTCGCCCTGGAACTTGAGGTCCTGGGGGTCGCCGCCGAGCACGGCCTGGGGCCAGACGGTGTTGCCCTCGCCCAGCGTGGTGCGGCCGAGCACCGAGACGTGGGAGACCAGCCGCGTGCCGGGGCCGAGCGTGACCTTCGGCCCAACGACGCAGAACGGCCCGACGCGCACGTCGTCGGCCAGGCGGGCCTGCGGATCGACGACGGCGGTGGGGTGAATCTCGGGCATTAGCGGTCGCTACTCGGCGTCGTCGTCCACCATCATGAACTTCACCTGGGCCTCGGCGGCCAGCTCTTCGGCGACGTAGGCGCGGCAGTGCATGTGGGCGATGCGCTTGCGGATCTTGACGGCTTCGGCGATGAGCATCAACTGGTCGCCCGGCGTGACGGGCTTGCGCAGCTTCACCCGGTCCAGACTTAGCAGTACCGGCAGCTTGCCGACCTGCTCCAACGATTGGCCGATCAGCACGCCCGAGAGCTGGGCCATCGCCTCGACCACCAACACTCCGGGCATGATCGGCGTGTTGGGGTAATGACCCTGAAAAAACGGCTCGTTAATGGTGACGTTCTTGACACCTACGGCCCGCCGGTCCCCGACGATCTCGACCACCCGGTCGACCAGCAGCATCGGGTAGCGGTGCGGCATCATCCTGAACAAGCGACGAACATCCAGCACCGAGACGTGCTGCGCCAAGTCGCGCTGCGTCGCGGCGCGGTGCTGCTTGACCAGCTCCCGCACCAGGCGGTGGTTCATGGGGTGGCCCGACTTGTAGGCCACGATCCGGCCGCGGATCGGCGCGCCCAGCAGGTACAAGTCGCCGATGAGGTCCAGCACCTTGTGGCGCACCGGCTCGTCGGGGAAGCGCAGGGTGTTGGTGCCCAGCGGCCCGTCGTCGCCGATGACCAGCGCGGTGTCGACGGTGAGGTGCGGGAATAGGCCGGCCTTCTGGGCGGCCTCGGCCTCGGCGGCCAGCGAGAACGTGCGGGCCGGCGCGATGTCGGCGGCGTAGTCGCCCGTGTCGAGGTCGTAGGTCTTGAGCTGCCGGCCGATGACGCTGGACGCCGCGGTGTAGTCCAGCTCGTAGACGACCTGCATGCCCGGGTCGGGGCTGGGCAGGGCGGCGACCATCGCGTCGTCCTCGCGGATCACCACCGGGGTCTTGACCTCGAGCACCCGGCGGTCGGCGTCCTGCGCTTCGGGGGTCGCTTCGCCGAGCGTTTCGTAAAACGCGGCGGACGAGCCGTCCATGGCCGGGACCTCCGGGCCGTCGAGGTCGATCAGCAGGTTGTCGAGGCGGTGGGCGGCGACGGCGGAGAGGCAGTGCTCGACGGTGTCGACCGACGCTTCGCCGCGTTTGATCGCGGTACGGCGGGTGCGTTTGACCACGGCCTCGACCAGCGCGGGGACGGCGGCGTTGCCCAGGTCGGTGCGGCGGAAGACGACGCCGTGGTTCTCGGGCGCGGGGCGGAAGGTCATCGTCACCGGCTCGCCGGAGAACAGCCCGCGGCCCTCGAGGGTGCGGGGCTCGGCGATGGTGTGCTGCTGCGGCATGGGCGGAGAGTTTAAGGGCAAAAGACCGGTCGCCGCGTCGCGCGACCGGAGACGCGGGGCGGGGTTCAGCCCTTGTTTCGGATCTGCTTGAGCAGGCCGGGAAGCCGACGGACGGCCGTGATCTCGCGGAAGAAATCCTTGGCGGGGCGGGCGGGGTAGCCGGCCCATTCTTCGCCGTCGGGGATGTCGTTGGCGATCACCGCCGCACCGGCGATTTTGCAGCCGCTGCCCACCGTGACGTGGTCGCGGAACTGGACGCCGCCGCCGACCATCGTGCCGTCGCCGATGGTCACCGAGCCCGCCACCCCGCAGCAGCCGGACATGACGACCAGCCGGCCGATGCGGCAGTTGTGGCCGACCTGGGTCTGGTTATCGATCTTGGTGCTATCGCCGATCGTCGTCGGGCCGAACTTGCCGCGGTCGATCGTGACGTGGGCCCCGAGCTCGACCTCGTCGCCCAGCTCGACGTGCCCGAGGTGCGGGACCTTCACGATGCGGGGCACGCCGTCGACCACGTCCGGGCGGTAGCCGAAGCCGTCGGCCCCGAGCACGCAGCCCGGCTCGAGCACGCAGCGCGCCCCGACGACGCAGCGCTCCCGCACGACGACCTGGGGATACAGCACGCTCGCCGGCCCGACGCGGGCGTCGTCCAACAGCGTGACGTGGGCCTGCAGCACCGCACCCGGCCCGACGTACACCCGCGGCCCGACGACGCAGTACGGCCCGATCGCGGCGTCGTGGGCGACCTCGGCGGTCAGGTCGACAACCGCGGTGGGATGGACCCCCGGCGGCGGGCGGTGCGGCGGGGGCGTCAGCGACTCGAGCACCCGCGCCATCGCCAGGTCTGCGTTCTCGACGAAGACCAACGCCCGCCCGTCGCCCGGCTCCAACTCGATCCCCTCGCTCACGATCGCGGCCGACGCCCGGCTCTCGGCCCAACGCGGGGCGTAGCCCGATTCGCCCACGAAGGTCAGCTGACCGGGCTCGGCGTCGCCGATCTCCGCCAGCCCGGTCAGGGTGAGGTTAGATTCGCCGACCAGCCGGCCGCCGGTCAGCTCGGTCACGGATTGAGGGGTCAGGGTCGCCAACGGTCGGACAGTGTAAGGCCCGGACGCCGCCGCGGCCCGATCCGGGCCTTCGCTTCGCTCAGGCCCGGCTTAGCGCCGGCGGTTGTCGTCGCCCCCGGCGTTGCCACTGAACACGTCGTCGAGCCGGATGCCCCCGCCCGGCACGAGCTGCTCCCGGCCGACGTCGAGGCGGTAGACCAGCAGCGTCCCGGTCGTGTTGTCCAGGACGAACAGCGACTCCTCGCCGCTGCGGGTCGCGGCGGTCATGAGCGTGAAGTTCTGGCGGGCGATGACCATCGCGGCGTCGGCCTCGGCCGGGCCGGTCCGCTGCGACAGCGTCACCAGCAGCATCCCCGACAGCACCAGGGCCGAGGCGGTCAGGGCGTAGCAGGCGATCGGCGTGAGTTTCATGGTGGGGTCTGGGGTTCGGGGTCTGGGGTCTACGAGCCGCCGCTTGCCGTCTCGGGTTCAACGCCCGACAGCGGCGTTGAAACTTCGGGGGGGGTTAGCGGGTGCGGTCGATGTTGCGGACGTCGTCGGTGAGGTCGCGGCCGTTGAAGAACTCGAAGCGTCGGTTGCTGGCGTTGTAGAAGATCGGCACGATGCGGGAGGTCGCGGTATCGACGATGTAGACGGCCGCCTGGTTGCTGCGGCCGGTCACGTCGCCGGAGATCATGGTGTAGCTGCGCGACGCGCCGAGCTGGGCCTCGGCCCGCGGCGGGCTGCCGAGGGTCACGGAGAGGGCCGCGAGCAGGGCCACGTTCAGCACCACCAACACCGCCAGAGTCCGTTGCGTCATCGTGTCGCTCCCCCCCGGAAGTTGGGGGACAAAAACTCGGGTCGGTCCGTCGGGCAAACTAATCCTGGTGCCCGCGTCGGCTGCTCATGAAGCTGCCGATGGCGATCAGCACGACGAGGCCGATCATGACCATGAACGCGAGCCAGCCGGGCGCGTCCTGGGCCTCGGCCACGGGCTGGGCCGAGGCGGGCAGCACCGCGAGGGTCAGGCCGATCACGCCGAGGATGCGGGCCGGGAATCGCATAGAGCCATGGTACGACCGAGGGCGGGGCGTGACAACGACAACGGCGGGGGGCCACCCGTTAGCATGCCCGCATGTCTTGGTGGGTCTGGAACCTCTGGCTCGTGGCGGCGTTTCTGTGCGGGTCGGTCCCGTTCGCGGTGCTGATCGCCCGGAGCAAGGGCGTGGACCTGCGGCAACACGGCAGCGGCAACCCGGGGGCGACGAACCTCGGCCGGGCGGTGGGGAAGAAGTGGGGGCTGCTGTGTTTTGTTCTGGACGTGGGCAAGGGGTTGGTGCCGACGCTGCTGTTTCTCGTTCCGCTGGCCGACGGCTCGTTGCGGGAACGTTACGAGCTGCATCCCCAAGGGCTGGAGTCTGTGTCGAACGGCGACGCGTGGCGGTACGTGCAATGGGTGCTCGTCGCCATCGCCGCGACCCTGGGCCACGTCTTCAGCCCCTGGCTGAAGTTCCGTGGCGGCAAGGGCGTCGCTACCGGCCTCGGCGGGGCGCTGGGCCTGTTCCCCGTCGTCACCGTGCCGGGCCTGCTCGCCTTCGGCCTGTGGTACGCCACCTGCAAGGCCACCGGCTACGTCGGGCTCGCCAGCGTCGTCGCCGCCGGGGCGCTGCCGGTGATGACGCTGGGCAGTTGCCTGCTGCTCGGTCTCACGCCCGGCGAGACCGCGGTGTTCGTCGGGCTCACCGCCTTGCTCGCGGCCGTCGTCATCGCCCGGCACCGCGGCAACCTCGCCCGCATCCGCGCCGGCACGGAGCCGAAGGCCCGGTGGACCGGGAAGACCTGACGCCGCCGCCCCGCTACTTCCCGTCCGTGACCCACGTCACGAACGCCGCGAACACGAACACCGCCCCGATCCCGCCCCACGCCAGCAGCGCTCGGCCCGGGGAGACCGCGTCCAGCGACTGCCACACCCCCACCGCCCCGCACCCCAGCGCGAGCGTCAGCAACAGCCCCAGCTTCACCAGCAGCACCGCCCGGTCGCCCCGCGCGTCCGCCCTACCGGTGGCCGAAGTCCGCGTCACGCCCCGGCCGCTGACCTTGTCGTACTTCGACCCGCACTCCGGGCACCGCCCCGCGTCCGCCAGACCCATCAGGTCGTAGCCACAACCCGCGCAGTTCGTCTCGATACCGCCGGCCATGCCGACATCGTAAGCCCACCGCCGCCGCGCGTCCGGTGAGTCGATCGCCGCCCGATTGCCCTACCATGCCGGTCACGCCGTAACCCCCGCCCACTCAACCCGGGAAGTCACCCATGCCCGCCAAGCCCGTGGTGCTGGTCGTCCGCGACGGCTGGGGCCGCAACCCCCACCCCGAGCACGACGAGTTCAACGCCATCCACCTCGCCGACACCCCGCGGGGCGACGAGCTGCTCGAACGTTACCCCTCGACGCTGATCAAGACCTCGGGCCGGGACGTCGGGCTGCCCGACGCGACGATGGGCAACTCGGAGGTCGGCCACCAGAACCTCGGGGCCGGGCGGATCGTCAACCAGGAGTCGGTCCGCATCACCGTCGCGATCGAGGACGGCTCGTTCTACGACAACCCCGCGATCAACGACGCGATCGCCGCGGCCAAGGCAAATAGCGGCAAGGTCCACCTGCTGGGCATCGCCTCCGACGCCGGGGTCCACGGCATGCTCGATCACCTCTACGCCTGCGTCGAGGCGGGCAAGCGGGCCGGGCTGGGCCCGCGCGACGTGTGCCTGCACCTGTTCACCGACGGCCGCGACACCGGGCCGTTCACCGGCAAGGGCTACCTCGAAGACATCGAAGAGCGGCTCGCGGAGCTCGGCTGCGGGCAGATCGTCTCGCTCGTCGGGCGGTACTACGCCATGGACCGCGACAACCGCTGGGAGCGGGTGCGGATGGCGTACGACCTGTTGACGGGCCGATTGAGCGTTGGCGACGCGGTTGAAGATTTTCCGACCGCCGCCGAGGCGTTGGCCGACTACTACGACAACCCGACCAACGACTCGCAGCAAGGCGACGAGTTCGTTACACCCCGCACCGTCGGCGGGGCTAGTGCCAACCGGGTCTCCAGCGGCGACGCCGTAATTTTCTACAACTACCGTGGCGACCGACCCCGCGAGCTCACCCGCGCGTTCATGCAGCCCGACTTCCACGGAAACGTTCTCCCCTCGCCCGACTCCGGCGAGAAGGGCTTCGACCGCACGGTCGGCGACGAAACGCAGCTCGGCCTGCGCTACGTCTGCATGACCGCCTACGACGAAACTTTTAAAAACTACCCCGGCCTCGCGGTCGCCTTCGCGAAGCCGCCGAAGATGCCCGATGTGCTCGGCCAGGTCCTCGCCGACGCCGGCCGGACCCAGCTCCGCGTCGCCGAGACCGAAAAATTCCCCCACGTCACCTTCTTCGCCAACGACTACCGCGAAGACCCCTTCCCGGGCGAACGCCGCGAGATGGCCCAGTCGCCCTCGGTCGCCACCTACGACCTGCA
This sequence comes from Planctomycetota bacterium, assembly GCA_039025315.1. Taxonomy (GTDB): domain Bacteria; phylum Planctomycetota; class Phycisphaerae; order Phycisphaerales; family Phycisphaeraceae; genus Algisphaera. Next base: position 1,696 of record JBCCOP010000111.1, on the reverse strand, counting down.
GCCGCAGATGTCCGCCGAGCGGGTCCGGGACATCGTGCTCGAGGCCGTGGCCGCCGACGATCGCCCAGACTTCATCCTGGTCAACTTCGCCAACGGCGACATGGTGGGCCACACCGGCAAGCTCAACGCCGCCATCGCCGCCGTCGAAACTGTCGACCGCAGCGTCGGCGAGATCGTCGACGCGGTGTTGCAGAAAGAAGGAAAGCTCATCGTCACCGCCGACCACGGCAACGCCGAGCAGATGTTCGACCCCGACACCGACGCCCCCCACACCGCGCACACCACCTACGACGTCGAGTGCATCGTCGTCGACCCTGCCCTCACCGCCGACACCCCGCTCCGCGACGCCGGCCGGCTCGCCGACGTCGCGCCGACGCTGCTCGCCCTGATGGGCCTGGACAAGCCCGATGCGATGACAGGCCGAAGTCTCTTGGATCAGTAGTTGAGTAGTTTGGTAGTTGAGTAGTCCCACGATTCAACTTCCGCCCTCTCACTACTCAACTACCAAACTACTCAACTACCCCTACGCCTCATGCTCGCCTGGCTCTTGCTCTGGAACCCGCTCATCGGCCTCTGGGCCGTCTGGTGTACCCAAGCCGTCCTCTGCGCGATCCAGGTCAGCCAGTTCAGCCGGCTCGTCGCCCGCCCGGCCCGGCCCGGGTTCGACGCGTATCGGCCCAAAGCCGCCGTCATCGTCCCCTTCCGGGGGCACGACGTGGACCTGCCCCGCAACGTCCGCGCCCTGATCACCCAGGACTACGGCGAGCACCGGCTGGTCTTCGTTGTCGAGTCCGACGACGACCCGGCCAAGGCCCTGATCGAAGACGAGCTGACCAACCACGACCCCGCCGCGCTGCCGCCGGTCGACCTCGTCGTCGCCGGCCCCGCCCCGCCCGACACCGGACAAAAAGTCCACAACCAGCTCGCGGCCCTCGATTTCCTCGAGAAACAAAACGACGACAGCGAGGTCTGGGCCTTCGCCGACTCCGACGCCGTGCCCGGCCCGCACTGGCTCGCCAAGCTCGTCGGCCCGCTGCTCCAGCACGAACGCGTCGGCGCCACCACCGGCTACCGCTGGCTCATGCCCGAGCTCCGCGCCCAGCGACCCCGCCCCGCCGCCGCCATCGCCAGCGTCATCAACGCCGCCGCCGCCTGCCTCGTCTCCCACCCCAGGCTCACCCAGTGCTGGGGCGGGTCCATGGCCGTCCGCGCCGACTTCGCCCGACAGCACGGCCTCACCGACCGCCTCCGACGATCCATCGACGACGACTACCAGCTCACCCACCTCTGCCGCGACGCCGACCGCCGCATCTATTTCGTCCCCGGCTGCCTCGTGCCCTCGCCCATCGACTTCACCTGGAAACAGCTGCACAACTTCGGCCGCCGCCAGTACCTCATCACCCGCGTCTACCACCCGACGCTCTACCGCAAGGCCCTCGCCGTCGTCGCCTTCTACGTCGTGATGAACCTCGCCGCCCTCGGCGTCTTGCTTTTCGCCGCCCTCACCGGCCGGACCGTCCTCGCCGTCTTCGCCGCCGTGGCCCTGCTGATCGTCGGCGTCGCCAACCAGGTCCGCGCCGCCTACCGCCGCCGCGCCATCGCCAACGCCTTCGGCCGTGACCACCTCCACTACCTCCGCGCCACCCTCCGCCTCGACCGCTTCGCCACCCTCCCGGTGATGATCGTCCACCTCGCC
>JBCCOP010000110.1:0-8037 GCA_039025315.1 Planctomycetota bacterium | reverse complement strand
CGTCGGGGAAGATGTCGGTGTGGCCCTGGCCGATGGGCAGCTCGAGGTGGCGGCACATCGCCTCGGCCAGGGCGCGGGACGCGCGGCCGGTGAAGATCTTGATGTGGTCGCGGTCGGCCTGGCTCACGTGGAGGCTCCGGTCGGGGTGGATTCGAAGCGTTGACGCAGCAGCCGATCGACCTCGGCGAGCTGGGCGGGGGTGTTGATGCTTAGCACGTCCGCGGCGGGCACGGCGTCGACCAGTGCGACGGTTTTCCCCTCGGCCTTGAGCAGACCGGGCACGTCGGTGAGGTAGTACTCGCCGCCGGCGTTGGCGTTGCCGACGCGGGGCAGGGCGTCGAGCAGCGTCGGGCCGTCGAAGCAGTAGTAGCTAGGGTTGACTTCGCGGACGGCGAGTTGATCAGGCGTCGCGTCTTTCTGCTCGACGATTTGGTCGAAGGTGTTCCCGGGGGTGCGCAGGACCCGGCCGTAGCCGGTGGGGTCGTCGATGACCGCGGTGGCGAGGGTGGCGGCGGCGTCGGCCTCGCGGTGGACGTTGAGCAGGCGGGTCAGCGTCGCGGCGCGGATCAGCGGTCCGTCGCCGGCGAGGACGAGGACGTCGTCCGCCGGCTCGGCCTCGAACCAGGGGCGGGCCATCTCGACGGCGTGCGCGGTGCCGAGCTGCTCGGCCTGTTCGACGAAGGAGCAAGCGGGCTCGTCGGCCAACGCTTCGCGGACCTCGTCGCCGCGGTAGCCTACAACCACGGCGATCCGGGCTACGCCGGCGTCGCGGCAGGCGTCCACGACCCAGCGGATCATCGGCCGGCCCGCGACCTCATGCAGCACCTTCGGCCGGTCGCCGCCCATGCGGGTGCCCCGGCCGGCGGCGAGGAGGACGGCGGAGGGATTTTTGATTTTTGATTGAGGATTTTCGATTGAATGGCTCATGGTTCTCGAACACCGGGCCCGTGCCCAAAATCAATAATCTTCAATCAAAAATCAAAAATACCGCAACAGGCCCACTAGGACTCGAACCTAGAATGCCAGTACCAAAAACTGGAGTGTTGCCGATTACACCATGGGCCTAGGTCGGTCTCCGTACCCCGCGTCAGCGGGCGGGGCGGGCGGGAGGACCCGGGCGGTCGCCGCGAAGGCGAGCGAGAAGGGTCCGGCGTCGGGTCGGGGCTGGGCTTCCGCGGGGCCGGCCGCGCCACGCTTCGGGCGTGGCGGGGTGAGCCGCGGGGCCGCTGTCCAGGCCGCGAAACGGTCGCGTCGTGGTCGGCTCCGATCCGGCGAGCAGTGTAGATCGGGCGGCGGGGGTGTCAAGACAGTTAGCCGCGTGGTGACGCCACGCCGGCCGGCGACGCGTAGCGTCGCGGCTACCCCTGCATCTTCAGTAGCTGGCGGGGCCGCTCGGGCTGGCCCGTTCGCACGCTGAGCAGGGCGGCGTGGACGCAGGCGAGGGCCTCGGCGTCGGCCCCGGGACGCGAGCCCGGCCGCGGGCGTTCGAGGTCGCGGCGCCACTGGTCGGCGACGAGGTCGGCGAAGCCCGCGGCGTCGCGGTTGTCCCCGCCGGCATCGAGCACGTTGCCGTCGCTTTGCCGCAGCTCGTAGCCGGTGTCGCTCACCGTGAGCTGGGCGTCGGCGGTCAGCACCGACAGCTCGCGGCGAGAGCGGGCGGCGGTGTCGGCGGCTTCGACGAGGACGGCCCCGCCGTCGGCGAGGCGGGCGTGGGCGGCGAGCCAGCCGCGGCGGCGGCGGATCGGCGGGTCGGTCTTGCCGGCGGGGTCGTGAGCCGAGGCGGTGACGGTCTCGGGCAGGTCGGCGTAGGCGAGGACGACGGCCCAGGCGTCGAGGGATCGGGCCAGCAGCGACCCGTGCGTCGGCCGGCCGAGGCTGGAAAAACGGATCAGCCGCGGTGGCGGCAGGGCGTCGAGCGGCTCGGCGGCGGCGCGGTGGCCCGGCGCGTCGAGGAACCTTGGGGCCGACACCACCGCGTCGCCGCCGGCCGGGGCTTCGTGCAGCTCGGCGGCCCGCGGCTCGAGGCACAACGCCCGCGTCCCGGTGGGCAGCCGCTTCCCGAGGATCAGCGGGTCGATGCCGTCGAATTCGGCGACCAGCACCGACGCGACGGGCCGGTCGTTGAGCAGCCGCCGCAGGTCGTGCTCGACCGGGCAGCCGAGGCGTCGGCCCAGGTCCGCCACCGCCTCGCACGCCGGGCCGCCGACCGCCAGCGGCCGGACCGCATCCGCCATCCGGTCCAGGATGTCCCCGGCCAGCCCCGCCCGCTCGGGTCCGGCCCAGACCGCGACCTCGGCGGCGTCCAGCGGCGGCGGGGCGGGGGCGGGCATGGCCAAAACTCTCCGCGGTCGTCGGGCTCACCGTGGACCCAGCCCTCGCCACGCGGCGGGGGCCGCGGTACGATACCGGCGTGTGGACGTGACGGCCGCGGGCCGCTTCGGGCGGTCCGAGGAAAGTCCGAGCACGACAGGACACGGCGGTGGGTAACGCCCACCGCGCCGGCCGGAGACAGCCGGCGTAGGGACAGCGCCACAGAAAACATACCGCCCCCCCGGAAGTGTTCACCCCATTTTTGGAGGCCCCTTACGGCTCCGAACTTGGCGTGACAACTTCCGGGGGGGTAAGGGTGAAAAGGTGCGGTAAGAGCGCACCGCGTGACCGGGCGACCGGCACGGCACGGCAAGCCCCGCCGCGTGCAAGCCCAAGCAGCCCCCCCGGAAGCTTTTCCCGCCGCTCTCGCAACGTCTCTGCGACACCCGACAGCGGCACGAAAACTTCCGGGAGCCGTGGTCCGCGGTACGGGGCGGGTAGGGTGCTCGAGGTCGTCGGCAACGCCGACCCCAGAGAAATGGCCGTCCCCCCCCGCCCCCGGAAGTTGTCACGCCACGAACGGAAGTCTCTCGAACTCCCGAGCGTGTCTCGATAACTTCCGGGGGCGAGGGGGAACAGAACTCGGCTTACGGTCCGCACGCTGAATTGGTGGGACGCCCCGTGGTGAGAGCCGCGGGGCGTCTCGCTTTTCCGGGGGTATGTTGTGGGGATGGCGATGAAGCTCGACGAAGTTCTCGGTATGTTGCGGTCGGTCGCGCCGGAGCGGTTGGCCGAGCCGTGGGACAAGGTGGGGTTGCAGCTGGGTGTGTTGACCCAAACGGTCAGCCGGGGGTTGTTGTGCATCGACCTGACCGAGGCGGTGGTGGCCGAGGCGGTGAAGAAGAAGTGCGAGCTGGTGGTGGCGTATCACCCGCCGATCTTCCGGCCGCTGGAGGGGTTGCGTGACGACGGGCCGTGGACGCAGCGGCGTGTGTTGGCCGCGACGCGGGCGGGGCTGGCGGTCTACTCGCCGCACACGGCGTTGGACGCGGTGCGGGGCGGGGTGTGTGACTGGCTGTGCGGGCTGATCGGGCCGGGGTCGGCGGAGCCGATCCGGCCGGCGTCGGTCGGACGGGACGAATTCAAGGTCGTGGTCTTCGTGCCGGAGGCGGACGAGGCGTCGGTGCGGTCGGCGATGGCGGGAGCGGGGGCAGGGGGGATCGGTAACTACCGCGAGTGTTCGTTCTCGGCCCTCGGAACCGGCGGCTTCCGGCCGGTCGAGGGGGCCAAGCCCGCGATCGGCCAGATCGGGAAGCGGGAGGAGGTCGCCGAGCGTCGGCTGGAGATGCTGGTGCCGGGGCGGCGGCTGGCGGAGGTGCTGGGTGAGCTGCGGCTGGCGCACCCTTACGAAGAGCCGGCGTTCGACGTGTTCAAACTGGAGCCGGAGCCGATCGCGGTGGACGAGGCCGCGGGGGCGGGGCGGGTGTTGACGCTGGACCGGGCGGTGACGCCGGACGCGTTGGCGGCGTGTTTCGGTGGGCTGCCCGAGGCGGCGGTCAAGCTGGGGCATCGGGGCGTGAAACGGGTGCGCAGGGTGGCCGTCTGCCCGGGGGCGGGGGGTAGTTTGTTTGAAGAGATCGAAGCAGACGCCTACGTCACCGGCGAGATGCAGCACCACCAGGCGCTGGACCTGGTGCAGCGGGGCCGGGTCGTCGTGCTGCTGGGCCACACGGTCAGCGAGCGGCCGTACCTGCCGGTGTACCGCGACCGGCTGCGGCGGGCGGGGGGGGCAGAGGTGAAGTGGTCGGTCAGCCGGGCCGACCGCGCCCCGCTGGCTTGGCGGGGCCAGGGCTAAGCGTTACACTCCGCGGCTCGAAACCGCGTGGCCGAGCGGCCCGCACCACCCCGTCGGCCCGGCCTCGCGTCGGGTCTACCCCACCCGAGACGGAGCCCCCACGATGAGCCAGTTCAACGCCTTCGGCACCAACCCCCCCGCGAAAGTCGTCTTCGAGTCCAGCAACGGCACCACGTTCGTCGATTACAAAAACAGCGAAGACCTGCGCCGCTACCTCACGCCCAACGGCAAGATCCAGGGGCGTAAGAAATCCAGCCTCACCGCCCGCGAGCAGCGGCTCGTCGCCCAGGCGATCAAGCGGGCCCGCTACATGGGCCTGCTGCCGTACACCTCGGCGACGCTGTAGACCCGGCCCCGGGTCCGCCCCCCCATTTCCACCCCTTCATCGCCGCGACGCCACGCGTCGCCGGTCTCTGTCCTACAGTCTCACGCCATGCCCCTGACCGAGATCTCCATCCGCGGCGCCCGCGAGCACAATCTCAAAGGCGTCGACCTTGACATCCCCCGCGACCAGCTCGTCGTCGTCACCGGCCTCTCCGGCAGCGGCAAGTCCACGCTCGCCTTCGACACGATCTACGCCGAGGGCCAACGCAAGTACATGGAATCGCTGTCGGCCTACGCCCGGCAGTTCCTCGACCAGCTCCAGAAGCCCGACGTCGAGTCCATCGAGGGACTCCCGCCCACGATCGCCATCGAGCAGCGGGGCAGCAGCCACAACCCCCGCTCGACCGTCGCGACCACGACGGAGATCTACGACTACCTCCGCCTCCTGTTCGCCCGCGTCGGCCAGCCCCGCTGCTGGCACCCGATCAACGTCGACAAGAAGACGGGCAAGGTGCTGGAATACTGCGACAAGCCGATCGAGTCGCAGTCGGCCACGCAGATCATCGACCACGTCATGGCCCTGCCCGAGGGCAGCAAGCTCATGGTCCTCGCCCCGCTGATCCGCGGCAAGAAGGGCCACCACAAAGAGGTCTTCGAGGGCATGGTCCGTCAGGGCTTCGTCCGCGCCCGGGTCGACGGCGAGGTGATCGACCTCCGCGAGCTGGCCAACACCAAGGCCAAGACCCCGTTCACCACCAAGACGCAGCGCTACCAGAAGCACACGGTTGAGGCGGTCGTCGACCGTATCGTGATACGCGGGGCGAGCAGCAACGGGCAGGCCGCGGCCGAGGGTGAGATCGACGAGCTGCGGGCACGCGTCGCCGACTCGATCGAGCTGTCGCTCAAACTCGCCGAAGGCCTGGTCGTCGTCGCCGTTCAGGACCCAGACCCCAAACCCCAGACCCCAGACCCCAAGTGGGTCGACCACCTCTTCAGCGAGAAGTACGCCTGCCCTGAACACCCCGAGTGCTCGCTCGAAGACCTCGAGCCCCGGCTGTTCTCGTTCAACTCGCCTTACGGCGCCTGCCCCGTCTGCGCCGGGCTCGGCACCGTCTTCGAGTTCGACGCCGACCTGGTGGTGTCCGACCCGGAGTTGTCCCTCTCCGGGGGGGCGATCGAGCCGTGGCGGAAGAACGGCAAGCGGATGAACATCTTCTACAACCGCATCATTCGTAAGTTCTGCCGCGACTTCGACGTCTCGCCCGACACGCCGTACCGCAAGCTGTCCAAGACGGTGCAGCGCATCCTGATGGAGGGCACGACGACGCGGGACGAAACGAAATACGGCGCTCACTTCGAGGGTGTCCTGCCCAACCTCCAGCGCCGGTTCGAGTCCACCGACAGCGAGTTCGTCAAGCAGCGGCTGTCGAACTACCTCAGCGAGTCGCCCTGCGAGGCCTGCGGCGGGGCCCGGCTCCGTGTCGAGGCGCTGCACGTCTTCATCGAGTCCGACGAGAAACGCGTCAACATCCACGACGTCACCCAGATGACCATCGAGGAAGCGTCCGACTTCTTCGGCCGCTTGCGGCTTAGTACGGAAAACCAACAGATCGCCGAGCCCATCCTCAAGGAGGTCCGCGCCCGCCTCGGGTTCATGCTCAGCGTCGGCCTCGGCTACCTCAACCTCTCCCGCGGCACCGGCACCCTCTCCGGCGGCGAGTCGCAGCGCATCCGCCTCGCTACGCAGGTCGGCTCGGGTCTCGTCGGCTGCTGCTACGTCCTCGACGAACCCACCATCGGCCTGCACCAACGCGACAACGACCGACTCATCAAGACCCTCCGCCACCTCACCGACATCGGCAACACCGTCCTCGTCGTCGAGCACGACGAGGACACCATCCGTGCCGCCGACTACCTCGTCGACGTCGGCCCCGGCCCCGGCAAGCACGGCGGCACCGTCACCGCCCACGGCCCCCGCTCCGCCTTCCTCAAAAACCGCAACTCCCTCACCGCCGCCTACCTCCGCGGCGACGAAACCATCTCCACTCCCCCCCCGGAAGAACGCCGAGCGCTCGACCACAAGAACGCGCTGGTGCTCAAAAACGCCCGCCAGAACAACCTCCAGAACCTCGACGTCACCTTCCCCCTCGGCGGGATCGTCACCGTCACCGGCGTCTCGGGCAGCGGCAAGTCCACCCTCGTCAACCAGGTGCTCATCCGCGCCGCCAAGCGCGCCCTGCTCGGCTCCCGCGTCAAGCCCGGCCTGCACGACCGGCTCAACGGCACCACCCACATCGACCGCATCATCGAGGTCGATCAGTCGCCCATCGGCCGAACCCCCCGCTCCAACCCCGCAACCTACACCGGCGTCTTCGACCTGATCCGCGACCTGTTTGCCAAGACCAAGGAAGCCAAGATCCGCGGCTACAAGCCCGGCCGGTTCTCCTTCAACGTCAAGGGCGGCCGGTGCGAGGCCTGCCAGGGGCAGGGCACCAAAAAAATCGAGATGCACTTCCTGCCCGACGTCTACGTCCAGTGCGACGTCTGCAAAGGCAAACGCTACAACCGCGAGACCCTGGAAATCACCTACCGCGGCAAGCACATCAGCGACGTGCTGGACATGACTGTCGAGGAGGCGCTGGACTTCTTCGACAGCTTCGCCGACGTCAAGCGCCTGCTCACCGCGCTCAACGACGTCGGGCTGAGCTACCTGCAACTGGGGCAAGCCAGCACGACCCTGTCCGGGGGCGAAGCCCAGCGTGTGAAGCTCGCCACCGAGCTGGGCAAGCGTTCGACCGGCCACACGCTCTACGTCCTCGACGAGCCCACCACCGGTCTGCACTTCCACGACGTCAAGAAACTCATCGCCGTCCTCGAGCGTTTGGTGGACGGCGATGAGGCCACCGGCGCCCGCGGCGGCAACACGGTCCTGCTGATCGAGCACAACCTCGACGTGATCAAGTGCAGCGATTGGCTGATCGACCTCGGCCCCGAGGGCGGCGACCGCGGCGGCACCCTTGTCGCCGAGGGCACCCCGGAAGACGTCGCGGACTGTGAGGCGTCCTATACGGGGCAGTTCCTCAAGTCGCACCTGCGTGTCCCCGCGGCGGAGCGTGAGTTGGCGGCGGTTTGATCCGCCGGGGCGGCAAATCATTTATTCTTCGGGGATGCTGGAGAAAATTGACGAGCTCGCCGCCGCCGCGGCCTCGGACCTGGAATCGGTCGCCAACGCGGGGGCGTTGGAGGCGTACCGGGTGCGGTACCTCGGGTCCAAGGGGGCGGTCAAGGCGCTGATGGGGCTGATCAAGGATGTGCCGAAGGAGCAGAAGCGGGAGTTCGGCCAGCGGGCCAACGCGGCGCGGGCGGCGGTCGAGTCGGCGTTCGCCGAGAAGCAGGAAGCGTTGGGATCGGGCACTCAACAAACTCCCGTTCGCGGCGTGAAATCTTCCGGGGGGGTGGATGTGACGCAGCCGGGGGACGGGGACCGGTTGGGGCGGCACCACGTGATCACGCAGACGGTCGACGAGTTGATCGACGTGTTCGGGCGG
>JBCCOP010000109.1:0-8051 GCA_039025315.1 Planctomycetota bacterium | reverse complement strand
TACCTCCGCGCCACCCTCCGCCTCGACCGCTTCGCCACCCTCCCGGTGATGATCGTCCACCTCGCCCTGATGCTCAGCGCCTCGGCGAGCCGCACCACCACCTGGCGCGGCCACCGCTACCGCCTCGACGGGCCGCAGGCCATCACCCGCCTGCCGTAACCCGGGGTAATCCGTTCAAAACCCGCTTTTGGCCCCGCAGCGCCCCCCTTTCGGTGCGGGCGACGACGGAATTATGCCATAGAGCCCTTGACTTTCGGACGCCGGAAGTTAGTCTAGTAATCGATTACTAGTAATCGATTACTACAAACCCTTCGGTAACCCTTCGCCACCATGCCCGCCCCCGTTCCCACCGATTCACGGCCCAGCCTCGCCGACGTCGCCCAAGCCAGCGGCACGTCCGTCCCCACCGTCAGCCGCGTGCTCAACGGCCGAACCAAGAATTTCTCGGTCCGCGCCGACCTCCGTGACCGCATCGTCGAGACCGCCAGCCGCCTCGGCTACCGCCCGAACATCAACGCCCGCACCCTCCGCAGCCAGAGCACCGGCTACGTCGCGGTGCTCGGCCTGCGGATGCTCGCCCGCGCCATCCACGACCCCTCCGACAGCGTCATCGACCTGATGGCCGCCCGCCTCGCCGACGCCGGCCTGCACCTGACCACCACCTTCGTCCACGGCGACGAGAACGCCTACGAGCTGCCCCCCTGGCAGGTCGATGGGGCCGTCGTTGTTCGCTCCACCCGGCCCGAAGACTTCGCCGCCGTCGAAGCCGCCAACCTCCCCTACGTCAGCATCAACTCCCCCGCCGGGCCCTCGGGCGCATCGATCGTCGTCGACGACGCCGGGGCTATGCGTCAACTGCTCGACCACCTCCACGGCCTGGGCCACCGCCGGATCGCCTACGCCACCCCGCCCCGCGACGGCGTCCGCCACGTCAGCGAGACCGACCGCCAGGAGGCCTACGAGGCGTGGTTGCGGGCCGCCGGCCGGCCGACGCTGGTCCTCGACGACGGGACCCCGGACTCGATGATGCGGCCGCTCGAGCGGGCCGTATCCGCGGGCGTCACCGCGGTGATCGCCTACGACCACTTCATGGCCGCCAACCTCGTCGCCGCCGCGGCGCAGCGTGGTATCGATGTGCCCGGCCGAATCAGCATCGCCGCCTTCAACGACGAGTACCCGACGTCGCACCTCTGGCCGACGGTCACCGCCGTCGGCCACCCGAAACAGCAACTCGCCGACGAGGCGACCCGCCGGCTGCTCGACGCCGTCCGCGGCGGACGCCGGCCCGAACGCGTCTGCCTGCCCATGACGCTGTCCGTCCGCCAGTCCACCGGCCCGCCGCCGGCCGACCCCTGAGTCAACCGCCGTGTGATCCGTCACGGCTTCTTCTGTTGGTCCCGCCTCGATTCTCTACTTCACCCCTTGGAGGTTTTCATGAAACGCACCCTCGCCACCGCCACCGCTCTCGCCCTCTCGCTCACCGGCGTCGCCGCCCACGCCGCCATCGTCAACGGCTCGTTCGAGGACGACACCCTGGGCAGCACCGCCGTGCCCACCGGCTTCGCCCGCAGCCCGGACGCCAGCTCCGTGATCGTCGACACCAACGTGACCGACGGCGTCGTCGCCGCCGAGGTCACCGTCGATTTCCCGGCCGCGGGCTTCCCCGGCGGCAACTACTTCATCAACGCCCTCGACCAGTTCGAAGGCGCCCCGGCCCTGATCACCGGCCAGGAGTACATCATCACCGCCGACGTCACCGTCGCCACCGCCGACTCGCAGGTCACCATCCAGGTCTTTAACGGTTCGACCGCGCTGATCAACCAGAGCGTCAACACCGCCGCCACGCCTTCGGCCCAAAACGTCACGCAGAACTTGTCCGCCACCTTCGTCTACGGCGGCGGTGGCCTCTTCTCTGCCGTTCAGCTCTCCGACCCCGGCTTCGACGGCGGCACCGTGACCGCCACCGTCGACAACTTCCAGATCACGGTCGTGCCCGAGCCCGGGTCGCTCGCCCTGTGCGGCCTCGGCGGTCTCACGCTGCTGTTCCGCCGCCGCGGCTGATATCGCTCCCGACCACCCGCCCGCCGGCGTATCACCGCGCCGGCGGGCCTTGCCGAAGAACACACCGCCGGCCCCGCCGCCCGCTCTCCTCTCCGACCGTTCGCTCCCGTCACGAAAGGCTCACCCGTGAAACGTCAAGCCTTCACCCTCATCGAACTGCTCGTCGTCATCTCCATTATTGCGCTGCTGATCGCCATCCTGCTGCCAGCCCTAGGGTCGGCCCGCGCCGCGGCCCGCGACATCGCCTGCAAGTCCAACCTCCGGCAGATCGCCATCGCCAACACCGTCTACGCCGGCGACCACGACCGACGCATGGCCGTCATGTTTCAGGACGCCCCGACCGACGGGTTTCTCTGGTGGCAGCAACGCCTCGCGCCCTACATGCCCATCGACGGCGAGTCCACCGCCGCCGCGATCAACCAGAGCGTGATCTTCACCCCCGGCAACGTCTGGAACTGCCCCGAAGGCGAACCCGACGAAGCGACCAATCGAACCACCTACAACATCAACAACTTCATGTGCTTCGACTTCGTGAGCCCGCGCCGGTGGTTTTACGACATCGACGCCCCGCCCCTGGCCTCCGGCGTCGTCATGCTCGGCGACTTCAACGAGGCCGACTGGGCGTACATGGCCACCACCGACGCGCGCGTCGTCTGGGGCACCGCCCTGTCGCCTGGCAACGCCCCGGTCCCCGGCTTCCGCCACGGCGGCGACAACAACGCCCAACCTCTGGCCGGCGACCCCAACGCCACCGTCGCCCCGGCGAGCAACGCCAACATGGCCTTCGTCGACGGCCACGTCGCCAGCCTGCGGCCCGAAGAACTGCTCCGCGACCCCGACGGCGACGGCGACGTCACCGACGACAGCCTCTGGCTCTGGTGGAACTAAACCGGCACGGCCGAGCCGTTTCGCCGCGCCCGATCTTGGGCCATCTTCAAACCCGGGGAAAACGCTTGTCGCCCCGACCGCGAGCCTCTACTTTGGATCGGCACCATCCACCGACCCGCCACGGCTCGCCATGCACCGTCCCCCCGCGTCTCCCCTGCCCCGCCGCGGCGGGTTCTCGCTGATCGAGGTGCTGGTCGTCACCGGCATCGTCAGCCTGCTGATCGCGATCCTGATGCCGACGCTTTCCGCGGCCCGCGACAACGGCCGGGCCGTGGTTTGCGCCAACAACCTCCGCCAGCTCGGCATCGGCTTCGCCCTGGCGATCGACGACCACCCGGGCCACCGCTACCCGCCCCGGCAGTTCAACTGCGCCGCGTACGACCCCGGCCTCGCCGACGCGGGCTACCCCGGCAGCTGGGTCCAGAGTACCGCGGGGTATTTCTCGATCCCCGTCGAAGACTTCGCCGTCTGCCCCTCCGACGCGAGCCCGTACTGGGACCAGCCCACGCCCGGGTTCGATGGCGTGTACCGCCGGGTGAGCTACGGCGTCAACCCTTACGCCTCGCTCAGCGGCGGCGTCGTCAACGAGCCACAGCACAACTTCGTCACCGACATGCACGAGGTGCAGCGCCCCAGCGCGTTCGTCGGTGTGGGCGAGCTGCCGCAGCACGCCCCCCGCTTCGCCGTGGCCGACTACCTCGACACGCCCGGGCTCGTCGCCGCGGCGATCACCGACCCCGACCCCGCCGAGTCCGGTCTCGAGCGGGCGTACCACGGATACGCCGCCGCGCGGATGCACGACAACGCCGCGCCCAACTGGCTGTTCCTCGACGGCCACGTCGAACGCCTCGGCCGCCGGGACGTCGTCTCGTTGCCCGAGCCGGCCGCCGCGGCCGACCCGCTGGCCGTGCCGTACGACACCTACGACTGGGCCGCCAACAAGCTGCACCCGGTGGTGGCGCGGTGAGCCGGCCGCGCGCCTCGGACCGCCCGCCCTACACCCCACCCGCTCCGGAGCCGCTGCCGCCGATCACCAACCGCGACGAAACGCTCGACGCCGACGCACCGGAAGCCGGCGTGGGTCCACCCGATCGGGCGCGACGGCGGGGCGTCGCGCTGGCCGTCACCGCCCTCGCGGCGGGCGCGGCGTGGGGCGTCGCCGCGGCCCACTTCGACCTGCGGTGGAGCTGGCCCGTCCTGCCCGCCGGCGTGGCCCTGGGCTGGGCGTGGGGCCGATTCGCCCGCGGCCCGGCCCTCGGGGCGGCGGCGTTGACCGCCGCGTTGTTTCTGACGGCAGTGGCCGCCGGGTCGGCCGTCGAACGTCTCTACCCCTCGCCGCGCATGATCCAACAGCAGCCCGCCGTCCTCCGGGCCGCGGTCCACCTCTGGATGCAGCGGCACGGCGAGCTGCCCGCCGTCACCGGCGTGGGCCGGCTCGGCGACGACGCGGCCGGCGACCTCGGCGACGAGATCGTCACCGCCTCCGACATCGAACAACTCGTCCGCCTGGAAACCGACCGCCTCTCGCCCGCCATGCGCCGCACCGTCCTGTCGTGGTACCACAGCCAGCCCGGCGGCCGCGCCGGCCTCGACCGCGGCTCCCCGATCACCGCCACGCTTTGGCTCGCCGCCGCCGCCGGGCTCGCGTGGCGGCTGGCGATACGTACCGCGCCACCCAAACCGGACTGACCCGCCCCCGGCCGGCCCGCTTCTGCGAAACCATGAGGCGGTTCGCGCGCACAAATCGACACGGATTTACCACGAAAATTCATAAGGCGCACAAAAATTTCAAACGGTTGCGCTGGCAACAGCTATGTCGCGCCGCGGCGGCCGATTCCTGTGGTTTTCGCGCACAAAACGTTCGTTGCGTCCCCTAGTGTCGGCCCCCGTTTGCCGGCGGCCCCCGGTAAAGACAAGGCCGGGCCCGCCCGCGGCGGACGGCCGGGTCGAGTGTTCGCGTGTCGGCGGCGATGCCGCGGGTACCACCTTGTCGGAAACCCCCGGGGTCCAGACACCACGGCTCGGCCGGGGGCGCACGCCCGTGAGGTTGTTGCAGATCGTTTCTGAACCACCACGGAGATCGCGGAGGCACGGAGACACTGAGAAAACCGTAAGCAGGGTTTTCAAACCAAATTTCTGTTTCTTCTCCGTGTCTCCGCGATCTCCGTGGTGGATCGAAACGACAACCAGCAACCCAACCACCCCGCCGCGGCGGCCGCGAAGCGGTGGGGTGGGGGCGTGGGGTGCCCGCTCCTTGACAACTCACGCGAACCCGCCGGTCAGTTGGGCAGGATGAAGTAACCGCCCGGGCTTCGGTCGGTGAAGAAGTGGGTCGCCAAACCCGCGGCCTGCCAGCCGACGGCGGCCAGCAGCTCGCCGGCGATCGCGCCGACGGCCAGGGGCAGCGTCGCGTGGAACGCCCGCACCCCGCCGAGCCGCAGCACCGCCTGGCGGATCGCCCAGCCGATCAGGAACGACCAGCCGACGCGGATCGCCGGGGACGTGCCGAGCACCAGGAACAACACCGGGTGGATCGGCCACCACGGAAGCCGCAGCCGGGCCGACGCGCAGCCCACCACCAACACCACGCCGAGGCCCAGCCAAAGCAGAGCCCCGGCGTCGGGCGTCGCGGCGGCGAAGTGGCCGTCGGCGACCGCGGCCAGCGTCGGTTCGAGCTGGTCCAACGCGATCAGGTCCGACAGCCGGTCCGACAACGCGTCGAACGGCAGCGACGGGTGCCCGCGGTTGGCCCACGTGTCGAAGCGGCTCAGCCCCAGGCTGTGCGACACCACCAGCGTCGCGCCGGTGGCCAGCAGCAGCCCCGCCGCCGCGACGACGCCGAAGCCCAGCGCGACCCGGCCCGTCCGGCGACGTTCGTCGGCGGTATCGGCCAGTCGCAACGCGTTCACGACGTAACCCAGCAGCGGCTCCCGCGGGGCCCCGGCCAGCACGGTCGAGAACAGCGCCAACCCCAGGAACGCCGACGGCCCCAACCCCTCGAAGCCGAACAAGGCGGCGAGGACGACCAGCGGCATCCAGTTGGGCTCGAGGTAGAACATCCCCGTCTCGGCGCTGAGCCGGGCGAGGATCAGCAGCAGCACCAGCAGCACCAGCACGGCCAGCAGCGACAGCCGCCAGTCCAGCCGGACCCCCGCGGCCAGCAGCCACACCGCCCCGGCCACGCTGAGCACCAGCCCGCGGGCCGCCCACGCCGAAGCGGCCGACGTGTCGGGGCGACGCAGCCCGACCGCCGCCGCGGCAACGCGGGCGTAGTGTCGCCGGCCCAGGTACACAATCATCGCCGCGAACCCCAGGTACGCCCCGGCCCGCAGCAGCGGCCCCGGGTCGGTCTCCAGCGGGTTGTTGCCCAGCGATTGCCCACGGGCCAGGAACGCCGCCCCCAAGGCGAGCCACGCGAAGTTCGACACCCCGACGCTGAACGACACATCGCCGCGGATGAAGAACACGAAGGCGACCACGCTGAAATAGATCGCCGGGCG
The DNA here is from genome assembly GCA_039025315.1 of Planctomycetota bacterium. Taxonomy (GTDB): domain Bacteria; phylum Planctomycetota; class Phycisphaerae; order Phycisphaerales; family Phycisphaeraceae; genus Algisphaera. The sequence goes on along the minus strand of JBCCOP010000109.1, from coordinate 1,602 downwards.
GAACTGCTCCGAAGCGCCCTGCACCTGCGCAGCGCTCGGCAGCAGGAACTGCATCGCCGCGAACTGGTCGAACTTGATCTGGAACGTGATCAGCTCGAACCCCCACTCGCTCAGGCCGTTGAACAGGTGGATCGTCAGCACGCCGAGCAGCCCGAGCCAGAACAGCCGGCTGCCCAGCACCGCGGGGCGGGCGTGGGCGTCGTCGCCGTTGGGTTTGGTCAGCTCCTCGACGAACCGCACCAGCGGGTACGGCAGCTTCTCGTAGCGGGCCCACTGCGGGTGGACGATCACCCCGAGGCACAGCGACGCCGCCCCCAGCAGCAACGCAAGCCCGCCCCAGAGCCTCAGCACCGGCCACCACGCCGACCACGGCACCGCCGCGGGGTCGAGCGTGTCCCCGTCGCCCGCCCCGGCGGTCAGCGTGTCCGTCACCCCGGCCGTCTCCCGCCCGTCGGCCAGCAGCACGCCGTCGGGCAGGTAGTCGAGCGCCCCCGCGTCCCGCCAGGCGTCGGCGGTCTTGGCGAGGTTGGCGACGTTGCCGGTGCTGCCGACGAAGGTCCGCAGGAGGTTCGTGCCGGGCCACGCGCACGCCGCCGTGCCGATCACCACGACCGCCACCACGTCCGCGCGACTCACCACGCCCCGCCGCCACAGCGACCGACACATCGCCCCGCCGGCGAGCAGCAGCAGCAGCACCGCCGGGCCGTAGACCGACGTCGGCATCAGGTTGCCGGTCATCAGCGGCTGGCGCAGGTACGCGTCGTTGAACAGCGTGAAAGCGCTGACCCACGCCGCGAGGGCCAGCCCGAGGATGACGCCGACCCAAGGCATCGCCGTAAGGTAACGGACAGGGCGTTGGGCTTACGCCGCGAGCTGCGTCCGCACCAGCGTCTGGTAGATGGCGCAGCGGCCGAGCAGCTGCTCGTGCGTGCCGCGGTCGATGATCCGCCCGGCGTCCATCACCACGATCTGGTCGCAGTCCACCACGGTGCTGAGGCGGTGGGCGATCACGAAGGTCGTCCGGCCGCGCTTCGCCCGGTTGACCGCCTCGGTGATCTGGGCCTCGCTCTCGGCGTCGATCTGGCTCGTCGCCTCGTCGAGGATCAGCACCGCCGGGTCCCGCAAAATCGCCCGGGCGATGCAGAGCCGCTGCCGCTGGCCGCCGGACAGCCCCTTGCCGCCCTCGCCGAGCTTCGTGTCGTAGCCGTCGGGCAGCGACATCACGAAGCCGTGGGCCGAGGCGGCCTTGGCCGCCGCGACGATGTCTTGCCGGGGCGTGTGCCGCCTGCCGTAAGCGATGTTGTCCGCGATGCTGCCGGCGAACATCACGCTCTGCTGCGTCACCGCCGCGAGCTGGCCCCGCAGGCTCCGCAGCGATACGCCGGCGATGTCCACCCCGTCGACGAGCACCCGGCCCCGCGTCGGCTCGGTCAGCCGCGGCAGCAGGTTCATCAGCGTCGACTTGCCCGAGCCGTTGGTCCCGACGATCGCCACCGACTGGCCGTACGCCACCGTCAGGTCCACCGCCTCGACCGCAAACCGCTCGGCCTCGGCCCCCGGGTAGCGGTACCACACGTCCTCGAACACGATCTCCCGCCGGTG
>JBCCOP010000108.1:0-8055 GCA_039025315.1 Planctomycetota bacterium | reverse complement strand
CGGGCTCGCCGGGCTGCCCTTGAGCTTCTCGATGATGAGGAACACCATCAGCCCGCCGTCGACGATCGGGATCGGCAGGAAGTTGAGCACCGCGAGGTTGACGCTGATCAGCCCGAGGAAGAACAGGAAGTACGGCAGGCCTTCCCGCGAGATCTTCGCACCTTGGTCGACGATGCCCACGGGCCCGCGGAGGCTCTTGGGGCTGATCGTGCCCTGGATCAAGCCGAGCAGGGTCATGTAGGTCTGCTGGACGAACTGCACGGTCTTGTCCGCCCCGAGGGCGACCGCCTGCAGCGGCGAGTCGGCCTTGAGCTCGACCATGGCCCGCTCGTAGACCACCCCCGCGGGCGGGAGCCAGGCGAGTTGGCCGCGCAGCCGCGACGCCTCGGCCGGCGTGAGTTCGACGGCGTGGGTCTCCAACGGCGTGTCCTTGAGGTTGACCCGCACGGCGAGTTCGAGCGTCACCGGCGCGTCGGACGGGGCGGCGGCGAGCGTGTCGATCACCGCCCGGTGGGCCTCGGGCCACGTCGAGACCGGCCGGCCGTCGATGGCGACCAGTTCCGAGCCGGCGGGGATCGGGCGGTCGGCGGCGGCGCGGGCGACGGGCGAGCCGGGCAGCGGCGGGCCGAAGCGCAGCGTATCGAACGCCGGGCGCATCGTGACGCCGATGAGCCCGCCGCGGGGCCGCAGCGGACCGAGGTCGAGCAGCTCGCCGCCGCGCACGACCGCGAGCGGGGCCTCGCCGTCGATGCCGCCGACGACGTCGCGGACGCGCTCGAGGGCCGGCCAGTCGGTCGTGCCGAGCCGGGCCAGCAGGTCGCCGGCTTCCACGCCCGCGTCGCCGGCGGCCGAGTCGTCTCCGGCGGGCGTGACCGACACGGCGGGGGTCAGGCCCAGCAGGTTGGCGGCGGGGGCGTCGGCGCGGTAAGCCTCGGCGTCGAGCCGGGGCGTCGCGGCCGCGGCGACCTCGACGGCCTCGCCGCCGCCGGGTGCGGTGTAGCGGAGCGTGACGTCGGGGCCGGTCAGCGACGCGAAGGCCCGGCGGTACTGGGCGTAGTTATCGACGGGCTCGCCGTTGATCGCCTTGAGCGTCATGCCGGCGGTCAGCCCGGCGTCGGCGAAGGGGGTGCCGTCGGCGGTGGACCGCCCGTCGGCGTCTTCGCCGACGACCAGCGTGTCGGCCCCGAAGACCCCGGCCGAGAGCAGGCCCTCGTTGCGCGGCGACGGGACCGGCACGACGTCGTAGACCAAGGGCTCGTCGTGGCCGTCGCGCTGCACCGCCATCGGCACGGCTCGGCCGGCCTTACCCAGGGCGGTGGCGATCTGGACCTCGGTCATGTCGCGGATCGGCTCGCCGTGGACGTGGGTGATCACGTCGCCCGGCTGCAGGCCGCGGAAGGCGGGGTCGCCGTCGTGGCCGCGGGCGTAGGTCGTGGCGGCGGGCATGTCCGGGTCGACGTCGCCGACGACCGGGGCGGCGAACTCGACGCCCATGTTGAAGCACAGCACGAAGAAGATCAGCCCGAAGATCATATTCATGACCACGCCGGCGGAGATCACCGCGGCGCGGGCTCCGACGGATTTCTTGTTGAACGCGCGGGGGTCGTCGGACTGGGCGTTGGGGTCCATGTCTTCCTGGCCGAGCATCTTGACGTAGCCGCCGAGGGGGACCCAGTTGAGGCGGTACTCGGTCTCGCCGAGGCCGAGGGCGTCGGCCTTCTCCATGATGAGCTGGTTGCGGGCGTGGTCGTCGAGGCCGTCGATCGACTTGCCTTCTGCTTTTAGCGCGTCGAGGGCTTTGGCGATGTACTCCTTCTCGGTGCCGCCGGCGCGGAAACCCAGGCCGGGGCGGTAGGAGACGATCGCCTGGCCGAAGCCGATGGCAAACTGGGTGGCGCGGATGCCGACCCACTTGGCGACGGCGAAGTGGCCCAGCTCGTGGACGAAGATCAGGAAGCCGAAGCCCAGGATCAGGGCGACGACGGCGAGGGTGGGGTTGTCGAAGATGAAGCTCATGCGAAGGTTCTTCTTAAGGAAGGGGCCGCCGATTGGTATGCGTGGGTTAGATCTGTTGTTCGACCCAGGCGCGGGCGGCCCGGTCGGCATCGTACACGTCGTCGAGATCGGTCAGCGGCCGCGGTGGCAGGGCGTCGAGGGCCCCGGCCGCCAGTTCGACGATACGGCCGAAGGGGATGCGGCGTTCGAGGAACGCGGCGACGGCGGCCTCGTTCGCGGCGTTGAGCGTCGCCCCGCCCCCGCCCCCACCCCCACCCCCGGCCCCGGAAGAAGTAATCACCCGGCGGGCCAGGGCCAGGGCGGGGAAGCGGTCCTCGTCGGGGGGTTCGAAGTCGAGGCGGCCGAGCGTGGCCCAGTCCAGCGGGGTGGCCGAGCCGGGGCGGGTGTGGGGGTGGGTCAGCGCCGCCTGGATCGGGCCGCGCATGTCCGGCGGGCCGAGCTGCGCCAGCACGCCATGGTCCTTGAGTTCGACGAAGCCGTGGACGACGGATTGGGGGTGGACCACCACGGCGATCCGCTCGGCGGGCAGGCCAAAGAGGTGGTGGGCCTCGATGACCTCCAGCGCCTTGTTCATCATCGTGGCCGAGTCGATCGTGATCTTCGGGCCCATGTCCCAGTTGGGGTGTCGCAGCGCTTGATCGGGCGTGGCGTCGCGCATCCGCTCGGCGGACCAGTCGCGGAAAGGGCCGCCGGACGCGGTGAGCACGACGCGTTCGACCTCGTTGATCGACCGGCCGGCGAGGCAGGCGGCGATCGCGGCGTGTTCCGAATCGACGGGCCGCAGCGACCCGCCGTGGGATGCGAGCAGGGGCATGACCAGCTCGCCGGCGGCGACCAGGGTTTCCTTGTTCGCCAGCGCGACGTCACGCCCGAGACGCAGGGCGGCGGCGGTCGCGGACAGCCCCGCTACGCCGACGACGGCCGCGACGACGAGGTCGGCCTCAACGTTCTCGACCAGTTGTTGCGCCGCGTCGGGGCCGGTGAAATCGAAACCGTCGGCCGACGCCGCGGCGGGGAGTTCCGCGAGGGCGGTCTTGGGTCCGCCGAAACGCCGGGCCTGTTCTTCTAGATCGCCGCCGCGACGGCCGGCGGCGAGGCCGACGACCTCGAGGGCTTCGCCGGCCGCTTGGCGGAGGTGTTCGATGACCCGCAGGGTCTGGACGCCGACCGATCCGGTGCTGCCGAGGACGATGACCCGTCGCGGCGGGGCCTCGGGGCGGGGCGGGGTCGGGTCCGTCGGCGGGTCGGGGGCCGGGCTCACCACGTGGACTTAGCCGCTGACCAGGCGGTTGGCGTAACCGCGGCCGGGCTTGCGGGGCGGCTGGCGGGGGTCGGCGGGGGCGTCGGCCCGGTTGCCGTCGATCTCGGGCGTCTCGGCGTCTTTCTCGGTCGGCTTCACGTTGCCGTTGACGTCGCCGTTTTCGTCACGGGGCAGGGCGTCGGCGTTTTTCTTGCTCCGCGACCGGCGGCGACGCTTCGGCTTGTCGGTGGGCGGATCGGGGTCTTGCTCCGCGGTGGCCGGATCGGGCGGGGCCGCGTCCGCCTCGGCCGGGTCGTCGCCCTCGGCCTGGGCCTTCTTGCTGCGGGAGCGTCGGCGTCGGCGTTTCTTCTTGGGCTTGTCGTCTTCGGCCGGGTCGCCGTCGTCCTGTTCCTCGGCCGACTCGGCCGCCGTCGGCGTGTCGGGGGTGGCGTCCGACGCTTCGATCGGCTCGGCCTCGGCATCCTCGGCCTCGGTTTCGTTTTCTGCGTCTTCTCCCTCGTCGGATTTTTTGCGTCGGCCGCGGCCGCCGCGTCGGCGACGCCGCCGGCGTTTGGGCTTATCGTCGTCGTCTCCGTCCGCTTCGTCTCCCGCCGAATCGCTCGTGGTCTCCGCCGATTCCGTTTCGACTTCGGCCTCGGGTTCGGCGTCGACCTCTTCCTCGGACTCGGGCAGTTCGACGTCGTCGAGCTCGCGGAACGCTTCGGGGCCGGCGGGCTTGAGGCGGTCGGTGTCACGTTCGGGGTCGAACTCGATGACCGCGCCCTTGGGGTTGATCGCGCTGATGGCGACGTGGTCGACGGTTGCCCCGCCGACGCGGACCATGACGGCCTTGCCGTGCTTCTGCTCGAGGGCGACCAGCTCGCCGCGCTTGCGGTTGAGGATGTGGAACGCCACGTCGGGGCTGATGGTCAGCTCGATGCGGGCGACGTCGTCGCGGTGCATGACCAGGGCGAGGCGGCGCATGACGCTGAGCACGACCGACTCGGGGCTGAGCGTGTAGCCCCGGCCGCCGCAGTGGGGGCACTCCTGCTGGATCGACTTCTTGAGCGACGGCCGCATCCGCTGGCGGGTCATCTCGAGCAGCCCGAACTGCGAGATCGGCCCGATGCGGGTGCGGGCGCGGTCTTTCTTCAGCAGGTTGCGGAAGCGGGTCTCGACCGCCTTGCGGTTCTTCATCGGCCGCATGTCGATCAGGTCGAGGACGACCAGGCCGCCGAGGTCGCGGAGCCGCAGCTGGCGGGCGATCTCGTCGACGGCCTCGCAGTTGGTCTGGTACGCGTTGGTCTCCGCGTCACGCGCGCCGCGGCTCTTGCCGGAGTTTACGTCCACGGCGACGAGCGCCTCGGTCTGGTCGATCACCAGCGCCCCGCCCGACGGCAGCGGCACCTCCCGCGCGTTCATGTGGTCGAGCTGCGCCTCGACGCCCATCCGGTGGAACAGCGGCACGGGGTCGTCGTAGTAGACGACCTGCGACTTGGTGCGGGGGTTGGCGACCGCCAGGAAGTCGCGGGCCCGCACCGCGGCGGTCGGGTCGTCGACCACGATGCGGCGGACACCGCTGCTGAACACGTCGCGGATGGTGCGGATGACCAGGTCGGACTCGGCGTAGAGCTCTCCGACCTTGCCGCGTCCCTTACGTTTGCGTTCGATGTTCTTCCAGAGCCGCTGGAGGTACGACAGGTCGCGTTTGAGGTCGGTCTTGGTCTGCCCGATGCCGGCGGTGCGGACGATGAACCCGAACTCCTTGGGCGGGTCGAGGGTCTTGAGGATGTCGCGCATCTCGCGGCGGGCGTCGTCGTCTTCGACCTTGCGTGACACGCCGTGCCGCTGCATGTCGGGCATCATCACGAGGAACCGGCCCGGGATCGAGAGGTAGCTGGTGAGGGTCGGGCCCTTGGTGCCGATGCCCTCTTTGATGACCTGGACCAGGACCTCCTGGCCGCGTTTGAGGCACTTCTGGATCGGCGGTCGTTCGTGGCGGGCGGTCTTGTGGCCGACCTTTTCGAACTCCTCGCGGTCCTTGCCGGGGAAGTACTTGGGGTGCAGGTCGGTGATGTGGAGGAAGCCGTTGCTCTCAAGGCCGAAGTCCACGAAAGCGGCCTGGATCGCGGGCTCGACGTTGGTCACGCGGCCCTTGTAGATGTTGCTGACGTGCGACTCGGTGGAGGCGCGTTCCTGGTAGAACTCTTCGAGCCGGCCGTCTTCGACGACCGCGATCCGGCACTCCTCGCCGGGCACGAAGTTGATGAGCATGTCGGTGTCGGGCACTGGTTGTTTAGTCGAAGGTTGAAAGTCGTAGGTCGAAAGACTTCAGAGCGAAAGCAGCACGATCGGAATCGTGTCTCACCTTCGACCTTGGACTTTCAGCCTTCGACCCCAACGCTCGACTTCCTTGTCTTTGGCACCCTTTCGCTCAAGCCGCGGACCTCAGCGGTCCGGCGATCGAAGGGGGCGGTGTTCTGGTGGCCCGTCGGCTAGATCACGATGGAACGCCCATCGAACGCCTCGGGCATGATTTTGCTGGCCTCATCCTTGAGGTAGGTGAGGACCTCGCGGTCCGAGTCGAAACTCATGGCCTTGCGGGCCACGCGGCGGCACTGGTCGAGGCTCACGGCCCGGATCAGCCGCTTGACCTCGGGCACGGCGGGCGGCGTCATCGAAAAACTCCGCAGCCCAAAACCAAGCAATAGCATAGTGAATTCGGGCTGGCCCGCCATCTCGCCGCAGAGGCTCACGCCGGTCCCGCTGCGATCGGCGGTGCGGATCACCTCCTTGAGCAGTGTCAGCACCGCGGGGTGGGCCGCGGAGTAGAGGCTGGCGATCCGCTCGTTGGCGCGGTCGACGGCCACGGTGTACTGAATCAGGTCGTTGGTGCCGATGCTGAAGAAATCGACCTCGGCGGCGTAGGTCTTGGCCTGCAACGCGGCCGAGGGCACCTCGATCATCATGCCCAGCGGAATCTCCTCGGCGAAGGCGATGCCCTGGTCCTCGAGGTCTTCCTTGACGTCCTGGAAGATCATCTTGGCCTGCCGCAGCTCCATGATGTTGGAGATCAGCGGGAACATCACGCGGGTGGGCCCCAGGGCCGAGGCGCGGAGGACGGCGCGGAGCTGGGTGCGGAACATCGGCAGGTTCTGCAGGCACAGCCGGATCGAGCGCAGGCCGAGGAACGGGTTGCGCTCGTGGAGCATCGGCGCGGCGAGCTCGGCGGACTCGGGGACCTTGTCGGCCCCGAGGTCGAGGGTGCGGACGGTCAGCGGCCGGCCGTCGAGCCGGCGGATCGTCTCGGCGTAGCTCTCGTACTGCTGCTCTTCGGTCGGCTCGTACTCGGCCGAGAGGTAGAGGAACTCGGTGCGGTACAGCCCGATGCCGGCCGCGCCCTTCTCGACGGCGAGGTCGACCTCGGTAGGAAACTCGATGTTGCCCAGCAGGGTGATCTCGGTGCCGTCGCGGGTGACGGCGGGCTCGTCGCGGAGCTTGGCGAGCTCGACGCCGAGCCGCTTGATCCGGCGGGCCTCCTGCTTGTACTCGAGCAGCTGCGCGGCGTCGGGCTCGACGACGGCGACGCCGCGGTGGCCGTCGATGATGACGGTGTCGCCGGTGTTGGCCGTCCGGGCGAGGTCTTCGAGACCGACGACCGCGGGGATGCCCAGGGCGTGGGCGAGGATCGCGGTGTGGCTGGTGCGGCCGCCGGCGTCGGTCGCCAGCGCGACGATCATGTCCTTGTCCAGCCCCGCGGTCTGGCTGGGCGTGAGGTCCTGGGCGATCACGATCGACGGCGTGTCGATCTTCGACAGGTCGTTCTCGCCGCTGCGGATCAGCTGCCGCAGCACCCGCCGCTGCAGGTCGACGATGTCGTGGGCGCGGTCGCGGAAGTAGCGGTCCTCGTGGGCGAGAAACGTCTTGGCGAGCCGGTCCATCACGGCGTAGATGGCGTACTCGGCGGTGACCCGCTGGGTCCGCACCATGTCGCGGAACTGCTCGGTCAGGGCCGGGTCGGCGAGCATCCCGAGGTGGAACGCGAAGATCTTTGCCAGCTCTTCGCCGAGCGATTCCTCGGTGCGCTGCCGCAACTCGGTGATCTGGCGGATGGACTCTTCCAGCGCTCGTTCGACCCGCCGCAGGTGGTGGTCGATCAGGGCCGAGGGGATCGTGCGCCGCGGCACCGCGCGGTCCTCGCTGTCGAGGACGACGGCCCGGCCGATCGAAACGCCGGGCGAGACGGGGATGCCTTTCTTGACCAGCATGGCCGACAGGATAACCGCGGGTCAGATATCGGCGGCTTTCTTGAGCTTCGCCGCCAGGTCGGTCTTCTCCCAGGTGAAGGTCTCGTAAGACTTGCCGTTGACCTTGACCTTGCCGGGCTTGCGGCCGAAGTGGCCGTGGCTCGACGTAGCGGAGAAAATCGGGCAGCGTAGCTTGAGGTGACCGAGGATACCCGATGGCGTGAGCGGGAAGTGGTCGCGGACGAGGGCGGTGAGCCGGCCCTCGGGGACCCGGCCGGTGCCGGCGGTGTCGACGCGGATCGAGGTCGGCTCGGCGACGCCGATGGCGTAGGACAGCTGGACCTCGCAGACGTCGCAGAGGCGGGCGGCGACGAGGTTCTTGGCGATGTATCGGGCCATGTACGCGGCGGAGCGGTCGACCTTGGACGGGTCCTTGCCGGAGAACGCGCCGCCGCCGTGGCGTCCGCGGCCGCCGTAGGTGTCGACGATGATCTTGCGGCCGGTGAGCCCGACGTCGCCGTGCGGCCCGCCGACCTCGAACTGGCCCGTCGG
>JBCCOP010000107.1:0-8061 GCA_039025315.1 Planctomycetota bacterium | reverse complement strand
GATCTGGCTCCCGGTCCAGTCGTAGGCCTCGACGATGAAGTCCGCCCCCGGCTCGACCCACTCGACGATCGGGATGTCCGGGTGCCAACGGTTGTGGATCTTCTCGTTGTTGTGCGGGCTGTCTTCGAGATCCACTTTGATGAGCGTGTCGGGCATGGAGACTTCCTTCGGGTTGGCGGAGAGGAGCGGTTACTCTGCCGGCGGCTTGCTCTCCGTCAAGGCCGCGACAACGGGTGGGTTTTGGTTACCGGCAGGATTGTGTTGACACGCTCCGTTACACAACGAAACGAGAGATGAAGGTTCTCTTCTCCAAGCGTTTTGTCTGAGTAAGCGGTGATATTCCGCCTTGGACATATCTCTCTTCGCGTTAGCACTCAAAACCAACAGCTTCGACCCGCTTAATAGTGTCCACGGTCGATAGCAGGTGGTGACGATGTCGAAACGTCATGCTTTTTAGCCACAGACATGTGGCAAAACCCATACCAATTCTCAACAATGCCTTGTCAGATCGTCAGCTGATCGATGTGTGCGCAACCGCCGCCGTCGTGCGCGCGCAACAGGCAGGGACGTCGTTGGCATACGGGCTTTGCCAAAGGCGGCCCGAACGTACGTTTTCGGGGTGTGAGGTTGCCACGCCACGATTTGACGACCACCCGCCCGGCAGAGAGATCAGCCCATGGTGCCGAGGATCGGGCGGCACGCTCGCGTTCACCGCGTTGAAACGGCACCGCCCCGCCCCGTGCTTAATGAGACGGGTAAAGACAGGCGATTCGGGCGTCGGGTCGCTGACCGGTAGCTTCGGCAGAGTACGATTGAGGCTCGAATATGGCTTCGCGTTGTCAATTAGCTAAGCGTGCGACCGCCCCCTTTGCGGGGTTGAGGCGGTTCCCGGATTCCGGTCGGCACCTCAAAAAACCGCCGCCCGGTGACGAGACCGGGCGGCGTCCGTGTTCTCGAGTTGATTGACTGGATTAACCGACCGCGTCAGGCCCGACGGCGGCGGGCGGCGAGGCCGAGGCCGCCCAGGGCGAGCAGGACGAAGCTAGCCGGCTCGGGTACGACCGTGAAGACGATGTCGCCCCCCGCGGTGGCGACGGTGGTGACGCCGGGGGTCAACCCCAGCGACGCGAAGCTCTCTTGCCCCAGTTCGATGACCAGATCGACGCTGTTTGTGCCTTGGTTGAAGCCCACGGCGAAGGGGGTGAGGTCGGCGGTGCCGCCCAAAACGATGCTCTCCAGCAGGAAAGCGGGCTGTGCACCGGTCACGAGGCCGGGGCCGAACTCGACCGCAGCCTCGTTGCCGAGAACCGGGATCGCCACCGGGTCACCGCTCGGGTCGGTGAGGTTATAGATATCGAGAGTCGGTTCGGTGCCATCCGGGCGGGCCGGGTCCCCGATCGCGATAATGTTGGAAAGCGCCGTATCCACGGCCACAAAGTCTTGGAACACGGCCAGCGTGGTGCCATTGATCGGCGTGAACGGCGACACGTCGAGCGAGCCGGTGATCGTGATGTCCAGCCGAGGCCCTTGGCCGACCTGCGGGACTTCCTCGAAGGTGACGTTAACGTTGGCGTGGGCGGTGGGAGCCGGGCCGAGGTGCATAAGGGCGGCGAAGGCCACGACGGCGGTGGTGCGTTTCATGGTGTGTTTCTCCGTTCGCTTGAGCGGCTTGGCGGTGGGGTTGGGGATGAACAAAGTTGTTCGATGGCTGATGCCGGGATCAGTGGCGGCACCGTCGCCGGGCGATCAGCCCCGCGCCCGCGACGGCGAGCAATGCCACGGTGGTGGGTTCGGGGATGACGGCAAAGGTGATGTCACCGCCCGCGGTGGCGACGACGAAGCCGTCGCCGACCGCGAGGTTCAGGTCGTCCAGGGTGGTGTCGGGCAGTTCGAACATCAGGTCAACGCTGCTCGTGCCCTGCGCGAAACCGACCGCCAGGGCGGAGTCGACGGAGTAAGAGAACCCGAAGGCGAACACCGATGCCGGGCCGGTGACGACGCCGTCGCCGTCGAACTCGAAGAACCCGCTGCCCAGGAACGGTTCGTTGTCAAAGGGGAACGGATCGCCCGCGGTGTCGAGCAGGTCGAAGGTATCCAGGGTGACGATCGATCCGGCCGAACCCCCGATGGCGGTGAAGTCGCCGAAGTCCAGGTCGGCCAGGAGGAAGTCGCTGGGTAGCTGAGCGCCGGGGGTCGGATCGAGCTGCGAGGTGTCGAGCGAGCCCGCGACGGTGTATTTCACCGAGGTGGTGGGGCCGGCGACTTCCTCGGCGGTGATGGCGATCTGCGACCGGGCGGTGGTGGCCGGGACCGTGAGGAGGACGGCCGCGGCAAGGCCTACGGTGGCGTGGACGATTGATGAGAATTTCATCGCTTGATTCTTTCGGTTGAATACTTCGTTGGGTAACGATGTTTGGGAAGACACTTGGATCGAGTCAGCGGTCAGGCGCGTCGTCGGCGGGCGGTGAGGCAAAGCCCGCCGAGGGCGAACAGCAAGGCCGACGCGGGCTCGGGGACGACGTTGATCGTGAAGGTCCACGCGTTGTTTCCGAGTCCTTCGATCGTCTGGAACGTGATCGCGCTCTCCGCGTAATCGCTCGGCACGAACGGGAGCGGGCTGCCGACCGACGTCACGGGAAAGGAGCCGGACCCCAAAGAATTGTCTGAGCTGTCGAAGACTTGGAACGCGGTGCCCCCGTTGCCGCCGACGACGGTGTACCCGCTGAGCACGAACGATTCGATCACGCCACCCACGGGGAGCAGCAGCTCGACGGTATCGATGTCGGTGTTGCCGGGGCCGGCGGCTTCCGCGGCGTCGGCCGAGCCGGTGAAGGTGTTCGTGCCGATATCGAGATCGAGCGTGATCCCCGGGGAGGGATCGCCCGCGGAGCCGGCGATATCGGTGGTTTCAGTGAAATCTAGGACGGCACCCGATGCCGGGCCGGAGAGGCACAGGGCGAGGGCGGCGGTCAGGGTGGCGAGGGTCTTCATAAGTTTTTCTCCGATCTTTCGAGCTTGCGGGGTTTGTTCCGCGTGGGGTGGAAGCAGGCGGGGTTGGGGTGTGCCTTCGGCACGGGTTTGCGGGCGGGTTTGATGGACTAAGCGGAGCGGGCCTGTCGTCGCGGCCGGCCGGCGACGAGGAACCCGCCGAGGGCGACCAGTAGGGCCGACGCGGGCTCGGGGATGACGGTGATCGTGAAGGTCCACTCGTTGTCGGCGAGGCCCTCAAAGGTCTGCAGGGTCAGCGACGACTCGGCGTAGCCGGGGGGCAGCAGCGCCAGGCCGGGGGTGCCGGTGGCGTCGGCGGGGAACGAGGCGTCGCCCAGGGAGTTGCCCTCGCTGTCGAAGAGCTCGTAGCCGGTGCCGCCGTTGCCGTTGGCCGCGGTATAGGCGGTGAGCAGGAACGACTCGATCTCGCCGCCGTCGGGGAGGATGAACTTGACGGTGTCGAAGTCGGCGCCGTCGACGTCTTCGGACGAGGCGGTGAAGGTGTTCTCGCCGATGCCGAGTTCGAGCGTGACGCCCGGGGTCGGGTCGCCGTCGGTGCCGGCGATGTCGAAGACCTCGACGAAGTCGAGGGTGTCGGCGTCGGGGTCGTTGATGTTGAAGCCGCCGACGCCGTTGACGGTACCGTCGAGGTCGGTGGTGAGCGTGAGTCCGTCGATGGTGTCTTGAAGATCGAGCGTGAACTGGTTGCCCGAAATGGAAAACCCACCTGGCTCGACGAAGGTCTCGTTTCGTGCAAAGAAGGTGAAGTCGAGATCAACGTCGACCGAAGTCAGCCGGCCGTCGGTGAAGGTCGCGGTGTCTGAGGCGTCGGGGTCCCCGAATTCGAGGAACCCCTCGAAGCCGAACAGCCAGAGGCCCAGGCCGAAGTCGGAGATGTCGGAGATGACGGTTTGTTCAACGTTCGGATCGCCCGAGGTCCGGCTGGGGTCGGCGGTCCAGAGTTCGCCGAGGTCGATGGACTGGATGGCCACGGTTTCGACACCAACGCCGGTGACGGCCGAGGCATCGACCGCGATGCTGCCGACGAGGAAGTTTTCTTCGCGGGGGAAGACATCGACCGGGGTACCCACCGGCCCAAACGGTGTACCGGTGGGCTGCTCACCGGTGGTCTGGTCCGTCAAGTAGAGCCCGTCGGCGTCGGTCGAACGGACGCCGATTTCGCCGAGGGTCCCGTCGCCGAGGTTGATCTGGGCGAAGGTCCCGGTGCCCGGGAACTCGGAGATGAAGCTGTTGCCGTCCATCGTGCTGCCGAGCGAGATCTCGACGGTCTGGGCCACCCCGAGCGGGGCCGCGGCGGCGAGCAAACCACCCGTCGATACCGCAATGCCGTACCGGGACCAGAAACCGCGGATCGAATTCCGCGATTGGGGCGCAAAAACAACGTTCATGATGTCTTCTCCTCATCGTGAAAAGGGGGGCGGACCTTTGGTCCGATACTTTGTAGAAACAGAGTATACGTCTCATCAAGAAAATCAACTTTAGGGATATCTCTTACGCGAGAACCGGCCGACGCGGTCTGGACGCGTCCGGCCTCGACGCGGAGTCGGGCGGTCGGGTGCCGTTCGCGGCTCGTCTGTCGGAAGGCTCGGAGGTGTTTACGAGACGCGTACGGGCTCGTGATCGCCGAGCATGGCGGCGAGCCGTTCGCGTCGGGAAGCAGCGGTAACCGACGGGGTAGCGGGCGCGGTGGCCGGGGCGTCGGTGATCCGCCCGTCGCGGCCGACTTGGGTGAAGTCGACGGCGACGCGTTTGCTGACGCCGCGTTCCTGCATGGTGATGCCGTAGAGGGTGTCGCAGGCCTGCATGGTGCGTTTGTGGTGGGTGATGACGATGAAGTGCGACTTGTCGAGGAAGCCCTGGATGACCTGGGTGAAGCGTTCGACGTTGGCCTCGTCGAGCGCGGCGTCGACCTCGTCGAGGATGGCGTAGGGCGACGGACGCGACTTGAAGATGGCCATGAGCAGGGCGACGGCGGTCATGGTCTTTTCGCCCCCGGAAAGTTGGGTGAGGGCGCGGGGTTCTTTGCCGGGGGGTTTCGCGGTGATGGCGATGCCGGACTCGAGGACGTCGGTCTTGCCGTCTTCGTCGGGCTCGAGGTAGACGTCGGCGCGGCCGCCGCCGAAGAGTTTGCGGAACATGCCGTCGGGGCCGGCGAAGTGCTGGCGGACGGTGTTGAAGGTCTCTTCGAAGCGGGCGCGGGAGTCGTGGTTGAGCTGTTCGATCAGGGCGTGCAGCTGGGCCTCGGCGTCTTCGATGTCCTTGACCTGGTCGGCGAGCTCGTCCTGTTTGCCGGCGAGCTGATCTTCCTCGGCGATGGCGTCGACGTTGACCGTGCCGAGGCGGGCGATCTTGCCGCGGAGGTCCTCGATCTCGGCTTTGACGGTCTTGAAGTCGATCTCGTCGGGCGCGGTCTCGTGCTCGGCGAGCCGCTGGGTGTAGGCGGCGGCGAGGTCGAGGTCCAGCTGGTCGGCGGCGCGTTGGACGACAGCCTCGGCCTTGACCTGGAGCTCGCGCTGCGACATCTCGGCTTGGTGGACGGCCTGGTCGAAGCGTTCGACGTCGCCGCGGCGTTCGGCGGCGGCGGCGCGGTGTTCGCCGAGCGACTCGTCGGCGGCGGCGACCTTGCGGGCGATCAGCTCGCACTGGGTAACGAGCTCCTGCAGCTTCCGCTCGGCCCCCCGGAGTTGGTCCGCGGCTTCGGTCTTGTCGCTTTCGAGTTGCGCGATGCGGTCGTGGACGGACTTGAGTTCTTCGGCGAGCTGGGTGTGTTGGCGGAGTAGGTCGGCGGCGGCGACCTCGTGTTGGCGGGCCTGGCGCTCGGCGGCGTGGCGCTGCTCGGTGAGCTGGCCGGCGGAGACGCGGAGGGCGGTGACGCGTTCGAGGGCGTCCTCGGCGGCGGCTTCGGCCCGGGTGATCTCGGCGGCGAGGGCGGCGCGGCGGGCTTCGCGCTCGGCGGACCGGGTGTCAAGGGCGTCGGCGTCGGACTGGTGGGCGGCGCGCTGCTCGGCCGAGTCGCGGAGCTGGCGGTGAAGCTTCTCGGTCTCGGCGGCAAGGACGGGGCGTTCTTTTTCGAGCTGTTCGATCTGCCCCCGGAAGTTTTCGAGACGTGTAGTGAGGTCGGCGCGGAGGGCGTTTGCGTCGAAGATCGAGCGTTGCAGCTCGGCGGTGACGGTTTCGAGGTGGGCGGCCTGGTCGGAGAGGGCGGTGAGGGTCTGGTGGTCGGAGGCGATGAGGGCGTCGAGGTGTTCGAGCTCGGCGGCGAGGGCGGCGAGCTCAGAGCGGCGGGAGATGAGGCCCTGGGCTTTGGTGGCGACGGGGCCGGCGATGACGCGGCAGTTTTCGTCGAGGACCTGGCCGGCGTCGGTGACGAACCGGTAGCCCCCCCCGGAAGTAATCGATCCGCTGGGTAGGGTGGCGCGGAGCATGAGGGCGGTGTCGAGGTCGCGGACTTTGAAAGTTCGGCCGAGGAGGCGCCAGGCGACGGGGCCGAGCCAGGCGGGGTAGCGGACGAGGTCGATGAGGGGGGTGAGTTGCTGCAGAGGGGTACCAGACGCTTCACTGCGTTCAGCGTCGGCGTGGGGGGGGAGCGGGGGGAGGGGGGGTTGGTCGAGGGCGAGGAAGGTGACGCGGCCGGCGAGGGCGTCGCCGGTGAGCGGGGTGTTGTGATCACAGAGATCGGCGAGGCGGTCGACGACGAGGGACTGGAGGTTGTCGCCGAGGGCGGCCTCGACGAGGGGGGCGTGTTCGACGTCGCAGTCGATGAGCTCGGCGATGAGGCCGCGGACGGGGGTGAAATCGGGGGTCGAGTCATCCGGAGCTTCGCTGCGCTCAGCACCGGCTTGGGCGTGGGCGAGGACGGCTTTGACGGGGTCGGCGACGCCTTCGAGGTTGTCTTCCATCTCCTGCAAGAGGCGGCGGCGGGAGTCGAGGTCGGCGCGTTTTTCGCGGGTGACGGCTAAGCGGTCGGAGAGTTGCTTTTGCTGGTCGCCGAATTTACCGGCGAGGGATTTTTGTTGGGCAAGCTTCTCCGACTCGGCGTCGAGGAGGGCGGCGGCTTCGGCGAGTTGGGCCTCGGTCTGGTCGCGCTTCGTGAGGATGTCTTCGAGCTGGGCGGCGACCTGGCCGGTGCGTTGATCGAGCTTTTCGCGGGTGCCGACGAGGGATTGCTCGAAGGCGTCGAGCGAGGTGATCTGGTTGCGGAGGGCGGCGGCGCGGCGGAGCAGGTCGGTGAGGCCGTTCTTCTCGTCTTCGAGCTGGGCACGCTGATCGTTGAGGTTATGGCGGAGCTGCTGGTGCTCGGCCTGGGCGGCGTCGAGGCGTTGCTGGGCGTCGGCCTGTTGTTGGGTGAGTTCGGCGAGGGCTTCGCGGTGTTGCTGCGTCTGTTCGTCGAGGGCTTGACGGCGGTCGGCGAGCTCGGTGAGGCGGGTGGTGTCGCGGTCGTGCTGGCGGCGGGTGTCGGCGAGGTTGGACTCGGCGAAGCTTTGTTGTTGCTCGGCCTGCTGCCGGGCGGCCTGCTGTTGGAGGCGGGCGGTGTCGAGGGCGCGGGCGCGGTCGGCGACGGCCTTCTGCTCGGTCTCGGCGTCGGCGGCGGCGGACTCGAGCTTGGCCAGGTCACGCTGCGCGGCGGCGCGGTCGGCCTCGGCCTGTTCGAGCTGTTCGGACGCCTCGGCGAGCTGTTTTTGCAGGCGGTGGTACTCGGCGAGGCTGAAGGTCAGCTGCAGCTCGCGGAGCTTGGCGGAGTGTTCCTGGAAGGAGCGGGCGCGGGCGGCCTGCATCTTGACCGAGCGGAGGCGTTTTTCGGTGTCTTCGAGGCGTTGGCGGACCAGCGCGAGGTTCTGCTCGGTGCGTTCGAGCTTGCGGAGGGCTTCTTTTTTGCGGGCCTTGAAGCGGGCGACGCCGGCGGCCTCTTCGAAGATCTGGCGTCGTTCGGCGGCGTTGGCCTCGAGCATGCGGGCGACCTTGCCCTGCTCGATGATGGAGTAGGCGTCGGTGCCGATGCCGGTGTCCATGAAGAGTTCGCGGATGTCGCGGAGCCGGGCGCGTTGGTGGTTG